>NZ_JBFAKK010000006.1:0-503800 GCF_040655735.1 Phytomonospora sp. NPDC050363
GTACAGTGCAGTCAGAAGGGCGTCCAGATCAGTCTTCACACACCGATCCTGACGCCCTTCGTCATGCCCACTAATTCCACATCAACGATCTAGGCCGTGTTCTGGGACATGTCGAGGTGGGCGGGGAATCCGCCGGTGCTGACCGGGCTCCAGCGTTGGACGGTGACGCGGATGAGGCACTTGCCCTGGCGGGTCATGGCGGCGCGGTAGTCGTCCCAGTCGGGGTGTTCGCCGGAGATGACGCGGAAGTAGTCGACGAGGGGTTCGAGGGCGCCGGGCAGGTCGAGGACCTCGCCGGTGCCGTCGGCTTGGACGTAGGGGCCGTTCCAGTCGTCGGACAGGACGCACACCGAGACGCGGGGGTCTTTGCGGATGTTGCGGGCCTTGGCGCGTTCGGGGTAGGTGGAGATGACGACGCGGCCTTGGGCGTCGAGGCCGCAGGCGACCGGTGAGGTCTGGGGGCGGCCGTCGGCGCGGGTGGTGATCAGCAGGGCCTTGTGGCGGGGGCGGATGAACTCTTCGAGGCTCGCGCGGCTCACCGTGGTGGTCGAGGCCGTTGCCATGGGTGTCCTCCATCTGTCGGGTCTGGTGCGCAAGGCTAGTCGTTCGAGGCGGGTCGGTTATCGTCGATCCCCTGGCGGCACCTCTCCATCGATACGCATAAAGGGGACACTCATGCGCCGTACACTCCTCGCGCTGGGCTCGGCGGTTGTTCTGGTCTTGAGCGGTTGCGGTATCGACTCTCCCCTGTCGGCGCCTGCGGAGTCCTCCTCGGCGCCTGCTGTGGCCGCCGAGCTCGGTGAGCCCAATCCTGAGGCGCCGGCCTCGATCGCGGCGCTGGGCGACTCCATCTCGCGGGGGGTGAACTCCTGCGAGACGATCGGTGAGTGCGTCGAGGCGAACTGGTCGACGGGGACCGATCCGGCGGTGGGCAGTCACTTCCTGCGGTTGCAGGCGGCGCGTCCGGGTGAGGTGGTGGAGTCGCTGAACTTCGCGGTGCCCGGCGCGAAGGTCGCCGATCTGGCGGGGCAGGCGGGGCAGGCGGCGGGCAAGGCGGAGTACGTGACGGTGCTGATCGGCGCGAACGACGCCTGCGATCCCACGCCGGTGTCGGCGCTGGAGTTCGGGGGGTATGTGGAGGCGGCGCTGGCGGCGTTGTCGGCGGCCGATCCGGACGTGAAGGTCTTGGTGGCCAGTGTTCCGAACCTGTACCGGTTGTGGGAGGCGGGGCGTGACAACGACCGGGCGCTATGGGTGTGGGACCTCGATGTGTGCGGGCAGATGCTGGGCGATGCCGCGTCGGACAGTCTCGTCGATGAGGAGCGGCGCAAGGGGGTGCTGGCTTTGATCGAGGAGTACAACCAGGCGCTGGCGGCGGCGTGCGCGGTGTTCACGTCGTGCCGCTATGACCAGGGGGCGGTGTTCAACGCCGAGTTGGGTCTCGACGACGTGTCGGGGATCGACTTCTTCCATCCGAGCCTGGCGGGGCAGAAGGCCTTGTCGGAGGCTTTGTGGAAGGCCGGGTACGACTGGTGAGCGGGTGTCGGGCGCGTTGAGGTCGTAGAGGGCCCCGCGCCCGGGCACGAACGCGGGGCCGCAGGGGCTTGGAGAGGACCGGGGCAGAGTAAGGGCCGCCGCCCCGGTGCGGAGGCTGGATGCCTTCGCGCCGAGACGGCGGCCGGTGGAACCGTTAGATCAGCGGGATGAGCCAGCCGCCGTCGACCTTGGTGGCCGTGCAGCCGATCTTGTCCAGCGTGAACGACAGTTCGTTGATCTGCTGCTTCTTGACGGTGAAGACCGAGACATCGGCCGCCCAGCCGTCCTTGCTGACGATGACCTGGTACTTGGCCGCCTTCAGCCACCACGCGTAGTTGCCCTTGGCGTCGGTCTTGAGGTCGGTGCGGACACCGGTCGAGACGTTCTTGACCTGCACCTGGGCTCCCACGATCGGGCTGGTGGACCCGTCGCAGTTCTTGCCCGAGATGGTGCCGATCAGTTTGCCGAGGTTGGCTGTGGGCGCGACCAGCATCTGGACGCCCACGGCGATGGTGCCGTAGGGAGTGCCGGTCTTGACCGACAGTCCGGCGGTGTAGGTACCCGGCTGGTCGACCCCGTCAGCGGCCTTCGCCGACGTGGTGACCTTGACCGTCACGGTCTGGCCGGGGTTGACGGTGACCGTCTGCGGGTTCTCCTTCAGCCACGGCACATCGGCCGAGCCACCGCAGTCGTCGAGTCCGCCGAGGGTCTCGGCACTGTTCGTGCCGGTCCAGGCGGTCTGCCATCCACCGACCTTGAAGAAACCGCACGCGCCGGTGGTGCGAGCACGCGGAGCGGTGTTGTTGGGCAGGGTCTCCCACGCACCGGAGGCCTTGTCGAAGGCGACCGTGGCGTTGGTGGTTCCCGCTCCGTTGACCCAGCCGCCGGAGATGACCAGCTTGCCGTTGGCCGCCGAGTACGCCGAACCGGCCAGCGACACGGGGATGGCCGGGAGGGCCGTCCACGCGTCGGCGCTGGGGTCGTAGGCGTAAGCGTCGGTCGTGGGCGACTGGTCGTCGAAGCCGCCGGCGCAGACCAGGGTGCCGTCGAGGCCACCGCAGGACAGGAACGCCGTGGCCAGCGGGTAGTCGGCGTGCGTCGACCACGAGTCGGAACCGGCGTCGTAGCTGACGACGTCGTTGCTCATGGCGCACTGGTCGTCGGCGCAGCCGCCGACCAGGTACAGGTCACCGTCGACCGAGGCGTGGCCCGCCGCGGCACGGCCGGTGCCGTTGTCGGCGCCGGTCGACCAGGAGTTGGTGGAGGGGTCGTAGACCTCGACCTCGGTGGCCGGCGCGCCGCTGGCGAGCCATCCACCGGTGACGTAGAGCTTGCCTCCGATGAACTCCGACTGGGGCTGGTTACGCGGTGTGGGCATGTCGGCGATGGCCGTCCATGCACCGTCGGCGTACTTGTAGCCCTTGCCGGTCTGGTCGGCACCGATCGTGCCGCCCACCACGTAGAGCGCACCGTCACCGTAGGAGGCGGTCGCGTCGAACACGGCCACCGGGTAGTTGGCGATGGCGGCCCACGCGTCGTCGGCGGTCACCGACGGCACCGACTCCGGCTTGACCGGGGCCTGTGCGGGCTTGGCCGACAGGTCGGCCTTCTGGTCGGGGTTGAGGACGGTGAAGGGCGCGCCGGTGCTCGACGCGGTCCAGTCGCCGCCGTTCTCGCCGATCTCGATGGTCGCCGGTGCGGTACCGGTGTTGGTGAACTTCAGGTCGTGCGTCCAGGCCGCTCCGAGGGTGACCACGGAGTCCAGCTGGGTCTTGTCGACCACGATCCGGCCGGCACCGAGGGTGAAGTCGGCTTCGGTCGTGCCGTGGTTGGCGACGTCGACGGCCTTGGTGTGCGACTGGTATCCACCCTTCGAGGCGGTCAGGTCGTGGGACCCGGTCGCCTCGGTGAACAGCCAGTAGAAGCCGTCGGCCAGCTGGGTGTCGTCGGGGGTCGCCGCGGTGGTCGCGGTGGCACCCGAGACGGTGTCGGTGACCTTGGCGCCGTTGAGCGTGGTGCCGGCGTTCTGGTCGAGGACGTTGCCCACGACCAGGCCACCGTCGACGGCGACGCAGTCGGGGGTGCCGATCTGCACGTTGTCGACCTGCCACCACCAGTCGTAGGTGCCGGCGTAGTGGAACTTGACCTTGACGGCCGTGGCGGTGCCGATCGTGGCGAGGTCGATGCTCTCCACGCGCGGGCCGCGACGGTCCTGGCCGTTGGTGTACTCCCACAGCTTCGTCCACGTCGCACCGTCGTCGGTGGTGACCGAAACGGACGCCACGTCGCCGGTGAGCATGTTGAGGTCGCTGTTGAAGGTCAAGACCTTCGTCGCCGAGGCCGACAGGTCGAAGGCCGGGGAGATCAGGTCGGTGTCGACGTCCTTGCCGGAGCCCGACTCGTCACTGTCGCCGATGGCGAAGCCGCCGTCGCCGCCGGTGAGGTTCTTGCGGGCGCCCGGGTCGTTGAACACCCACGGCAGTCCACCCTTGGTGCTGTTGTTCACCACGGTCCAGCCCGCGGGGGCCGAAGTCGACGTGAAGCGCTCGGCCAGGGCCAAGTTGCCGTAGTCGAGCTCGTAGCCGGGGGTGGTGCAGTCCGCGCCCGGGATCAGCGCCACATCGGCGCTGGCGCCGGTGGAAGCGTCGACAGGGACGTCGGCGGCGGTGTAACCGGGGATGACCGACTCGACGTGGAGAGTGTGCTGGCTGCTGGGCAGCGTCAGCGCGAACTCGCCGGTGGCGGGGTCGGTGTAGGTGAACATGTCGGTACCGGTGACGGTGACCTTGGCGTACAGGGGCCAGCCCTGGCCGCCGCCGTCGGTGACGACGCCTTCGACGTCCCCGGACGGGACGGCTTCGAGCGCGAGGTCGACGGTGGTCGTCTGTCCTTCGGTGACCGTGCCGGTGGCCGAGTCGGTGCCGTACCCGAACTTGCTGGCCGTCACGGTGTAGTCGCCGACCGAGGCGACGGCCACGGCGAACTTGCCGTCGGCGCCGGTGGTCAGCGTGCGGTCCATCGGGCCGTCGATGACGACGGTGGCACCCGCGAGGGGCGCTCCGTCACCGGTGACGGTTCCGTTGAGCGCGCCGGTGCCTCCGCGAGGGCTGGCCTCGACGGCCGCGAGGGCGTCGAGTCGGCCTTCACCGAAGACGTTGTTGTTGGCGAGGGTGCCACCGCATTCAAGGTTCTCGGTGTCACGCGCGGTGCCATCGAGGAGGGCCTTGGTCGCGGCGACGTCGCCGACCAGCGCCGGAGCAGCCGACCACATCAGGGCGACGACGGCGGTGGTGTGCGGAGCCGCCATCGACGTTCCGGAGAACGCCTGGTAACCGCCGTTGGGGACCGAGGAGCGCACGTTCACGCCGGGAGCGGCCAGGTTGGGCTTGACCTCACCGTCACGGCCGGGGCCGCGTCCGGAGAAGTCGGCGATGGCGTTGTTGATGTCGTAGGCACCCGAGGAGTAGCTGACCGGGTAGACACCGGGGTCGCCGCTGCTGTTGCAGCCGAGCTCGCCGTCGTTGCCGTTGGACCACGACGGGAAGATCCCCGCGTCTTCCCACGACTGGACGATCTCCTCGTACCACGGGTCGTCGCTGGTGCCGCCGCCCCAGGAGTTGTTGACGACGTGCGGGGCCTTCGACGGATCGGGGTTGTCACCGTTGGCGTCGGTGGGAGCCACGATCCACTGTCCGGCCGCCAGGAGCGCGGCTTCGGGGCAGCTGCTGGTCGCGCAGCCCTTGGCGGCGATCCACTTCGCGCCGGGAGCCACACCGATGGTGTTGGCGCCGTCCCCGCCGACCATGGTGCCCATGGTGTGGGTGCCGTGGCCGTTGTTGTCACAGGGAACGCCCGCCGTCGGGCAGACACCGGTGGGGTCGAACCAGTTGTAGTCGTTGCTGTAGGTGCCGTCGGCGTTCTTGCCGCGGTACTTGGAGTTCACCGCCGGGTGGAGGTAGTCGACGCCGCTGTCGATGTTGGCGACGACGATTCCCTCACCGTGAACGCCGTACTGGTCCCAGACCTGGGGGGCGTTGATGTTGGTGATGTTCCACTCGACGGCGTTGACCGCCGCTTCGTCCGTGCCTGCCGTGGGCTCGTCGAGCTGGATCTCGGCGTCGGCCTTGATGCTCTCCACGCCGTCGAGGACGGCGAGGTCCTCTACGAGCGCGGCGTCGCCGGTGACCTTGATCGTGTTGACGATCCAGAAGCTCTGATAGGACACGCCCTGCTCGGCGAGCAGTTCACGGGCCTGCTTCTGCGTGCGGTCGGCGTATTCGGTCTTGGCCTCGTAGACCGCGGCGCCCTTGGCCTCCTTGGTCTTCGCCGCGTGAGCGGCGTCGAGGTCGGCGTCGTCACCGAAGCGCAACCAGAAATCGGCCGTGCCCTGGGTGGACAGTTCGGACAGAACCTGGGTGTCGACCTTCTTGGCGACCGCGTCGGCGGCGCCTCCGGCCGGGTCGGCGTAGGCCGTTCCCTGTCCCAGGAAAAGCGGCAGTGCTACCACTGCCGCTGTGATCGTTAAGGTGGTCCGCCATCGCCGTGTTGGGCTATGCACGACGGCTCCCTTCTCGGTGGTATGCCGGGAACGCGGGTTGGGTCGCCCGCGTATTCCGGTTCGCCGACGATCGTCGTCTATGCGAACACCGAGAGGCAATGGATCTGTTGTGGCGTCTTTACGCCAGGACAGGATACGCCAAAGGGTTTATGGAACCGACCGAACGGCCAGTGCGTCCTCGGGTGATCATTGCCGGGCCGGTTGAGCTGCCCCGACGATCAGTTGAACTGTTCCAGGAAGCCGACGCCGGCCGCCGCCAGCAGCAGACCCACCACGAAGAAAATGACCGAGAGGACGATGCCCGCGACCGCGGCTCCGAAGGCCCCGAAGAAGCCGATCTTGAAGGCGGTGCCCGCCGAGACCGACATTTCCTGGCGCCCGCTGTAGCCGCCCCCGTACTGCTCATAGCTCATGTCCACCGACGGTAGAGCACCGGTGCCAGGGCCGATATTGCCCGGACAGGTGATTGACGGCAGACGGGGGTATTTGAGCTGGGGCGACGCCGGTGAGTGCAGGGAATGGGGAACTCGGGGGCAGTACGGAAGGGCGGTGGGTGCCTACCGGGCGCAAAGGGGCGAGCGCGGTCGTTGTGGTGTGGGTGTCGGTTCGGTGGGGCTGTGGGTCCGCTGTGGGGCGGTGTTGGTCCGTCGGGGTTGGGCGCGGTGGGTCGGGTGTTGCGGGTGGGTTCGTCCGATTCTTCGGGGAGCGGCGGTGGTGGCGAGCGCGGTGTGCTGGCGGGTGTGGGGTTCTGCGGGGGTCGTGGTGGGTCGTGGGGCGGTGGGGTGCGTCGGGTGGTGGGTGCGGGGGCTGGTGTGGCCGGCGGGCGTGTGGGTGGCGTGTGGGCGGGTGGCGGTGGTCGGCTGCTCGGGTTGTTCGGTGGGGTCGTTCGTCGGATTCTTCGCTGGTGGTGCGGGTGTGGGTGTGGAGTGGGGGCGGGTGGGTGTCGTCACCGTTGCACCAGAACCCGTTTCGATATATCGTTGACTTACTTCGATAGATAGGAGAAGTCCGATGACAGATCATCGTGAACACCGTTGGTTCAGCGGCGGCCTCGACCCGCGCGAGCAGTTGCGGGCGCACCGCCGTTCCGAGCGGGGGCACCGGCGCGGCCGGGATCACGGCCCTCGCGACCACCAGGGCTTCCCGCCCGGACCGCCGCACATGCCGCCGGTGCCTCCCATGCCACCTGGCGTGCCGTTCCCTCCGCACGGGGGCGTGCCCCCGATGCCCCCGCCGGGGCCGTGGGGCTTCGGTCCGCAGCACGGCAGACGGGGCCGTCCCCGGATGCGGCGCGGTGACGTCCGCTCGGCGGTCCTGAGCCTGCTGGTCGAGCAGCCGCGCAACGGCTACCAGCTCATCCAGGAGCTCGGCAACCGCAGTGGCGGGATGTGGCGCCCGAGTCCCGGCTCGATCTACCCCGCTCTCCAGCAGATGGAGGACGAGGGCCTGGTGCGGGCCGTCGACGTCGACGGCAAGCGCACCTTCGAGCTGACCGAGGAGGGCCGCGGTTATGCCGAGGCCAACCCCGAGCGGCTGCGCGACCCGTGGGAGACGCTCCAGTCGTCGGTCGACGACGAGGCGGTGGAGTACCAGCGCCTCATGGGTCAGGTCGTGACCGCCGCTCAGCAGGTCGCCGCCGCCGGCGGGCCGGGTCAGCTGGACAAGGCGCGGGCGCTGCTGGGCGAGACCCGCCGCGGCCTGTACCGCATCCTCGCCGAAGACGAGGAGGCCGCCCCGGTCGCGCCGGTGGCCGACGACATCGACGACGGCGAGGAGTGACCCTCCACGCCGGTTGAGACCGCGCCCGGCGCGGGCGCGGTCTCAACGCTCACCCCAATCGACAAGCGGAGGCCTCCGGTGCCCACAAGCGGGCCACGACCGAATACCGTGGCGACATGGTGTTGACCTCCGTGCCGCCCCCGGCAACCGTTATCGCCCAGTGGCGGCTTGGCCAGGTCCACAAGATCCACCGCGTCGCCACCGGCATGATGAACCGCAACTGGCGTGTCGACACCGACACCGGCAGCTACGTCCTCAAGCTCTTCCTCGACGTCCGGGGCCCTCAGCTGGCCTTCCAGATCCGTGTCCTGCGCTCGCTGGCCCAGGTCGGGGTGCCCGTGCCGCTGCCGGTGCGCACCCAGCACAACACCGACACGATCCTGATCGGCGGGCACGAGTACGGGGTGTTCCCCTGGGTGACCGGTGTGCACCGCTCGGGGCTGTCGATGACGTTGGAGCGCTGCGGTGAACTGGGCGCGACCCTCGGCCGCATCCACGGCACCCTGCGGCAGACCCTGCCCACTCCCCCGCACCCCTACCAGGCGTCGGCGGCGCCGACGGTGCAGGCGCTGACCAACATCGACCGTCTCCTCGACGTGGTCGACAGCCGCAACGGCAACACCGACTTCGACCGCCTCGCCGAACGCACCCTGCGCATGAAGCGCGGCATGCTCCTGCGCCTGGCCGACCGCTGCCCGCCGCAGATCCCCACCACCATGGCCGGCTACGTGCACGGCGACTTCCACCCGCACAACGTCCTGCTCGACCGCACCGACGACGTCATCGCCGTCCTCGACTGGGACCGCCTGCGCATCGGCCCCTACGCGCGCGAGCTCGTCCGGGCCGCGACCTTCTTCTTCACCTACGGCGACGAGCGCGGCTTCGACCTCGAACGCGCCAAGACCTTCGTGGCCGGCTACCGCCGTGTGTTCGACATCGGCGTCCCCGCCATCGCCGACGGCCTGCACCGCCTGTGGTGGGAGCGGCTCACCGAGAACTGGATCGTCGAATGGCACTACCTGCGCAAGAACCCCGCCTCCGACCACCTCCTGGCCGGCCAGGCGGCCCTGCTGCAGTGGTGGACGGCAAGATATGACGAGGTGATGGCGGCCCTCACCATGTAAGACTGGCCGCCATGACCACCACCCCCCTCCCGCACCTGACCCTGTCCGGCTCCCCCCGCGAGCAGGGACTGACCCACGGCCGCGCCCTGGCCGACGACATCGCCGCCAACATCGCGCTGTACGCGCGAAGACTCCACGACGACGCCGGCCTCACCGACGCCGAGGTCAACGCGCGGGCGGCGGTGTACCTGGAGGTCTTCGGCCGCGCCGACCCGGCCTACCGGGAGATGATGGAGGGCATCGCCGAGGGCAGCGGGCAGCCACTGGCCGCCATCACCGTCCTCAACGCCCGCTACGAGGTCCTCTACAGCGCCTGGAGCGCCGCCGGCGTCGCCCACGACGTCGACGAGTGCACCTCATTCGGGATCCTGCGCGAGGCCGCCACCGACGGCCGCCAGCGCATCGGCCAGAACTGGGACTGGTTCCCCGACGTGCGCTGCGCCCTGCTGCGCGTCGAGGAGCCCGGCCGCACCGTCCTGGGCTTCACCGAGGCCGGCATCGCCGGCGTCAAGATCGGCGTCAACGACGCCGGCGTCGCCCTGTGCGTCAACGGGCTCACCTCCGACAGCGACGACTGGACCCGCGCCGGGATCCCCTTCCACCTGCGGACCTGGCGGGCACTGCACAGCTCGACGGTCGCCGAGGCCGTCGGGCACCTCACCACCGGCGTGGCCGACAAGGCCGTGTCGAACTCGGCGAACTTCATGGTCGGCGGGCCCGAGGCCGTCGTCGACGTCGAACTCGCCCCGGTCGCGGCCAACGAGATCGCCTGCGAGGGCGTCCTGGTGCACGCCAACCACTTCACCGACCCCGCCGCGCTCGGCGTGACCGAGACCTGGCGGCACTGGCCGCCGACGACCTACGACCGCAACGACCGCCTGAGCACGCTGCTGGGCACCGGCCCGGTCGACCCGGCCGCGCTCCCGGCGAAGCTGCGCGACCACGAGAACGGCGCCAACGCCCTGTGCCGCCACCCCATCGCCGCGCAGGAGCCGCACCAGCGGATCCACACCGCCCTGTCGGTCGTCATCGACGTCGACGCCCGCGAACTGTCCTACACCGCCGGCCCGCCCTGCGAGTCGGAGTACACCACCGTCGCCTTGTAGAAGACGACGAAACGGCGCCGGGACGGTCATCCACAGTGACCGTCCCGGCGCCGCCCGCGCGGAGTCCGGCTACTTCAGCGCACCGGCGGTCATGCCGGCCTGGATCTGCCGCTGGAAGATGATGTAGGCGATGAGCACCGGCACCATCGAGATCACCATCGAGGCCATCAACGCCGAGAAGTCGGGGTTGTAACGCTCCTGGACGGCGATGTTGGCGATGCCCTGGGTGATCACCGAGTTGCTCTCCCCGGGCATGAGCACCAGGGGCATGAGGAACTGGTTCCACTGGCCGATCACGTTGAAGATCGCGATGGAGATGATGCCCGGCTTGGCCATCGGCAGCATCACCTGGAAGAACAGGCGGTAGTGCCCGGCCCCGTCGATCATCGCCGCCTCGGCGACACCGGTGGGAAGCGTCCTGAAGAACGACGTCAGGAAGAACACCGTGAACGGCAGTGAATAGGCGGTGTAGACCAATATGAGGCCGTGGAAGGTCCCGAGCAGGCCCATGCCGTCGACTATGTAGTACAGCGGCACCAGTGCCAGGAACACCGGGAACATCATGCCCGAGACGAACATGTAGAAGAAGAACCGGTTGCCCCTGAACTCGTAGCGGGCCAGGACGTAGGCCGCCATCGAGCCCAGCGTCATGGTGAAGAACACCCCGCCGCCGACGACGATGATGGTGTTGATGAAGAACTGGCCGATGCCGGCCTTCTCCCACGCCCGGATGTAGTTCTCGAACTGCCACACGTCGGGCAGACCCAGCGGGTCGGTGAAGATCTCGGTGTTGTTCTTCAGCGAGGTGACGACCATCCAGATGAGGGGAAGGATGATCATCACCGCCCACAAGAACAGGAAACCGTGGGAGAAGACGTTGAGGACGCCGCCGGTCTTCTTCTGCTTACCCCCGGTCGGGGGGTTGTTCTCGACCGGGGCCGGAGCCGTCTGGCTGGTAGTGGTCGCCATTGCAGTGGCTCCTCTCAGAATTCCACGCGGTCGCGGCGGGTCAGCCGCATCGACAGGGCCATCAAAGACAAGGTGAAGAAGAACAGGATCACGCCCACGGCGCAGGCCATGGCGGCCTTGCCGTTGGCGAAGAAGTTGTACATGACCCCGCCGAGGACTTCACTGCCGTGGTCGGGGCCGCCCTGCTGGGGCGTCATGATGAACACCAGCGCGAACCCGTCGAGAGCCACGATGCCCAGGTAGATCCAGGCGGTGCGGATGGAGTCGAACAGCAGCGGCACGGTGATCTTGAAGAAGGTCTGCACCCGTGTCGAACCGTCGAGCGCGGCCGCCTCGTAGATCTCGGCGGGAATCGAGGCCATCGCCGAGGAGAAGTAGACCAGGTAGAACCCGACCGAACTCCAGATCATGACCAGCATGACCATGATCAGCACCAGGCTCGGATCGGACAGCCAGCCACTCGACTTCAACGGCACCCCGAACAGCGCCAGGACCGAGTTGAGCAGACCGTACTCGTCCGAGCGGTACACCGCCTGCCACAGCACACCGATCATGACGACCGAGAGCACCTGCGGGAAGAAATAGATGATCTTGTAGAAGCCGGCGCCGCCGACGCCGCGCATCTGACCGCCCCGGCTTCGCCCTCCGACGTTCAGCATGAACGCGAAGAACAAAGCCAGGGCGATCACGACCAGGGGCACCACGATCAGCATCACCGCGTTGTGCTTGAGCGCAGGGATCAGATACACCGAGTAGAGCTCGCTGGTGAACAGCTTCTGGAAGTTCTCCAGACCGACGAACTCGTAGTTCGGATTCGTGCCGTTCCAGTTCGTCATGGAGAACCAGAACGCCTGCGCGAATGGTGACAGCACCAGTACGAGGTACAGCGTCACCGGCAGCACCAGGAACGATGCCACGAACAAGTTCTTGCGGCGTTTCATGGTCGTGGTGCCTCCCGCCCCGTCTAGCGCTTCTGCTTGAGGATCGCCGAGTCGCTCTTGACGTCGTCGGCGGCCTTCTGGATGGTGTCGATGAACTCGTCGGGGGTCAGACGTCCCGCCATGACCTCACCCAGCTTCGGACGCAGGATGCCCTTGCCGAAGTCGGGGTACCACTCGTCGATCTTGAACGGGAAGGCCGAGGTGGCCGTGGTCTTGAGCGCCTCGTTGGCCGCGCGGACACCGGGGCTGTCGGGCATGCCCTCGGTCTTGCCGGCCACCACCGTCAGGGAGCTCGTGTTCTTCGAGAACGCCTCACGGCCCTTGGCCGACAGCATGATGCGCAGGTACTCCAGGCCGCCTTCACGGTTCTTGGCGTCCTGCGGCACCGCGAAGCCCTCACCCGGAGCGGCCCAGACCGCGTTGGGGTTGGTGCTGCCGTCCAGCGGCGGCATGATCAGGCACTTCATCTCGAAGTTGGGGTCGGCGGCGAGGAGTTCCTTCTCCTCGTTCTCCAGCCAGCTGCCGACCGGGATGAACGCCGCGTCCTTCTTGGCCCAGCGGGCCTGGGAGGCGCGGTGGTCGAGGCCGTCGGAGCCTTCGAGGATGTAGCCCTTGGCCTTGAGGTCGGCCATGGCCTCCAGCGCCAGCTTGATCGACGCGTGACGCCACGCGTCGGGCTCAAGGTTGTCGATGTTCTTGATGACGTCGTTGCCACCATGACGGGCGGCGAGGGTCACCATCATGTCGAACAGGTAGTACGGGTGGACACCGGTGTAGGTCCACGGCGCGATGCCGGCCTTCTTGATCTCCTCACAGAGGGTCAGCATTTCGGCCCACGTGGTCGGAGCGGTCCAGCCCTTCTCGGCGAACAGGCCGCCGGAGTACCAGATCGCGTACAGCGTGAACCCGTAGTTGAGCACGTGGAACTTGCCGTTGTAGGTACCCAGCTCGACCACGCCGCCCAGCAGGGTGTCGCGCACCTTGACGTTGGCGTCGTCGATGGTCGGGGCGTCCAGCAGCGGCGTCAGGTCGGCGTACTGCCCGTTGTTGGCCAGGTCGGCGTGGTTGATCTGCTGCGCGCCGGAGTTGTCGATGACGTCGGGCGGGTTCTTCGAGTTGAAGCGCGGACCCATCTCGGCCCGGATGTCCTCGATGCCGTGGTGGGTGATGACCGACTCGGGGAACTTCTCCTTGTAGATCGCCTCCTGGGCGATGGCGTACTTGTCGTCGTAGCCGCCCTTGAAGATCACGACCTCGAGGGGCTTCTTGCCGTCGACCTTGAAGGGGTTGACCGCGTCGGCGGTGTCGACGCCGACGCCTTCCTTGTCCTCGCTGCCGCCGGACGCGCACGCGCTGAGCAGACCCACGGCCGGGACGGCCAGCAGGCCGAGCGCCGCGGAGGTCTTGAGGACGGAACGACGGGTGAGGTCGCCGGCCTCGTTGGGGGTGGTGTCAGATGCCATGGTGTTGTCTCTCCTGGGTTCGGGTCACGCGGTGCGCCGGATGCGTCCGGCGTACCGCGACTCGAGGGTGTTGTTGTGGGCGTCCCCTTCGGGAACGTTCGCGGAGAGGTACACGGGTGGCACCTCACCGCCGTCGAGCTGTCGCCGCACGACCTCGGCGACGACCATCTGCGCGAGCAGCGCCGCGCTGATGGAGGAGGCGGCGCAGACCGCGCCGCCGGTGGGCATGGGCAGTAGCGCGTCGCCGTACGGAGCGCAGTTGTCGAGCACTACGTCGGCGATGTCGAGCAGCCGCTTGCCCGAGGGGTGCCGCGGTGGAACCCGGGCACTGTGGTCGGTGGACGTGATCGCGATCAGCGGGTGGCCGTGCTCTTTCACGGTGAGCGCGAACTCGACGATGGAGCCGTTGATCCCCGACTGCGAGGCGACGACGAACACGTCGCCCTCGGCGGCGCCGGCGAGGCTGTAGAGCTCGCGGGCGTAGGCCGGGTCGCGTTCGAGGAGGCCCCCGTCGAGGATGGCGGCGTCGTGGCCGCCGAGGAGGACCAGGTCGCGCAGGGCGACGCGGTTGGTGGGGACGAACCCGCCGGCGCGGCCGGCCAGTTCCATCGCCAGGGCCTCGGAGTGGCCGGTCCCGAAGACCTGCAGGACACCGTCGGCGCTCAGCGAGGCCGCGATCAGGTCGGCGGCCCGGGCGACGTTGTCGCCCTGGGTTGCGGTGACGGTGGCCAGCACCTTGTTGAGTGCCTCGACGTAGGCGTTGGCGTCGACGCTCATGGGCCGGGCTCCTCTTCTCTTCGGGATGTGGCGCGGGTCGCTAAACGGTACAGATACCTAAGAGTTGTTCGGCGCGGGGGCCGTGATCTCCTGCGCCGGCGGATCGGCGCCCAGCGCCCGGTCGGTGCGGTGCGCCGCGACCGCCCGTGAGGTGGAGGCGAAGAACGTGTTGGTGCGCCGGAAGGTGCGCTGGGCGACGGCCACGTAGAGCAGGTCGAGGACCAGCAGCTGGGAGTGGCGGGCGGCCAGCACGTCGGCGCGGAAGCTGCGCGCCTGGGTGCAGGTGGTCAGCACGATGTCGGCGACGTCGGTGATCGGCGCGGCGAGGTAGCTGGTCACCGCGATGGTCAGCGCGCCGTGACTGGAGGCCTCGGCCAGCATCTCGATCGTCTCGACCGTCGAGCCCGAGTGCGACACCGCGATGGCCACGTCGCCGTCGCCGAGCAGGGCCGCGCTGGTCAGCCCGTCGTGGACTTCGCGCCAGGCCCAGATCGGGATGCCGATGCGGTGCAGCCCCGACTGCAGTTCGGCGCCGACCAGGGCGCTGCCGCCGATGCCGTAGACGTCGACGCGGCCGGCGTGACTGATGGCGTCGGCGGCACTGGCCACCGCGGCGATGTCGATCAGCGCGGCGGTGTCCTGGAGGCTGGCCACGCCGGCGGCGAGAATGTTTCCCAAGACGAGATCGAGCGGGTCCTGCGGCGAGATCTCGCGGCCGATGTCGACCGTCCAGCCATTCGAGGCGGCCGCGCGGCCACTGGCCGTGGCGATGGCCACCCGCAGCGCGGCGTAGCCGTCGAAGCCGAGCGCGCGGCAGAAACGGGTGATCGTCGCCGGTGAGGTTCCGGAGCGTTCGGCCAGCTCGACGATGGTGCTGCGGGCCGCGCCGGCGGGGTCGGCGAGCACCTGTTCGGCGACTTTGCGCAAGGCCCCGGTGAGCTCGTGCTGAGCGGTGCGGATACGGACCAGCACTCCGCCGGCGGAGTCTTCGGCCGTGGCGGCCGGACCCGCTTCGGTGTCGTGCTCGGTCATTCCCAACGCTCCTTTGCGCCGCGCCGGTGACGTTGAGCGCGTCGTGGCTTGAGAAGAACTTTTACCTTCTGGAGCCGATCGTCAATAGCGGGCGGCAAATCTTTTCAGAGCCGAGACTTTTCGTAACAGTGCGTTAAAGATCTCGTCACGATGAGCTGACCTGCAGGGCCCGTCCGTGGGCGAAACGATTACCGAGCCCGAAGGGGCGCCGACCACGGCAGCGGGAAGTAGGGGATGGCTTACGCGGCACTGTCCTCGGCGAAAATAGGAGTTACCAAAGCGTCGGGGGCGGCGGGACGCTCATGGTCTGAGGGCCCTCGACGGCCGGCATCGGCGTGACCGCGGCCAGCCTGATCCCCGACGACCTCGCCGCGAAGCCGAGGTGGCCCCGCGCGGCGGCCACGGCGGCCGTGCGCGCGCGACCGGCACCGGCCGGGGATTCCCCCGTCGGCACTGTTGTTACCCACGGGTCCGGGGGCTCTGGGGCCTCCGGGCACAAAAACGGCCCCCGCCGACCCGGCGAGGGCCGTCGCCCTAGGCGATGCTCTGCTTGGCGCCGCTCTTGCGGAGGGCGTCGGTGGCCTTCTGCATGTCGCGGACGAAGTCGTCGGGCCGCCGGGCGTTCGACAGCAGCTCGCGAATGGCGGGGCCGACGGTCTTGTCGGCGAAAGCCCGGTAGCGCTTGTCGAAGTAGAACGCGTAGACGTCCTTACCGGCCGTCTTGAGCAGCTCGTTGGTGGAGCGCACGCCAGGGGCGTCGAGGCCCTCCTCGGCGCCGGCGACGCACGTCAGCGACGACACCCGGCTGGTGAACTGCTTGGCGCCCTCTTTCGACAGCATCATGCGCAGATATTCAAGGCCCCCGGCGCGGTTGCGGGCCAGCGCCGGGACGATGAAGGCCTCGGTACCGCTGGCGCAGACCGTTCCCGGGGAGACACTGCCCTCCAGCGGGGGCATGGCCATGATCTGCATCTCGAAGTCGGGCGGGGTCTTGTCGCGCTGCTCGTTCTCCAGCCACGTGCCGCAAGGGATGAAGGCGGCCTCGTCGGCGTTCCACAGGTCCTGGGCCTCGGTGTGGGAGGCCGAGACGGCCTTGTTGTGGACGTAGCCGGACTCGCCGAGATCGTAGAGGGCCTGGGCCGCCATCCGCACGGAGTCATTGTCCCAGGAGCCGGGTTCGAGCTCGTCGATGGCGCGGGCGACGCCGATGCCGCCGTGGCGCACCGCCAGGGTCATGAACGGTTCGAGCAGGTAGTACGGGTACTGGCCCTGGAAGATCAGCGGTGAGATGCCCTGGCCGCGGATACGGCCGCACAGGTCGGTGAACTCCGGCCAGCTCGCCGGCACCTCCCAGCCGCGGTCGTCGAAGAGGGTCTTGTTGTACCAAAGACCGAAGGCGGTGTAGCCGTAGTAGAGCAGGTGCATGCGCTCTTGGCCTTTCAGGCCGAGCGAGCCGTCGGGGATGATCCCCGGGCGCAGCGTGTCGCGGACCTTGACGTCGGGATCGTCGAAGGACGGCGCGTCGAGCAGCAGCGTCAGGTCGGTCAGGTGCCCGTCGCGGAACAGCTCGTCGGCGGGGACCTGGTGGGCACCGGAGTTGTTGACGACGTCGGGCGGGCGGCCGGCGACCAGCAGCGGGTTGAGCTGCTCGCTGATCTGGGTGACCGCGATGTGCTGGATCGGCGCCTCGGGGTATCGGTTGTGATAGATGACCTCATGGCCTTCGGCCGCGTAGCGGTCGCTGTAGCCGCCGTTGAAGATCACCACGTCGAGGGCGCGCTCGCCGTCGACGTTGAAGGGGTTCGACGGGCCGCCGGTGTTGCTCAGCGGCAGCGGCGCCGAGGCCTCCTCTTCGGCGGGCGAACAGCCGGCGAGCAGGCCCGCGGCCGGTCCGGCGGCCACGGCCGCGGCCGCGCCGCGGCGGAGGATCTGACGACGGGTACTGCCTGACGACGGTTTCGGGGGCACCGACGGTCTCCTTCGGGCGTCACCGTGTGACAAATTTTCAAGACTGGGAGGGTAAATTACCCTGACAGCGGCCCAACGTACACACACGGCCTCCTCGTCGACACCCGCCGAACAGTCCGGGGCATCCTCCGCGCGTACGATCGCCCGATGCGCAAGGACCTCGTGCTCGGCTTCGACATCGGCGGCACCTCCACCCGCGCCCTGCTGGCCACAATGGACGGAACCCCCGCCGGAACCGGCCGGGCGGGCGGCGGTAACCCCACCTCCCACGGCGTCGAGGCGTCCATCGCCGCGATCGGCGCGGCCGCCCGCGAAGCCCTCGGCGACACCGACCCGGCAAGGGTCCGCGCCGGTCACCTCGGCCTGGCCGGCGGCCAGCCCTACGAGGAGCCCGGCAACCGCGCACGCCTCGATCACTTGTGGACCGCCCTGGGACTCGACGCGCCGTTCGCCGTCGACATCGACCTCACCGTCGCGTTCGCCGCGGCCACACCTACCCCCGACGGCACCGTCGCCATCGGCGGGACCGGCGCCATCGCCGCCGCCGTCGAACAACGCCGCCTCACCCGCCGCGCCGACGGCTACGGCTGGCTCCTCGGCGACGAGGGCTCCGGATTCTGGCTCGGCCGCCAAGCCGCCCGCACCGCGCTGAAAGCCGTCGACGGGTTCCTGCCCACCGGCCCGCTCGCCGAGGCCGTCATCGCCGAGGCGTGGCCGCACCCGCGCCGCCCCGCCATCCGCGAACTCGTCGACGTCCTCGCCCGCCGCCCGCCCCTCGAACTGGCCGCCTACGCCCCGCTGGTCACCGCCGCCGCGGGGGCCGGCGACCCGCAGGCCACCGCGATCCTCGACGAGGCCGCGCGCCTGCTGTCGGCGACGATCGCCTCGATCCGCGACGACAGCGCCGACACGCCCATCGTCCTCGGCGGGAGCCTGCTCACCGCGGGGACACCCGTCGGCGCGAGCGTCCGCGCCCGCCTTGCCGAACTGTTCCCCACCGCCACGATCCACACCGCCCGCGACGGCGCCGCCGGGGCGGCCTGGCTGGCCGCGCTGCCCTACCTCGCCGACCCCGAAGCGGCCCACAAGGCCTTCACCGGCGCCTGATCACACCGGGTCGTCGCGGGTCAGCTCCCAGCAGGCCACCGCCGCGGCCGCGGCGACGTTGAGGGAGTCCACTCCCCCGCGCATCGGGATCCGCACCCGCACGTCCGACGCGCCCATCGCCGCACCCGTCAGGCCCGGACCCTCCGCGCCGAACAGCAGCGCCGCCCGGTCACGCTGCGCCGCCGTCAGCCGCTGCATCGGCAGCGCGTCCTCGGCCGGAGTCAGCGCCAGCACCGTGAACCCCGCCGCGCGCACCTCGTCGAGAGCCTGCGGCCACGGCCCCAGCGTCGCGTAAGGCACCGCGAACACCTCGCCCATGCTCACCCGCACCGCCCGCCGGTACAGCGGATCGGCGCACGTCGGCGACAGCAGCACCGCGTCCATCCCCAGCCCCGCCGCGCCCCGAAACAGCGCCCCGATGTTGGTGTGGTTGTTCAAGTCCTCGCAGATGATCACCCGCCGCGCCCCCGCCAGCACCTCGGCGGCACCCCGCGCCGGTTTGCGATGGAACGAGGCGAGCACGCCCCGGTGCACGTGGAACCCGGTGACGGACTCCAGCACCTCCTGGCTCGCCGCGTAGACCGGCGCGCCCTCGGCGCCCGGATGCGCGGCGAGGTCGGCGACCTGCCCGACGCGTTTGGTGTCGACGAGCAGCGAGCGCATCCGGTATCCCGCGCGCAGCGCCCGCCGGATCACCAGCTCCCCTTCGGCGATGAACAGCCCGTGGGGCTGCTCGAACCTGGTGCGCAGCGCGACGTCGGTGAGTGCCTGGTAGTCGCCGAGCCGGTCATCCGTGGAGACGGTGACCGGCTCGGCGATGAGCGGAGTGACTATTTCCGTTCGCCTTCTTCGGCGGCCGCAGCCGGGGCCGGGGCCGGGTGGACCGGGTCGGCCGTGGCCGGCGGCTTGAGCAGACCCGTCGAGGCCATCGGCACCGCCGAGGCCTCGATGGCGCGCTCGCTGTCGCCGCTGTCGTTGTCGGCCGTCTCGTCGGACTCGGCGGGCTTGTCCTCACCACCGCCGGCTCCACCGAAGTTGCCCAGCGCGCCGGAGAACGACTCCAGTGCCCGGGTCAGCTCGGCCGGGATGATCCAGATCTTGTTCGACGGGCTGTTGGCGATCTGCGGAAGTGTCTGCAGGTACTGGTAGGCCAGCAGCTTCTCGTCGGGCTTGGCGGCGTGGATCGCCTCGAAGACCTGCTTGATGGCCTTGGCCTGACCGTCGGCCTGCAGGACACGCGCCTGGCGCTCACCCTGCGCGCGCAGGACCGCCGCCTGCTGCTCGCCTTCGGCCGACAGGATCTGCGACTGCTTGACGCCCTCGGCGTTCAAGATCGCCGCACGGCGGTCCCGCTCGGCGCGCATCTGCTTCTCCATGGAGTCGCGGATGCTCGGCGGCGGCTCGATCGCCTTGATCTCGACCCGCGTGACCTTCAGGCCCCACTTGCCGGTCGCCTCGTCGAGGACACCGCGCAGCACGCGGTTGATGTCGTCGCGGCTGGTCAGGGCCTTCTCCAGGTCGAGCGAGCCGACCACGTTGCGCAGCGTCGTCACCGTCAGCTGCTCGACGCCCTGAAGGTAGTTCTCGATCGAGTAGGTCGCGTCGGTCGGGTTGGTGACCTGGTAGTACAAGACCGTGTCGATGGATACGACCAGGTTGTCGGAGGTGATCACCGGCTGCGGAGGGAAGCTGACGACCCGCTCGCGCAGATCCACCTTCGCCCGCACCGCGTCGACGAAGGGCACCAGGAAGTTCAGGCCCGCCCCGAGGGTCTTCTTGTAGCGGCCGAGCCGCTCGATCACATAGGCCTGCTGCTGCGGCACGATCCGGATCGACTTCGCCAGCGTCACGACCACGAACAGGCCGATCACGGCGAGGAAGAGCCAGACGACTATCTGGCCGGCGTCACTCACTGTTGCCTCCATACCATTGCGGTTGCACCTCTGATCTCCACGACGTGGACGCGCTCACCGGCTTCGAGGATCTGCCCGTCCTCATAGACCCGCGCGGTCCATTCTTCCCCGCCGATCTTGACCAGACCGTGCTGGTCGTCGACGGTCTCCAGCACCAGCGCCGGCGAACCTTCCAATGCGGCCAGTCCGATATCGGCGTCGGGACCGGTCCGGTCGTTCATCATCCTCTTGGCGAATGGACGGACCACGAAGAGAGCGAACGCCGACACCACCGAGAAGACCCCGACCTGGACGAACGGGTCGGCGCCCAGCGCCGCGGCGCCGGCGGCCGCCAGCGCACCGGCGGCGAGCATGATCAGCACGAAGGAGAGCGCGAACATCTCGGCGACGGCCAGCAGGACCGCGATGATCAGCCAGATGAAGGGGGCCATCCGTAAATCCTGGCATGTTCGCGCTCGTCTCGCCCACCTGGCCCGCCATCGGCGATCTCCTCACACCACCCTCGGGCGCCCGAGAGGTTAAGTTGGGCAGATGCCGGTAGCGTCCCCCCACTCTGGATTGACGATCCGCCCGTCGGCGCGATTGGTGCCGTGGCTGCGCTCCTGGCGCACCGGACTCGTCCCCTACGACGCGGTCGTCGACGCCGTCGTCGAAGAGATCGACGGGGGTGACGACATCGAACACGTGGTGGCCGACCTGCCCGACAGCTGGCACCCGGTCTCCCTCGCCGAGGCTCCCGCCCTGTTCTCCCGCATCCACCCCGACGACATCCGCCTGATCCTCCCCGCGCCCGGCGACCCCCGCGGCCTGCCCGTCAAAGGCCCCTTCACCGCCGCCGCGCTGGGCACCGGCGAGGCCGTCATCGCCGGAACCGTCGGCCTCGTCCCCGAGATCACCACTCACGTCTCCGGCTCGGGCGACCAGTGGCAGTCGGTCACCTGGCGCGTCTACGAGTGCGGACCGGTCAAACCCGTCCCACCGGTCTCACCCGGTGAGGCCGAGGCCGAACTCGCCGAAGCGCTGCACACCGCCACCGGGCAGCTCGTGGCCCTCGACGTCGCGCGCTGGCGCCCCGAACTCGGCGTCGCCCTGACCCAGCTGCGCCGCAGCGAGCACGGCATGGACCTGCCGCCCGGATACGACCAGCGGGCCCGCCGCCTCTACGCGCGCGCCGGCGTCCTCGAACGCGTCCTGGCCATCGCCGACGGCGACGCCCCCGGCGGTGCGGTCAACGTTCACGAGGCCGGAGCCCGCGACGCCGCCCTGCGCCCTTTGGGCGCAGCCTGCCGTCAGGCGCTCACCGCGGCCTGCAACTCCACCCTCGGCTGAG
The DNA here is from genome assembly GCF_040655735.1 of Phytomonospora sp. NPDC050363. Lineage (NCBI taxonomy): Bacteria > Bacillati > Actinomycetota > Actinomycetes > Micromonosporales > Micromonosporaceae > Phytomonospora > Phytomonospora sp. NPDC050363. Next base: position 21,604 of record NZ_JBFAKK010000006.1, read on the forward strand.
GCGCCGACCGGCTCAGCCGAGCGGCCGAAATCCGCTCGACACGTCGGTTAGGTTCTGGTCATGCCCGAACTCCAGCTCCTCGACGCCGGCCACGTCTCCGCGCTGCTGGCCTTCGAACTCGACAACCGCGACTTCTTCGCCGCGACGATCCCGGACCGGGGTGACGCCTACTTCGCCGAGTTCGACGAGCGGCTCGCCGCGCTGCTGGCCGAGCAGGCCGAGGGCGTGTGCTTCTTCCACGTCCTGGTCGACGACGACGGCTCGATCCTCGGCCGCTTCAATCTCGTCGACGTCGCCGACGGTCAGGCCGAGTTGGGTTTCCGGCTCGCCGAGAAGGCCACCGGGCGCGGCCTGGCCACCGCCGCGGTCGCCGAGTTGTTCGGGCGGGCGGCGCGCGACTACGGCCTGACGTCGCTGCGGGCCGGGACGACGCTGACCAACACCGCTTCGCGGGCGGTCCTCGAACGCAACGGTTTCCAGCGCGACGGTGTGACCGAGTTTCGGGGCCGGCCCGCCTTGACGTTCGTTCGCGACCTGCGCGAGTTCACCGTTTAGGGGTATACCGCCGAAAAGATGATCGGCCCGGGTCGGTGTGCGACCCGGGCCGCGTCGTCATCGTGAGGGCAGTGGCGGCCGCCGCGCGGGGCAGCAGCCGTCGGGGGTGTTGTCGAAGGTCGCGATCTTGCCGAGGTGCTGTGCGGGGGCTCCCTGGGTGCGCTCGGCGATCAGTTCGCGCACCATCGACACGAAAGCCGGGTGCGTGCCGGGCGTCGGCACCCGGGTGAAGGCCATGCCGTGCTGCTCGGCGGTCTTGGCGGCCTCGTTGTCGAGGTCCCAGATCACTTCCAGGTGGTCGGAGGTGAAGCCGATGGGCACCACGATCACGCCCTCGGTTCCGCCGTCGGCGAGTTTGGCGAGGTGGTCGTTGACATCCGGTTCGAGCCACGAGGACTCCGGTGTGCCCGACCGCGACTGCCACACCAGGTCGTAGTCGAGGCCGGGCGCGGCGGCCTCGGCCACGATCCGGGCGACCTCGGCGTGCTGCTCGGTGTAGCGGGCCCCGGCGGGTCCCGACACCTCGTTCATCGACGTGGGGATCGAGTGGGAGGTGAACACCAGGCGCGTGTTGGCCGGCATGCGCGGCAGGGCCGCCTTGACGCCGTCCACGAAGGGCGCGATGAAGCCCGGGTGGTCGAAGTAGTGGCGGATCTTGTCGACGATGGGCGCGTCGACGCCCACCGCGGCGCGGGCCGCGGCGATGTCGTCGAGGTACTGCCGGCACGACGAGTAGGACCCGTAGGCGCTGGTCACGAAGGCCAGTGCCCGCTTGATCCCGTCGGCGCGCATGCGCTGGAGCGCCTCGACCAGCATCGGCGGCCAGTTGCGGTTGCCCCAGTAGACCGGCAGGTGCAGGTTGTGGACGGACAGTTCTCCGCGCAGCGCCGCGATCAGCGCCCGGCACTGGGCGTTGATCGGCGAGACGCCGCCGAAGTGGTAGTAGTGTTCGGCGACCTCGGTGAGGCGGTCGTCGGGGACACCCCGTCCCCGCGTGACGTTACGCAGGAACGGGAGTACGTCGTCGGGCCCCTCGGGTCCCCCGAAGGAGACCAGGAGCAAAGCGTCGTAGGTCATCAGACCCCAACCGCGTGAAACCCGCCATCCACGTGGACGATCTCGCCGGTGGTGGCCGGGAACCAGTCGGAGAGCAGGGCGAGGCAGGCCTTGGCGACCGGTTCGGAGTCGGTGAGGTTCCAGCCGAGAGGGGCGCGGCCCGTCCAGGCCTCCTCGAAGGCCTCGAAACCCGGAATGGACTTGGCTGCCAGGGTGCGCACCGGTCCCGCCGCCACGAGGTTGACCCGGATCCCCTTGGGACCGAAGTCGCGCGCGAGGTAGCGGCAGGTGGACTCCAGGGTCGCCTTCGACACGCCCATCCAGTCGTAGACCGGCCACGCCTTGGAGGCGTCGAAGTCCAGGCCGACGATGCCCGCGCCCTGACTCAGCAGCGGCAGGGTGGCCATGGCCAGGGACTTGAACGAGAACGCCGAGACGTGCAGGGCGGTGGCGACGTCCTCCCACGGGGCGGTGAGGAACCCGCCGCCGAGGGCGCTGGGCGGCGCGTAGGCGATGGAGTGCAGGACCCCGTCGAGGCCGTCGGTGTGCTCTTTGACCCGCTCGGCGAGGGAGTCGAGTTGCTCGGCGTCGGTCACGTCGAGTTCGAGCACGGGGGCGGGCGCGGGCAGCCGTTTGGCGATCCGCTCGACGAGGGACATCCGGCCGAACCCGGTGAGGATCACCTGGGCACCGTGTTGCTGGGCGAGCTTGGCCACCCCGAATGCCAGCGATTGCTCTGTGATCAGGCCGGTCACAAGCAGACGCTTACCTTCAAGCATCCCGGTCACGTGTGTTCCCTTCGTACGGTCGTTTTTCGGCGAAGCAAGGGGGTCTTCGCCCACCTGCCGCCTACGCAGTCAGTATGGGGGTGCGCGGCTAGTGGCCCATCCCGAGGCCACCGTCGACAGGAATAACCGCGCCGGAGACGTAACCGGCGGCGTCGCCGGCGAGCCAGCACACCGCCGAGGCGATCTCGTCGGTGCGCCCGAAACGAGCGGCGGGAATGGCTTTGAGGAACCCGTCGCGCTGGGCTTCGGGCAGTGCCGCGGTCATGTCGGTCTCGACGAAGCCGGGAGCGACGACGTTGGCGGTGATGTTGCGGCTGCCCAGTTCACGGGTGATCGAGCGGGCCATGCCGACCAGTCCGGCCTTGCTGGCGGCGTAGTTGGTCTGACCTGCGTTGCCGTAGAGGCCCGAGACCGAAGAGATGAAGATCATCCGGCCCCACTTGGCGCGCAGCATCTTCGACGAGGCCCGCTTCGCGCAGCGCCAGGCGCCGGTGAGGTTGGTGTCGACGACGCTGGTGAACTGGTCCTCGCTCATGCGCAGCAGCAGGGTGTCGTCAGTGATCCCGGCGTTGGCGATCAGGACCTCGACGGGGCCGAGCTCCTTCTCCACGCTGGTGAACGCGGCGTCGACGGCCGCGCCGTCGGTGATGTCGCATTCGACGCCGAAGAGGCCGTCGGGTGCCCCGCTGCCCCGATGCGTCACGGCCACGGTGTCGCCCTGCTTGGCGAACGCCTGGGCGATGGCCAGTCCGATGCCGCGGTTTCCGCCGGTGACGAGGACGGTTCTAGGCACGGCGGATTCTCCTCGGTGTTGTGGCCTCAGACGGTCGGCGATGATCGTACGCGATGGGGGCCGATCAGCCGCCGCCCCCACCCGTACGGACACGTCACGGAATGCGAGAAGTCCACAGTAGACTCATCGCGGCCGCGGCGATGGCGGCGACCAGGCCTATCCCGATGAACCACTGCGCGATCTCTCGGGCCACCGTCCGGTAGCCGATCGAGGAGCCCATGTCGGCGTAGACCTCGCTGAGCTCGTCGCCGGAGACGGCCTCGTAGTAGCGGCCCTCGGTGTCCTCGGCGAGCTGGGCGAGCGCCTTGCGGTCGACGGGGACCTTGGTGGTCTGGCCCTCGATCTCCACGACGCCGTCGTCGGTGCCGAAGGCGATCGTGGAGACCGGCACGTTGGCGGCCAGGGCCGCCGCGGAGGCCTCTTCGACGAAGCGGCCGGCGGTGCGGTAGCCGTCGGACAGCAGCACGATCCTGGCCGGTGCCAGGCCCTGGGCGCCTTCGGGCGGGACCGACTGGATGGCCTGGAGCGCGGCGAAGACGGCCTCGCCGGTGGCGGTGGCGGCGGCCATTTCGAGTCCGTCGATGGCCGTCGACATCTGGGCGCGGTCCTTGGTCGGGGAGACCACGACGTTGGCGGTCTTGGCGAAGGAGACCAGGCCGACGTTGAAGTTCTGGGGCAGTCCGGTGACGAACTTCTTGGCCGCCTCCTTGGCGGCCTCCATCCTGGTGGGGGCGACGTCGTCGGCCATCATCGACAGTGAGACGTCCATGGCCAAGACGACCGTGGCGCGCTCGTTGGGTTCCTGGATGTCGACCGAGGGCCTGGTCATGCCCACGGCCAGGACGGCCAGGGCCGCCAGGAGCACCCCGGCGGCGGCGTGGCGGCGCCAGCCGAGGCCCTTGGGGGCGATGTCGCGCAGGAGTTCGAGGTTGGAGAAGCGCACGGCGGTGACGCGGCGTCTGCGCTGGGCCCAGATGTAGGCGCCCGCCAGCGCCAGCACGGGAAGCAGTGCCAGCAGCCAGATGGGTTGAAGCAGACGGATCATCGGGTGGTCCCTCCGGTGCGTGCGTGGCGGCGGGCGGCCACGAAGCGCACGATGTCGAGCAGCCAGTCGGAGTCGGTGCGCAGGCGCAGGTGGCCCGCACCGGCTCGGCGCAGGGCCGCGGCGATGGTGGCGCGCTGCGCGGCGGCGGCCTGTTTGTAGCGTTCGCGCAGGCGCGCGTCAGCGGTCTGGATTTCGTGCACGGCGCCGGTCTCGGGATCGACGAGTTCGAGGACGCCGACGTCGGGGAGTTCGAGTTCGCGCGGGTCGACGATCTCGATGGCCAGCAGGTCGTGGCGCACGCCGAGCTTGCGCAGCGGCTTCTGCCAGCCGTCGGCGGCCAGGAAGTCCGACACGACCACGGCCAGGCCCCGCCTGCGCGGGGGCCTGTTGAGGGTGTCGACGAGCGCGGCGAGGTCGGTGCGGCCGCCGGCGCCGGCGCGCGGGGTGTCGTGGACCTTCTTGAGCAGGACCTGGGCGCCTTTGCGTCCCGGCATGGCCGGGATGCGCCGGGGCGTGCCGCCGGTGCCCACGACCGCGCCGATGCGGTTGCCGCCGCGCACGGTCAGGTGCGCCATGGCCGCCACCGCCGCCAGGGCGAGGTCGCGTTTGAGGCAGCGCGCGGTGCCGAAGTCGAGGCTTGCCGACATGTCGACGGCCAGCCACGTCTCGAGTTCGCGGTCGGCGATGGTGGTGCGCACGTGCGGGTGGGTGGTCCGCGCGGTCACGGGCCAGTCCATGCGGCGCACGTCGTCGCCGGGCCGGTACTCGCGGGACTCGCCGGGTTCGCTGCCGGCGCCGGGCAGCAGGCCCAGGTAGTCGCCGTGGAGGAGCCCGTCGAGTTTGTTGGTGATCAGCAGCTGCAGTTTGGCCAGCACGAACTCGTCGCGCCCGCCCGGCCCGGCGGCCGGATGCCCACCGGAGTCGTCGCGGCGCATCCGGCCGAACACCGACAGTCCCGCGCGGCTCATGCGGCGCTACCGCCCGCGCCGGTCACAAGGGCCGTCCGGCGGGTTCGCCCGGCCCGACCCAGCCGGTGGCCGCCTTGGCGGCCACCGGCCGCGCGTTGGCGTCCTGGCGGGGCGCGACGGTCGGCGCCGGCACGGTCGCCAGGACCATGCTGACGATCTCCTCGGCCGGGACGCCGTCGGCGAGCGCGTCGTAGGACAGCACGAGCCGGTGGCGCAGGATGTCGGGCGCGATGTCCTGGAGGTCTTGGGGCAGCGCGTAGTCGCGGCCGCGCAGGAGCGCCAGTGCCCTGGTGGCGCGCACGATGCCCAGCGACGCGCGCGGGCTGGCGCCGTACTGGATGAGGCCCGCGGCGGAGGCCAGGCCGTACTCGGCGGGTTTGCGGGTGGCCATGACCAGCCGCACGGCGTAGTCGACCAGCGCGTTGTGGACGAAGACCTCGTCGGCCTTGCCCTGGAGCCGGCGGACGTCGTCGGGGGTGAAGACCGGCTCCGGCTCGGGCGCCTTGACGCCCATTCGGTAGACGATCTCGCGCTCCTCGGAGTCGGTGGGGTAACCGACCATGATCTTGAGGAGGAAGCGGTCGCGCTGCGCCTCGGGCAGCGGGTAGACGCCCTCCTGCTCGATCGGGTTCTGCGTGGCCATCACCAAGAACGGGTCGGGCACCGAGTGGGTGTCACCGCCGATCGACACGTGCGCCTCGGCCATGACCTCCAGCAGCGCCGACTGCACCTTCGCCGGTGCCCGGTTGATCTCGTCGGCGAGCAGGAAGTTCACGAACACCGGCCCCAGCTCGACGTCGAACTTCTCGCTCGACTGCCGGTAGATCCGGGTGCCCACCACGTCGGAGGGGACCAGGTCGGGGGTGAACTGGATCCGGCTGAACGTCCCGCCGACCACCCGCGCCAGGGTCTCCACCGCGAGGGTCTTGGCCACACCGGGCACACCCTCCAGCAGGCAGTGGCCCCTGGCCAGCAGCGACACGAACATCCGCTCGATCATCCGGTCCTGCCCGACGATCACCTTCTTGACCTCGAACAGCGCCCTCTCCAGGGAAGCCGCGTCCTGCGCGGGGGTCGTTCGACCCGCCTCGTCGTTCGTCATGGCCTCGGTAGCCACCTGCACCTCCAACACCCGTCGCCGACGATCCTAACGACCATCGGCGAGCGGCGAACTTTTACGCGCCCGGGTCTGGACAACCCCTGAGGTGACACCTGTAACATGAGCCTCACGTCGGGCGGCTTCCCCCGTGGCCGCCCGACGTCTCCACGCCCACCGCGACTGTTCTAGGCTCTGCGGTGATGCTCCCCCTCGAAGAACCCGCCCCCGTGTGCTCGGCACGCGGCTGCCGGCGTGTCGCGGTCTGGGCCCTCAACTGGCGCAACCCGAAGATCCACGACGCCGCGCGGGTGAAGACCTGGCTCGCCTGCGACACCCACCGCGACACCCTCGGCGAGTTCCTGCGCGCCCGCGGCTTCCCTCTCGAGGTCGAGGCCTTCACGCCCTGAAGGCCATGACTAGGCTCGCGGTGTGGAGCACCCGATCTGGAACGGCATGGACGGCGAAGTCGACTGGCGCCCGGTCGACCCGCGCCTGGTGTGGGTCCGTCTGATCAACCTCGCCCTCGGCGCGATACCCGCCACCGCCCTGGCGGTGGTCTTGTCGGCCTGGTGGTGGGGGGCGCGCTTCGCGCTCCTGGCCGGCGTCCTGGCCGCCGTCCTGATCGTCTCGCGCGTCATCGCCATCGTGCGCGCCGTACGCGTGTGGGCCTACGCCGAGGCCGACGAGCACCTGCTGATCCGCCACGGCATCTGGACCCGCCGACTCTCGATCGTCCCCTACGGACGGCTCCAGTACCTCGACTTGACCGCCGACCCCGCCTCCCGCGTGTTCGGCCTGACCACCGTCAAACTCCACACCGCCGCGGCCACCACCGACGCCACCGTCCCCGGCCTGGCACCCGACGAGGCCACCGCCCTGCGCGACCGCCTCGCCGACGTGTCCGGCGCCCGCACGGAGGGCCTGTGAAACCCGCCGCCGCGGGCATGGACCGCCTGCACCCCCTCACCCCCCTGATCAAAGGCGTGCGCAGCTTCTGGTTCGTCATCGCCGCGATCTCCTGGCAGGGCTTCGCCCAGCTCGGCGTGTCGCGCGGAGCGATGATCGTCGCCGCGTTCGGCGTCTTGGGCCTGGCGTGGTCGTGGATCGGCTGGTTCGTCACCGGCTACGAGGTCACCGACGACGAACTGCGCATCGCCGACGGCATCCTGACCCGCAGCCGCCGCACCATCCCCGTCGCGCGCCTCCAGGCCGTCGACGTCGTCCGTCCCCTCCTGGCGCGCCTGTTCGGCCTGGCCGAACTGCGCCTCGAAGTCGCCGGCGGATCCAAGACCGAGGCACCCCTGTCGTATCTGACCCTCCCCCGCGCCCGCCAGCTGCGCCGCGACCTGCTCGCCGCCTCGGGCACCCACGACCGGCCCGAACCCCAAGACACCGACACCGATCCCGACGCCGAGGCGCCGCCCGTCGCCGAGACCGCCGTGGTCACCGTCCCGGCCAGACGCCTGCTCGTCGCCCAGCTGATCACCCCCCAGATCCTGTTCCTCCCCATCGCCGTGGCCGTCACCATCTGGCTGTTCGCCGTCGACCCCGACCTGACCCTGCTCGGCCTGGCCGGCGTCATCACCGCCGTGGCCGGCATCATCTTCCAGCCCGTCAAAGAGGCCTTCGTCAACTACGGCTTCACCGGCAAGGTCACCGCCGACGGCCTGCGCATCCGCCACGGCCTCATCGAACAACGCCAGCAGACCCTCCCCCTGCGCCGCGTCACGGCCGTCACCGTGCGCTCGCCGCTGCTGTGGCGCCCGGCGGGCTGGGTTCGCGCGCACGTCGCCTCGGCGGCCTACTCGACCACCGGCGCCGGTGCGGAGGCCTTCACCGGCCGCAGTCTCCTGCCGGTCGGCACCCGCGACGAGGCCCGCCTGATCACCGGCGAGGTGCTCCCCGGTGTCGACATCGACGACGTCGTGTACCGCGGCCTGCCGTCCCGGGCGCGCTGGCGCGCGCCGCTGCGGTGGCGGTTTTTCGGCGTGAGCCTGACCGGGGACGTCTACGCGGTCCGCTCGGGCCGCTGGACCGGCTCGGAGGCGTTCATCCCCTACGAGCGGATCCTGAGCGTGCGCGTGACGCAGGGACGCTGGCAGCGGGCGCTGCGCCTGGCCACCGTCCACGTCGACCTCGCCGGGGGCATGTCGGTGCGCTCGGCGGCGCGCCACCGCGACGTCAGCGAGGCGGTGACGCTGGCGAAGGACCTGATCCGGCGTTCACGGACTCCTCGTCCTCCCGCTCAGGACTGACCTCGGGATCCGGCCCGGCGGCCTCGGCCTTGCGTCGCTTGCGGCGGGCCCACCACTTCTCGGCCCCGCCAACCACCGCGAACGTGATCGCCACGTACACCCACCCGACCAGCACGTCGATGATCCAGTGCTCGCCGCTGTAGACGAGGGTGAAGGTCATGGCCAGGGGGTAGACGACCAGGACCGGGATCCACATCTTGCGGACCTTCGGGAAGAAGAACGCCACGACCAGTAGGGCGAAGGCGGTGTGCAGTGATGGCATCGCCGCGACGGGGTTGGACAGCCCGATCTGGGCCTTGTTGAGCATGTTCCCGGCGCCGTGGAGCCCGACGAGGTCCCAGCCGCGGGTGGAGATGCGCGCGATGGGCTCGATCATCCCGTACTTGGCGGCCCACCAGGGGGGCGCGGCCGGGTAGAGGAAGTAGGTCAGCAGGCCGAAGAACATCAGGAAGAACCAGCGGCGGGTGAAGCGGCCCCACTGCGGGCGGTCGCGCAGCCACAGCAGGACGGCCACGATGAGGGCGGCCACGAAGTGCGAGAAGTAGACGACGCTGACCACGACGTCCCACCACTGGACGTGGGCGGGGTCGTAGAGGTGCTCCTGGAGCCACACGGTGGGCACGTGCCCGCCGAACATCCAGGCGTCGAAGGCGATGAGTTCGGCGGCGTGGGGCACGAAGCCGTCGTCGGCGAAACCGCGGGAGACGTTGTAGACCTGCAGCAGCAGGATCATCGGCAGCCAGTCGCGCAGGAAGCGCAGGTGCCGCCGGGCCGGGTAGTGGCTGTTCCAGGCGTAGGTCAGCGCCCACAGCCACAGAAACGCCAGCACGGGGTCGGTCGTCGGCAGGCCCAGCGCGAAGCTGTAGGCCACGAACGCCGCGATCCACGCCGTGACGCCGATGGCGCGCCGTTTGGCGATGCTCATCGTCCCGGTCGTCTCACCGCTGTCGGCCGTCATGCGCATCCACCCTCAGGGCTGCTCGTCGATTTCGGTTTCCGCGACCACCGAGGGCAGCGCCTCGCCGATCGGATCGCGCACCACCGCGTGCGCCACCGCATCGTACGGGGTGGGTTCAGCGTTGCAGATCACGACGCGCGACCCGGCGTTCAAGGCGACGTCGACGAGCCCGGCGGCGGGGTGGACGGTCAGGGAGGTGCCGATGGTGACCAGCAGGTCGGCGGCGCGGACGGCCTCGACCGAGGCGCGCAGGACTTCGGTGTCGAGGTTTTGCCCGAAGGAGATCGTCGCCGACTTGAGGATGCCGCCGCATTCCAGGCAGGCCGGGTCGGCCTCGCCGCCGGCGACGCGGTCGAGGGCCGAGCGCATCGTGGTCCGCTGCCGGCAGGTCATGCACTCCACACCGAAGATCGTCCCGTGGATCTCGATGACCTTGGCCGGGTCGCTGCCGGCCTTCTGGTGGAGGCCGTCGATGTTCTGGGTGATGATCGCGGCGAGCTGTCCGCGCTTTTCGAGGGCGACCAGCGCGGCGTGGGCGGCGTTGGGTTCGGCGTCCCAGGCGGGGTGGTCGCGGCGGCGCAGCCACGACTCGCGGCGCAGTTGCGGGTCGGCGAGGTAGGTGTCGAGGGTGACGTACTTGGCGGCGTCGGGATCCTTCGTCCACACCCCCTGTGGGCCCCGGTAGTCGGGGATGCCGGAGTCGGTGGAGATCCCGGCGCCGGTCAGGACGCACACCGCGGGTGCGGCCGCCAGCAGCCTGGCGAAGGCGCTCGTGGTCATGCCGCGACGCTACCGGGCGGGCGCGCGCCTCCTTTAGGCTGGTGGGCATGGAAATCGTTGCGGGCCAGGAGTCGGGCGTGGAGTTGAGGGTCACCGAAGCCGACACCGCCCAGGCGCTGGGGTCGGGGGACGTGCCGGTTCTGGCCACGCCCAAGGTGGTGGCCCTGGCCGAGGCGGCGTGCGTCGCGGTCACGGTGGGCCGCCTGGGGCCGGGCCGCACGAGCGTGGGCACGCGCGTGGAGTTGACGCACCTGGCACCCACACCCGTCGGGGGGCGTGTGTGGGCCACCGCGCGGGTCGAGTCGGCCGAAGGACGCCGGCTGGTGTTCTCCGTGCGCGTCTCCGACGGCGTCGAGGTCGTGGCCGAGGGCACCGTCGAGCGTGTCGTGGTCGACCGGGAGAAGTTCGTCGCGAAGGCGCTGGCCTAGGGCAGGCGGTCGATCTCCAGCGAGGAGTCCATTTCGAGCAGTGCCTGGGGCTCGCCGGTGACGACGGGCCAGCCGCGGCGTCTCTGCGCGCACCAGGCGACGTGTCCCGAGGAGAGGTTGCCGTGCTGTTTGGTGCGTGACAGCAACAGGCCGATGTCCTTGGCGGCGCGGTGGTCGAGGTCGAGGATGACCGTGACGGGCAGGCCGAGCAGGACGGTGAGGGCGTCGCGGTCGCGGCGGGGCGCGTGCGACCAGGCGGCGGTGAGCGCGCCGGAGGGCACGGCCAGGACCATGCCCTGTTCCACGGCGGTCCACACGACGGCCTGGGGGTAGGGACGGCTGGCGGCGAAGCCGATGATGGCCGAGGAGTCGAGGATGCGGCCCCCGATCACGACACGGCACCCTGGGGGTCGCCGGCCTCGTCCACGCCCAGGAGTTCCCTCGCCCACGCCAGGTGCTCGGCGCCGGGCCCGGTGCCCTTGCGGTCGAACAGGTCGCGCAGGTCGGCCAGGCCCTGGTCGCGGTCGAGGCGGGACTTGACCGCCTCGGCGACGTAGGAGGACACCGAGTCCGCGCCGCCGGCGTCGACGAGCCTCTTGAGCTGATCGGCCTGATCGGCCGGCATCGTCACGGTTATCCGCTGACTGTTGCTCTGCATACCGGACACGGTAGTCCACGCATACTCGTCGTCGCTAGCGGCGTGTCGTCCCATCAGGCCACCACCGAGCCGACCGCGGGCTTGTTGGCGAGCTGGGACGAGGCGCGGCGCACGCCCGGGTCGAGGGACTTCTCCACGAAGATCGCGAACCAGGTGCAGAACACCAGGACCGTCCAGACCTTGCGGGAGTTGTCGGCCACACCGGCCTTGTGGTCGCGCAGGAGCTTGCGGGCGTAGTTGAGGTCGAGGTACTCCCCGGCGTTGGAGGTGGCCAGGATGTGGTCGGCCCACTCGAACATCTCGTCTTTGAGCCACACGCGCGTCGGGGTGGGAAAGCCCATCTTCTCGCGGTTGACGATCGGCGGGGGCACCACCGATTCCAGGGCCATGCGCAGCGCGTGCTTGGTCTGCCCGGCCATGCGCGCCGGGACCTTCAAGTCGAGCGGGACCTTCGAGGCGACCTTGAACACCTCGGGGTCGAGGAAGGGCACGCGCACCTCAAGGGAGTGCGCCATCGACATCCGGTCGGCCTTGACGAGGATGTCGCCGCGCAGCCAGGTGTAGATGTCGACGTACTGCATGCGCGTGGTCGGGTCGAGGCCCTGGCACTCGGCGTAGACCGGCCCGGTGATGTCGGTGTAGCGCACGTCGGGGTTGTAGCGGCGCATCAGCAGCTGCTTCTCGGCCTCCCCGAAGATGTTGGCGTTGCCGACGAAGCGCTCCTCCAGCGGCGTGGTGCCGCGCTGGAGGAAGCTCCTGCCCTTGACGCCCTCGGGAATGACCTTCGAGACCGCGCGCAGGCCCGACTGCATCGTCTGCGGCAGCGACTGCACGCCCTTCAGCGACAAAGGCTCACGGTAGATGGGGTACCCGGCGAAGAACTCGTCGGCACCCTCACCCCCGATGGCGACCGTGACGTACTCGGCGGCCTTCTTGGCCACGAAGTACAACGGCACCAGCGCCGGGTCGGCGACCGGGTCGTCGAGGTGCCACACGATGCGCGGCAGCTCCTCCATCATCTCCCGCGCGCCGATCTTCGTGCCGATCGAGGTCACGCCCATGTGCCGCGCGGAGTCCTGGGCGACGTCGAGCTCGTTGTAGTGCCCGGGGACGTCGAAGCCCATGGTGAAGGTCAGGATCTCGGGGTTGAACTCCCGGGCGAGGGCGACAACACCGGTGGAGTCGATGCCCGAGGACAAAAACGCCCCCACCGGCACATCCGAGCGCATGTGGATGCGCACACTCTCCCGCAGGACGTCGAGGATCTCGTCATAGAGGCGCTTGGGATCGTCGACCGGACGCGGCTGGAAGTCGGCGCGGTAGTAGCGCGCCGAGGTCACCGGCGCGGCCGGCTCGCCCGGCGCACCCGGATCGAACACGACCTGGTAGCCCGAGCCGATGCGCTTGACCGGCCGGTGCATCGTGCCCGGCTCCGGCGGATACTGCAGCGTCAGATAGTGCGAGAGGTTGACCTCGTCGATGTCGCGCGAGTCGACGAAGGGCATCAGCGCCTTCTTCTCGCTGGCGAAGAACACCCCGTCACCGGTCTGCAGGTAGAACATCGGCTTGATGCCGAAGGGGTCGCGCGCACCGAACGCGCGGCGGTCGCGCCGGTCCCAGATCACGAACGCGAACATGCCCCGCAGACGCGTGGTCACCGACGGACCCCAGTGGTGGTACCCGGCGAGGATGACCTCCCCGTCACCGTCGGTGGCGAAGGTCGCCCCGTGATTGGCGATCAGCTCGGCGCGCAGTTCCTTGTAGTTGTAGATCTCGCCGTTGAAGGTCATGACGTACCGGCCGTCGGCGTACCACATCGGCTGATGCGAACTGGCCACGTCGATGATCGACAAACGCTTGTGCGACAGCACCGCGTCGTTGTCGATCAGTTCCACGCCGGTCTCGTCAGGACCCCGGTGGTGGAGATGCTCGACAGCCTCCCCGATCGGGCCTTTGAACAGGCTCGCCGTCCCGTGGGCGCTGATGAAGGTAAGGAGTCCGCACATGGAAAACGTGTAATCCCTTCACGGCGGTGGATCTCAAGTCACTACAGACTGGGTCGAGACTACCGAGATGCCCGGCGACGGCGAGCCCCGGCGTGCGAATGCGATCGACGAACGACACCCGCACCACACCCCGGCCACCGAAGCCACCCACGACACGGTGACCGCAACGTGCCACCGACGTGACAGCCGGTGCGATCCGCCACCCCCCAAGCCCGCCCGCACACCCGCCGAAAGAAGTGGCACGGATCACTGAACGCGACCCCGGCCACCCACATCCGCGCCCGCGCTCGCCCTCCCGCGGCGCTCGTGCCTGCTCCTCGGCCCGCGACCTTGCCCACCCCCACGGCCGCCTCGCCCCCACGGCCGCCGTCCAGGCGATACCGTCGAGAAGACAGCGCGGCGAGCGCAGTAATATTGCAATGGCGCAATGGTTTCGTGTGAATGGAGACACCCCGCATGACCGCTGAGGACAACGCCGTTCCCGCCCAGGGAGTCGAAGGCGAACGCAAGCACGACCCCGGTTTCCCGCCGAAACTGCTGGAGTTCATGCGCACCGGCTGGGGCGAGAGCACCATCCCCGACCTGCGTGAACTCGCACAGGCCCGCCATCACGCCCGCCGCCGCGAGCAACTGTCGGCGGCCTTCCCCGGCGACACCCTCGTCATCCCCACCGGCGCCGAACTCCGCCGCGCCAACGACACCTTCTTCCGCTTCCGCCCCGGCAGCGATTTCGCCTGGCTCACCGGCGACTACGACCCCGAGTCGGTCCTGGTGCTCCACCCCACCGAAGGCGGGCACGACGCCGTCCTCTACCGCCGGCCCCGCAAATCCCGCGAGACCGACGAGTTCTTCCGCAGCGCCCAGTACGGCGAACTGTGGGTCGGCCGCCAGCTCTCCCTCGACGAGAAGGCCACCCTCCTGGGCCTGGAATGCCGTGACCTCGCCGAGCTCGAGGCCGTCCTGGCAGCCCTCGACGACGCCAAGGCCCGCGTCCTGCGCGGCCTCGACGCCGACGTCGACGCGGGCGTGGCCGTCACCGGCGAGGGCGAGCGCGACAAGGAGCTCGCCGAGATCCTGTCGGAGCTGCGCGCGATCAAGGACGAGTGGGAGATCGCCCAGCTGCAGGACGCCATCGACGCCACCGTTCGCGGCTTCGAGGACGTCGCGCGGATCCTGCCGGCCGACCGGGCGGTGTCGGAGCGCCTCATCGAGGGTGTCTTCGAGCTGCGCGCCCGCCACGACGGCAACGCCGTGGGTTACTCCTCGATCGTGGGCGCCGGTTCGCACGCCACGACCCTTCACTGGATCCGCAACGACGGCAGGACCACTCCCGGCGAGCTGCTGCTGATGGACATGGGTGTGGAGAACGAGCACCTCTACACCGCCGATGTCACCCGCACCGTTCCGGTCGACGGGGCCTTCACCGATCTTCAGCGTCAGGTCTACGACCTGGTCTACGCCTCGCAGCAGGCCGGCATCGACGCGATCCGCCCGGGTCTGGTCTACAAGGAGATCCAGCAGGTGACGATGCGCGTGCTGGCCGAGGGGCTCGCCGACCTCGACCTGCTGCCCTCGTCGGTGGAGGAGGCGATGGACCCCGACTCGCAGGTCTACCGCCGCTGGACGCTGCACAGCTTCGGGCACATGCTCGGCCTTGACGTCCACGACTGCGCCGAGGCGCGCCGGGAGCACTACCAGGACGGCGAGTTGCAGGCCGGGCACGTGCTGACCGTCGAGCCGGGTCTGTACTTCCAGGCCGACGACGAGCTCGTCCCGGCCGAGTTGCGGGGTGTGGGCGTGCGCATCGAAGACGACATCCTGGTGACCCCGACGGGTTCGAAGAACCTCTCCGACGGTCTGCCGCGCACCTCCGCCGAGGTGGAGACGTGGCTGGGCGAGCAGCGTGAGGCGGGGCCGCGCCTGCCCGGTTAGCCGTCTGTTCTCTGCGATCGAGGGCGCCCGCATTCGCGGGCGCCCTCTTTCGTGCCTTGACCTGGAGTGCGCTCCAGGTCCTATCGTCGGCCCGGCGTAGTCGAACAACTTTCTTAAAGGAGAGCTCTCGTGGAGTATCGCTATCTGGGCCGCACCGGCCTGAAAGTCAGTGAACTGGCCCTTGGTTCGGCCTTCTTCGGGGGCAAGGTCGACGAGGCGGTCGCCCACACGATCCTCGACGCCTTCGCCGAGGACGGCGGGACCTTCATCGACACCGCCGACGGCTACTCCGGCGGCGCCGCCGAGCAGGTCGTCGGCCGGTGGCTGAAGAACCGCGTCCGCGACGACTTCGTGGTGGCCACGAAGGTCTACGGGAGCACCGGGGACGGCCCCAACGACGGCGGGCTGAGCCGCAAGCACATCATCGCCGGTGTCGAGGCGAGCCTGCGGCGCCTCGACACCGACTACATCGACCTCTACTACACCCACGTCTTCGACGACGCCACGCCGCTGGAGGAGACGCTGTCGACTCTCGACGGTCTGGTGCGCGCCGGGAAGGTGCGCTACCTGGGCGGGTCGAACCTGTCGGGCTGGCAGCTGCAGAAGGCCGTCGACGTTGCCGACCGCAACGGCTTCGAGCGCTACAGCGCGCTCCAGCCGCTGTACAACCTCCTCGACCGCGAGGCCGAGTGGGAGCTGGTGGAGGTGGCGCGCCACGAGGGCATCGGCGTGGTGCCCTGGGCGCCGCTGCGGGAAGGGTGGCTGTCGGGCCGCTACCGGCGCGGCGACAGCGCCGGCGCCCCGGGCACACGCCTGGGCGACACCCCCGCCGCGTGGGACGACTACGCCAACGAGCGGACCTGGTCGGTGCTGGACGTGCTGGGCGAGGTGGCCGCGGAAGCCGGCCGCAGTGTCGCGCAGGTCGCGCTGCGCTGGCTGATCCAGGCCGACACGGTGACCGCCCCGATCATCGGGCCGAGCAGCGCCGAGCAGTACGCCGACTGCGCCGGCGCGGCCGGGTGGACGCTCAGCCCCGAACAGGTCGAGCGGCTCGACACCGTCAGCGACACCAAACTGCCCTACCCCTACAACGTGCTGGCCGCCAACCGGCGCCGCTGAAGCGCACACCGGCGCCCGGCCCCTCACCAGGGCCGGGCGCTTTGGCGTGTAGGTCTACACCGGCGCCAGGAACTCCAGGCGGTTGCCGTGCGGGTCGCTGGTGTGGAAGCGGCGACGGCCGACGATCGTCTCGTTGTCCCAGGTCACCGGGTACCCGGCGGCCTCAAGACGCTCGGCGAGGCCGTCGAGGTCGGGCCACAGCAGCCCCGGGTGCGCCTTGCGGGCGGGAGCGAAGTCGGCCTCCACGCCCAGGTGCAGCTCGATGCCGCCATCGCCGGGGCCGCGAAACCAGCAGCCGCCGCGCGCGGCCAGCTCCGCGGGCTTGGGCAGCTCGGTCATGCCCAGCAGGCCGGTGAAGAATGCTCGCGAGGAGTCCTCCGAACCCGCCGGGCAGGCCAGCTGAACGTGGTCGATGCGGTATGAATTCATCAGGGTCTCCTCGGGTGCTCGGGGTAACACCGAGACCATAGCAAGACGAACGTACGGTTTGTAGTAGGGTGGAGGCGAACCAACCCTTACCGCAACACCGCACCACCCCCTACGGCAAACTTGACAACGATCATCAATCAACCATTCGAGGGAGTACCAGTGGCCAGCCTCGACAGCTTCGGCGCCAAGACCAACCTCCAAGTCGGCGACCAGGCGTTCGAAATCTTCAACCTGTCCGCCGTCGACGGACACCAAAAACTCCCCTACAGCCTCAAAATCCTGCTGGAAAACCTCCTGCGCACCGAAGACGGCGCCAACATCACCGCCGACCACATCCGCGCGCTCGCCGGCTGGGACCCCAAGGCCAAGCCCAGCGTCGAGATCCAGTTCACGCCCGCCCGCGTGATCATGCAGGACTTCACCGGCGTCCCCTGCGTCGTCGACCTGGCCACCATGCGCGAAGCCGTCCGCGACCTCGGCGGCGACGCCGACCAGATCAACCCCCTCGCCCCCGCCGAACTCGTCATCGACCACTCGGTCATCGTCGACTACTTCGGCAACGCCGACGCCTTCGAACGCAACGTCATCCGCGAATACGAACGCAACCGCGAGCGCTACCAGTTCCTCCGCTGGGGCCAGACCGCCTTCGACGAGTTCAAGGTCGTCCCCCCCGGCACCGGCATCGTCCACCAGGTCAACATCGAACACCTCGCCCGCGTCGTCATGTCGCGCGAGGAAGACGGCACCGTGGTCGCCTACCCCGACACCTGCGTCGGCACCGACTCCCACACCACCATGGAAAACGGCATCGGCGTCCTCGGCTGGGGCGTCGGCGGCATCGAAGCCGAAGCGGCCATGCTCGGCCAGCCCATCTCCATGCTCATCCCCCGCGTCCTCGGCTTCAAGCTCACCGGCGCGCTCCCCGCCGGCGCCACCGCCACCGACCTGGTCCTCACCATCACCGAAATGCTGCGCGACCACGGCGTCGTCGGCAAATTCGTCGAGTTCTACGGCGAAGGCGTCACCGCCGTACCCCTGGCCAACCGCGCCACCATCGGCAACATGAGCCCCGAGTTCGGCTCCACCTGCGCCATCTTCCCCATCGACGACGAGACCGTCTCCTACCTGCGCCTGACCGGCCGCAGCGAAGAACAGCTCGCCCTCGTCGAGGCCTACGCCAAGGCCCAGGGCCTGTGGCACGACCCCTCCGTCGAGCCCGTCTTCAGCGAGTACCTCGAACTCGACCTGTCGACGGTCGTGCCGTCCATCGCCGGCCCCAAGCGCCCGCAGGACCGCATCTCGCTGACGGACTCCAAGCAGACCTGGCGCCACGACGTCGGCAACTACGTCTCCGACGGCGAGGAGGCCGGCAAGGAGAGCTTCCCCGCCTCCGACGCCCCCGCCGTGGCCGCCAACGGCAACCGCCCGCACCGGCCCACCCCGGTCACCCTCGAAGACGGCTCGGCCTTCGAGCTCGACCACGGCGCCGTGGTGATCGCCGCGATCACCTCCTGCACCAACACGTCCAACCCCTACGTCATGATCGGCGCGGCCCTGCTGGCCAAGAAGGCCGTCGACAAGGGACTCTCCCGCAAGCCCTGGGTCAAGACCTCCCTGGCCCCCGGCTCCCAGGTCGTCACCGGCTACCTCGAGCGCGCGGGCCTTGCCCCCTACCTCGACAAGCTCGGCTTCAACCTCGTCGGATACGGCTGCACCACCTGCATCGGCAACTCCGGGCCCCTGCCCACCGAGGTCTCCGCGGCCATCGCCGAGGCCGACCTCGCCGTGACCTCGGTCCTGTCGGGCAACCGCAACTTCGAAGGCCGCATCAACCCCGACGTCAAGATGAACTACCTCGCCTCCCCGCCGCTGGTCGTCGCCTACGCCCTAGCCGGGTCGATGGACTTCGACCTCGACAACGAGGCCCTGGGCACCGACGCCGACGGCAAGCCGGTCTTCCTCGCCGACATCTGGCCCTCGCACGACGAGATCTCCACGATCGTCAACTCCTCCATCGGCCGCGAGATGTTCCTGTCGGACTACGCCGGCGTCTTCGACGGCGACGAGCGCTGGACCTCGCTGCCCATCCCGACCGGCGCGACCTTCGAGTGGGACCCCGACTCGACCTACGTGCGCAAGGCCCCCTACTTCGACGGCATGCCGGCCCAGCCCGAGGCCGTCACCGACATCAGCGGTGCCCGCGTCCTGGCCAAGCTCGGCGACTCGGTCACCACCGACCACATCTCCCCGGCCGGCTCCATCAAGGCCGACTCCCCCGCCGGGAAGTACCTCACCGAACACGGCGTGCCCGCCGGAGACTTCAACTCCTACGGCTCCCGCCGCGGCAACCACGAGGTCATGATCCGCGGAACCTTCGCCAACATCCGCCTGCGCAACCAGATCGCGCCGGGCACCGAAGGCGGCTTCACCCGCGACTTCACCCTCGACGGCGCCCCCGTCAGCACCATCTACGACGCCGCCCAGAACTACGCCGCCGCCCAGACACCCCTGGTCGTCCTGGCCGGCAAGGAATACGGCTCGGGCTCCTCACGAGACTGGGCCGCCAAGGGAACCTCCCTGCTGGGCGTGCGCGCCGTCATCGCCCAGTCTTACGAGCGCATCCACCGCTCCAACCTCATCGGCATGGGCGTCCTGCCCCTCCAATACCCCGAGGGCGCCACCGCCGAGTCGCTCGGCCTGACCGGTGAGGAGGCCTTCACCATCACCGGCGTCACCGCACTCAACGACGGCGGCATCCCCGAAACCGTGAAGGTCACCGCCGGCGACACCACCTTCGACGCGATCGTCCGCATCGACACCCCCGGTGAAGCCGACTACTACCGCCACGGCGGCATCCTCCAGTACGTCCTGCGGTCCCTGATCGCCAAGTAACACCAGCCAGAACAAGCAAGAGGGCGGCGCACCCATCAGGTGCGCCGCTCTCTTGCTCAAGTGGCCGCGAGAAGCGCGCCACCGGCCGGCCCGCTACCGGTGATTGAGCACCTGACTCAACGCCTCCCCCGCAGCCCCACCCATCACCGGATCCAGCAACAACCCCCGCAACACCCGCAACGCACGCTCACGATCCACACCCCGCGGCGCCAACCGCCCCAACGCCACCGCCCCCACCCGACGCACCTCGGCATCGGTGGCCACCAGCATCTCGTGCGCCAGACCCTCCAACTCCCCCACCGGCTCACCGGCCTCCACCGCCGCCGCCATCGCCTGCGCGACCCGCCCCCGCGTCACCGCCAACCGCACCAACGCCGAGCGCACCCCGGCCGCCGTCCCCGGCGGCGCCTCACCCAACGGCCACCCACTACTCCCCCCGGGACCGCTCACCGCACGGCCTTGACGATCCGGTCGACACCCTCGGCCAAGATCTCCCGCGAAGTCGCCAGATTCAACCGCGCGAACCCCGCCCCCTCCACACCGAACGCGGGCCCCGGCACCAGCGCCACCCGACCCCTCTCCAGCAAGACCCCCGCCGGATCATCCCCAAGACCGAGCCGGCGAAAGTCCAGCCACGCCAGATACGTCGCCCGCGGCGGGAAGAACCCCACCTCCGGCAACCGCTCGGCCAGCTCACCGGCCAGCCACGCGGCATTACCCCCGATCGCCACCCGCAACGCCTCCAGCCACCGCTCGCCCTCCTCGAAGGCGGCGGTACCGGCCAGCACGCCCAGGTGCCCCACGTGTTCCTCCAGGTCGATGGCCGAGGCCGGCCTGGCGCAGGCCGTGCCGGGCACCAGCAGCGCCGCCTTCAGCCCCGCGAGGTTCCACGCCTTCGACGCCGACACCGCCGTATAGGCCAGCGCCGAGGCCTCCGTCGGCAGCGACGCGAAGGGGATGTGCTCCACGCCCGGCATCGTCAGCGGCGCGTGGATCTCGTCGGCGACGACCCGCACGCCGTACTTCTCCGCCAGTGCCGCCACGCCCAGCAGCTCCTCGCGGGTGTAGGCCAGCCCGCAGGGGTTGTGCGGGTTGCACAGCAGGTAGGCCTTGGCGCCTGCCGCGAAGTCCGACTCCAGCCGATCCAGGTCGAGACGGAAACCCTCGGGCGTGGACCGCAGCGGACTGGAGATCAGCGGCCGCCGCGACAACTCCAGGTTCCGGAAGAACGGCGGGTATGCCGGCGTCGACACCACCACCGGATCGCCCGGCCCGCACACCTCGTCCAAAGCCGCCATCAACCCGACCATCACATCGGAGACCAGGACCGGCGCCTCATCGGCGACCGCCCACCCGAACCGCCGCGACGCGAAACGCGCGAACGCCGCCGGGAACCGACCCGGATGCGGGTACCCGGTGTCCCCGCGCTCGATCGCCGCGGTCAACACCGCCGCCACCGGCGGCGCCAGACCCGCGTCCATCTCGGCGACGAACAACGGCAGCACGTCGGGCTCGAACAAGCGCCACTTCACGCTCTCGCGAGTGCGCAGCCCGGACAGGGAGACTCGGCTGAGTGGATCGGTCACCGGTCCATCCTGCCAGCACATCGAAACATCGAAAAGGATCACCGGGCGCCCGCCGAAACGGGCACCCGGTGATCCATGGGAAGGGAGGAAAGTCAGCCCGAGACCACCCGCACGTTGTCCACCGAACCCTCGACGAGACTGGCCGTCGAACCATCGGTGACCGACACGGTGATCCTGATCGTCGACCCCGCGAACTCACTGATGCTCACCGCCGACAGCGCCGCCCACGCACCCGCGCGGTTGCTCGCCGCGCCCGCCACGGACAGCACCGTCTTGGTGGCCACACCCGTCGCGGTGATCGTGACGGTGAGACCGTCGGCCGAACTCGAATTGTTCAGGTGCGCCAGGTAGTACGACAGCGACACCGTCGCCGGCTCACCCGCCGGTACGGCGATCGCCGGCGAGGTGATCGACGTGCGACCACCATCGACATCGTTGCCACCGGCGTCGGCACCCGCCGCCGCACCCGTCACCAGGCACTGCGACTCACCGGCACAGTCCGCACGCTGCAAAGCCGTACCCGAGTAGGTCGTCCCCGCCGGGTCACCGCGCTCGAACAGACCCGACGTGGCCGTGTCACTGCCGGCCGAGTTGCGCGTCCAGCCCTTGTTCGTGGTGAAGTCGTCCTCGAACACCACCGTCGGACCGGTACCGTCGCTCACCGCCAGCGAGTAGGTCTTCGACTTCGTACCCGTCACACCCACACCGGTCACCGTCAACGTGTACGTCCGCTGCGGCGTGGCCGCCGTCGTCGACACGCTCAACGTCGCCGACGCCCCCGACGTCACCGAGGACGGCGACACCGACGCGCTCACCGTCGAGTCCGCCGGAGACACCGACACGCTCAGGTTCACCGTCTGCGCGGCACCCGACAACGTCGTCGTCGACACCGTCGCCGACGCCGAACCACCCGGAGCCACCGAACCGCTCGCCGGCGTCACACCCAGATCCCAGTCACGCGTCGGCGTCTTGTTGCACACCGGGTCACTGCCACCGGGAACACTCACAGCGTCGAAGGCGGCCTTGGCCACGTTGTACTCCGCACACGTGGCGAACACCGGAGAACTCGCCGCGAAATTGAGCGCCGCGCGACGCGACTGCGCGTAGGTCCACGAGGAGTTCTTGCCGTTGAGGGCGCCCATCCACACCTTGCCGGCGTCGTCGACGCCGATGCCGGCGGCGATCGTGGTGCCGTTGCAGGTCGTGCTGCCGGGCTTGCCGGCACCACCGGCCGCGGTGCCCTCGGCGGTCAGGTAGAACCAGTGGTTGATCGGGCCGGCCGCCGCGTGCACCTCGGTGCTCGGGATGGACGTCGACCAGCAGTTCGGGTCGCCCTCGGCGCCCGGGTTGGGCATGTTGCGGATCGGCACGCCCGGCGACGACAGGCCGCCCTCCTCACCGACGAGATAGTCGGGCGGGTCGTTGGGCTCGGCGTTGGCCTGGTTGTCCCACCACTCGGTCAGCGCACCGAAGATGTCGCCGGTGCCCTCATTGAGGCCACCGGTCTCGTTACCGCCGCTGGAACCGCCGGGCGTGGTCTGGAAGATCCCGTGACCGAGCTCGTGGGCCACGATGTCGATGGGCGTCAGCTGACGCTGGTTGTCCTGCGAGTGGCCGAAGGTCGCCGAACTGCCGTTCCAGAAGGCGTTGACCTGGTTGAGACCGACGTACATCGGATAACCCGAACCGGAACCGTTGATGCCGTTGCGGCTCAGCCAGCCGGCGAGCATGTCCCACTGCTGCCCGGCGGCGTACATCGCGTCGACGCAGGCGGTCACCAGGTTGGTGCCGGTGCTGTTGCCCCACACGTCGTCGGGGTCGGTGTAGGGCTGCCCACCCTGCTGCGCGCAGGACACACCCGGACGCGCCGGGTCGCGCATCACGTAGGAACCGCCCGAGGACGTCGTCCCGAAGGCGACCTGTCCACCACGCCCGTTGTAGTAGGTGTTACCCGTCCCGGCCATCGCCAGGTCGTAGACCGCGAGCTCGCCGCCGGAGTCGGCGTCGGTGTAGACATGGCGCAGGATCGGCGCGCCCTCGTCGTCGACACCCGTCAAGACGCTCTCCCAGGCCAGCGCGGGCTCATCGCCGTGCGCGAAGACGACCAGGCGCGCCCGGCCGATCGCACCCTCGACGGTGCCCTCGGCCGCGGACAACTCCGCCGAGGTGTCGACCTTGAGCGTCGCCGTCTGAGCCACCGACGTGTACTCGACGGTGCCCACGTCATCGGTCACCACGACGAAGTCACCGCCGACGACGGGAACACCGTCATGGCTGCGCGCGTAGGAGATGAAGTTGAGGCCGAGAGAGTGCTCGGCCTTGACCCGCTGGAAAGTGTCACCCGGACTGACGAACAGTTCGGCGGCACGGGAGTTGACGTAACCGTCGGCGGACCGCGCCGCGACCGATAACACGTCCGGTCGAGCGGAGGGCGCGGCCGGGTTCGGATCGGCGAAGGCGGCACCCGGGGTTAAGGCGACCCCGGCGCACAATCCGAACGCGGCGGCCGCCACGAGCAGGCGTCTCATATGGACCGTCTCCTTCATTGTCAGCGGCCCGGAAACCAGGCCGGTAACACCGCAATGTGTCGGAACGGCCCCGAACTGTCAACGCACGACACCACGAGGTGAGTCAGCGAATACCGAACGTTCGTTCAGTGCACCCTCAAGCGCCACCCATTCCCACTACCACCGACCACCACCCAGGCCACAGACCCCCGACCCACCGATACCGCCAACGATTGTCATCCCAGCCGACCCCGGTTACCCGCCGGTAGGATGGCCGACGTGACCCCAGCCGTGTCCCACACCCAAGACCACATCCCCCACCAAGGGCAGCGTCTCGGCGTGCACCGCTACCCCTCCCCCGGCCACGGCCCCGCCGTCCTCATCCTCCCCGCCATGGGCGTCCCCGCCGGCTACTACCGACGCTTCGCCGCCGACCTCACCGAACAAGGCGCCAACGTCGCCGTCGCCGACCTGCGCGGCACCGGATCGAGCTCGCCGAGGGCCGTGCGGGCCCAGCGCTACGGGTACGCCGAACTCGTCGCCGACGTCCCCGTGATCCTCGATCACCTCATCGGGCGCGGCTTCCTCGGCGACGACGGGCGGCGGCCCCTCATGCTCCTCGGACACAGCCTCGGCGGCCACATCGCCAGCCTCTACCTCGCCACGACACCGGACACTCCTGTTCGCGGACTCACACTGGTCGCCTGCGGCATCCCGTACCACGCGCTCTACGGCTGGCGAAGTCCCTTCGTGCACGGCATGGCGACCACGCTGCGCACGACCGCGCGGGCCCTCGGGCACTGGCCGGGCACCGGTTTCGCCGGGCGCCAGACCCACGGCATCATTCGCGACTGGGCCCACACCGTGCACAAGGGACGGTTCGTCGCCCTCGCCGGCGTCGACGCCGACCAGGCCCTGGCGAGCGTCCGGCAGCCGGTCTTCGCGGTGACCGTCGACGCCGACCAGTTCACGCCCCCGGTCACCTCCGAGCACCTCTGCGCGAAGTTCACCGGCACCAGCGTGACCAGGCACCACTACACCACCGAAGAGGCCGGCGGACGACTCGACCACTTCATGTGGGCCCGCTCGGCCGCTCCCCTGGCCGCACGCGTCACGAAATTCGCCGCCGGGCTTTAAGCAAGGCTCACCCGCGGCCGGTGCCGTGCTGTCGGGCACACGGCGCGGGGGACGCGCGTACGCAAGATCAACTGCTGGGAGGCCGTTCGTTGGTGAGGGTTGTGGCTTTCGGATCTCGCTTCCCGCGCCGAAAATGACATAACCCTTGCTTATCGTCCGATTGAGTTTCGGTGCGCGGCCGCAAGTGATCCGTGGTTTTTCGCGAAAGCAACCGCCGCCCCTGGCCCTCGGCGCCTTCCTTCCAGACGACGCGACCGGACCCGCGGGCCCACCCAAACCCCTTTCGCTCCACCGTGTGCGGCGGCTACTCTTGCCGGCAGCAAGCGACTCAAGGGAGCTGAGGATGGTCGGTAGACCCCGCACGCGCTGACGTCTCAGGCCGACATCGGCCGGTCAACCGCGTGCTGCCTTCGATCCGCGGCACGGCGAACCCTTTCACGCCCTGAAACCGGCGCACGACCCGTGCGCCGGACGGTGGGCGCCATCCTCAGTGTTCCCAGGAGTCCCCTTGCCGTCCTCCCCCTCCCCCACCATGCCCAAGAGCCTGTGGCACGACCCGGATTTCCGCCGGCTCTGGATCGGCCAGACCGCATCCCAACTCGGCGCTCAGGCCGTCATGGTGACCCTCCCGCTGATCGCGGTACTCGCCCTCGACGCCTCGGCCGGCGAACTCGGCCTGTTGCGCGCCGTCGAGCAGGCACCGGTCCTGCTGTTCTCACTACTCGCCGGCGCATGGGTCGACCGCCGGCGTTCCCGCGACGTCCTGGTCGGCACCGACTTCGGCCGGGCGCTGGCCCTCACCGCGATCCCGGTGGCCTTCGCGTTCGGGCTGCTGGGCATGCCCGTGCTGCTGGTGGTCGCCTTCACCGTCGGCGTGCTCGGCGTATTCTTCGACGTCGCCTACCACGCCTCGCTCGTGCGACTGGTGGACCGAGACCGCCTCACCCTGGGCAACAGCGCCCTCGAGGGGAGCAGATCGGCCGCCCAGGTCGCCGGTCCGGCACTCGGCGGCACCCTGGTATCGCTGTTCTCGGCCCCCGTGGCGGCGGCGAGCGCGGCCGTCTTCTTCGTGTGGTCCTTCGTCGCGGTGCGGCGGATCCAGCGTGTGGAGGTCGTCGCGCGGGAGAGTGGCCCGGTCGAGCCGGTATGGCGGCGGATCGGGGCGGGCCTGCGGTTCGTGGTGGGCAACGGCGTGCTGCGCGCGGTGGGTCTGGCCTCGGCGGCCTACCAGTTCTCCTTCGCGGCGATGATGACGGTCTACCTGCTGTTTCTGCCGCGTGAGCTGGGTCTGCCGGGTTCGGCGGTGGGTGTGGCGCTGGCCGCGCCGGGGCCGGGGGCGATTCTCGGCTCGGTGCTGGCGGCGAGGTTGCCGGGCCGGTTCGGGTACGGGGTGGTGATGGTGTCGGCGGCGGCCTTGGCCGACGTGGTGCTGCTCGCGCTGCCGGGGCTGGATGGTTCGGGGGTGGTCACGGTGGCGCTTCTGGTCGCGGTGAACTTCGTGTTCGGCGCGTGCGGTCAGCTCGTGAACGTGACGGTCATGGCGGTGCGGCAGGCGATCACGCCGGTGGCGGTGCAAGGTCGGGTGGTGGCCACGATCAACTTCGCCGGCATGGGCATGATGCCCTTCGGCTCGCTGCTCGGCGGGTTCCTGGCCGATGCGTGGGGACTGCGCACCGGGTTGCTGCTGGCGGTGCTCGGCATGACGCTGTCGCCGCTGTCGATGGCCCTGTCGCCGTTGAGGCGACTGGGCCGGCGGCTTCCCGAGCCGTGCGACGGGCCGCGGTGACGGCCCGTCGCACGCGGTGGACTACATGGGCGCCTTGGTGATGGAGCGGCCGCCGAGGTCGCCGGGACGGTCGACGAGCATGGTGTGGTCCGAGCGCGTCTCCGACAGCCGCTGCGGGTCGAGGTCGGCGACGGCGAGGCCCTCGGTGTCCTCCTCGACGCGGGAGAGGACCTGGCCCTCGGGGTCGAAGATGGCGCTGCCGCCGCCGAAGCGCCAGGGGTCCTCGCCGCCGACGGCCCCGGCGAACACGGTGTAGAACGTGTTGTCCAGCGCGCGGGCGGCGTGGTAGAGGTCGCGGCGGTGTCCTCCGCCGGTGAGGTAGGCGCCGCCGACCACGTAGGCGTGGGCGCCGTCGGTGGCCGCGGCGCGGGCGTGCTCGGGGAAGCAGGCGTCGTAACAGATGCCCAGACCGAGGTGCCAGTCGCCGAGGAGGACCGAGCCGCCGTCGGTGCCGTTGGTGAACAGGCGCTTCTCGTCGGCCCACAGCTGCTGCTTGTGGTAGACGTCGTGCACGAGCCCGTACTTGTCGACCAGCAGCTGGGAGATGTGGCGCTCCCCGCCACGCCGCACACTGGCTCCGATGAGGACGCTGACGTGGTGGTGCTGGACGATCTGCCGCAAGGGGTCCAGCCGCGTGTCGGCGACCAGGCCCTCGGCGTCGGGCTCGACGTCGCAACCGGCCGGATCGGCCGCGAGGGTGTCGGGTTGGTAGCCGGGCAGGTAGAGCTCGCCGAAGACGACGAGGTCGGCGCCCTCGTTGTCGGCGCGGTCGACGAAGTCGGCGGCCTTGGCGACATTGGCGACCAGGTCGCCGGGTACCGACGCGGCTTGCGCGGCGGCCACCCGCAGGTCCGTCACCGGCGGTTGCGGAAGTCGCTCCTCAGCAGTCATGAGCCGATGATGACATGCCGCGCCGGGCGCCGGCTGAGAGCTCTTTCAGGCTGGGACGGCAGGGGTGGTGGCGGTCCGCGAAGAGAGCGGGAGCCGTCGGTGGCCGTTGGCGGTCGGGAGAGATTTCGGCGGTCCTGTTCCTCGATCGTGTCGAGATCGCGTCTTCGGCTTCGTGGTGTCGGGGAAGCGCCGCCGAAGGGGCGGCGCCGCGATCGGAGGAGACAGTCATGAGCACCATCACCGCACCCGCGACTCCCACCGGCGAGCGCGTCGCGCGGAGGTCGACGCGGGTGTTGCTTGCCGGGGCCATGGCGGCGGGTCCGGTCTTCTACGCGTCGTCGCTCGCCCAGGCGCTGGCCCGGGACGGTTTCGACATCAGGGTGCATCCGCTCAGTCAGCTGGCGACCGGAGGGCCCGGCTGGGTTCAGGCGGCGACGTTCGTCCTCGCGGGGCTCGGTGCGGCCGGTTTCGCCGTCGCCCGCAGGCGGGTCGTGAGCACGGGGGTCGGGGCGCGGCTCGTTCCGGTGTTCGTGGCGGTCTTCGGGGTGGCTTTCGCGCTCGCGGGGTGTTTCCCGATGGACGCCCAGAACGGGTTTCCTGTGGGGGCGCCGGCCGGGGCGGTCGAGATGTCGTGGCACAGCGTGGTGCACACCGTGGCGGCGGCGGTGTCGTTCCTGGCGCTGGCCGCGGCCTGCGTGACGTCACTCGTCGCCTCGATCCGTGGCCGCCGGGTGTGGCCGTCGGTGGGGCACGCGCTGGTCGCGTTGGTGTTGCTCATGCCGGTGTCGCCGACCGAATCGAGTGTGCAGATCGCGGTGACCGGCGCGATGGCGTTCGCGTGGGTGGGCGTCTCGGCGGCACGGTCGCGGCGAGCGCGCTGAGCTTGAGGGCCTTTCGCGGCGATCGCGGGGACGGCCGGGCGGGTGCGCCCGGCCGTCGTCGATCATGCCCGGCTGCTGATCTCCTGTACCGCCCACGAGTTGCCGTCGGGGTCGTCGAAGGTCAAGAACCCGACGTTGTTGAGGTTCTCGCCTTCCTGTGCCGGCCGGAAGCCCTCGGGTGCGGCGACCTGGACCTCGCCGACGTCGACGCCGCGTTCGGTGAGTTCGGCGTGGGCGGCTCGGATGTCGTTGACGACCAGCTGGATGCCCTTGAGGGAGCCGGGCTCCATGTACGCGATGCCCGGGCCGAAGCCGAAGACGACCGAGCAGCCTGAGCCGCGCGGGGTGACCTGCACGATGCGGCCGGTGTCGCCGAAGTGGGAGTCGTGGTCGAGGGCGAAGCCGAGACGCTCGGTGTAGAACTCCTTGGCGCGATCGATGTCGGCGACGGGGACGATGACGACTTCCAGGGTCCAGTTCATGGATCTTCCTCCTGGTACTCGGACCGGTGAGCCGCCATTGTCACCCGGCGAGGGCGCTTCTGACCGCTTCGCCGACGGTCGCGGCGGTCAGCGTCGGCCGGAACTCCCCGATCGTCCACTGCCTGCCGAGGTGCAGCCACACGCTCGACAGGCCGAGACGGTGGGCACCGGCGATGTCGGCGTCGTCGCGGTCGCCGATGACCCAGGCACCGTCGAGGGGCAGACCGGCGGTCGCGGCGGCGGCGTGGAAGATCGCCGGCTCGGGTTTGCGCGCGCCCACGCCCTCGCTGACGGTCCACCCGTCGACGAGGACGTCGAGCCCGGCGGTGCGGATCTTGCCGCTCTGCTGCTCGACGAGTCCGTTGGTGACGATGACGACGCGGTGCCCGGCCTCGCGCGCCTCGGTGAGCGCCTCGCGGGTGTCGGGAGTGATGCGGGCGTGCTCGCGCGCCCCTCGTCGCAACAGGTCGAGGACCTCGTCGGCGTCCAGACCGGTCCGGCGGTACCGGTCGGCCACGGCGGCGGCGACCGTCGGACGAGGCGTATAGCCTGAGGCGTCGACCTCCATCACCCAGTCGACGTCGGCGGCGGGCAGACCGTGCGCGGTGAGGAAGTCGCCGACACCGGTCCGGAAGGCCGCGTCCCGGTCGATGAGGGTGTTGTCGAGGTCGATCAGCAGCAGGGTCACGCCGCGAGGGTGGCACGCGGCGGGCAAGTCGTACGTACGGATTGCATCGCTGTCCACTTAGTGGAACGATCAACGCGACACGGGAAGCCGGGCGGGGAGGGGAACGCAACTGTGCCACGGGTGAGCCAAGACCATCTCGACGCCAGGCGCCGCCAGATCCTTGCCGGCGCGCGCACCTGCTTCGCCCGCTTCGGCTACGAGGGCGCCACGGTGCGGCGGCTGGAGCAGGAGATCGGGCTGTCCCGCGGCGCCATCTTCCACCACTTCCGCGACAAGGACTCCCTCTTCCTGGCCGTCGCCGAGGACGACGCGGCGACCATGGTCGAGACCGTCGCCGACAACGGACTGGTCCAGGTCATGCGCGACCTCGCCGAACGCGCCCACGAGCCGGAGACGGCCGGCTGGCTCGGCAGCCAGCTCGAGGTGTCGCGCCGGCTTCGCACCGACCCGGAGTTCGCCGCGCGCTGGGAGCAGCGTTCGGCCGCGATCGCCGAAGCGACCCGCGAGCGCCTCGAACGGCAGCGGGAGGCCGGGGTGCTGCGCGCGGACCGGCCCATCGAGGTCCTCCAGCAGTTCCTCGAACTCGCCTACGACGGTCTGGTGCTGCACCTGGCGATGGGCCGCGACGCCAAGGACATCGAGCCGATCCTCGGCCTGATCGAGGAAGCCGTGCGCCGCCGGAGCTGACCGTTACCCGGCGGGTGTCCATGATCGACACTACATTGTGGAACTGTGTCGCGAATATCGTGGAATGTCGCACGGCTCGCCTTCGTCGCCGTGTCCTGCGCGGCACTACTGACGCAGACCTCCTCCCCTGCCCTCGCCGGCGGCCCTGATGCGGGCCGCTTCAAGTTCGGCTACGAACCCACCTCGCCCGACATCCTCGGTGAACTCGACGACCGGCTTCCCAACTCCTCGGTCCGCGACCTCGTCGACGGCGCCAACCGCCAGGCCCGCGCATGCGAGGCCCCGGTGGCCCGACTGGCGGCCTCCTTCTGCTGGAACGACGACGACGCCGAGACCGGCAGGTGGATGCCCCAGGGCATCACCACCAGCGCCGACGCCGAGAAGGACGGCCTCTACCAGGACCGCCGGATCCTCATCACCTCCTGGTACGACACCGGCGACGGCGGAGACGACGACAAGGGCTCGCGGATCACCTTCGTCAACCTCACCGACCCCGCCGCGCCCACCTACCGCCACGTCGTGCTGGTCGCACCCACCGGACGCGCCGGCTCGGCGAGCTTCGCGCCCATCCGCATCCACGCCGGAGGGCTCGCCTGGTACGGAGACCGCCTCTTCGTCGCCGACACCTGGCGCGGCGTGCGTGTCTTCGACCTCTCCCACATCTGGCGGCCCGCCGCCGACTCCCCCGACCAGCTCGGCCTCCAGCCCGATGGCAGCTACCAGGGCTACGGCTATGCCTACGTCCTGGGCCAGTCGGGCCTCTACCGGCACACCACCGACGACGGCGAGCGCGGTCTGCGCTTCTCCTTCCTGTCCGTCGACCGGGGCGCGGGCCGCGACTCGTTGCTCGCCGGGGAGTTCTCCGCCTCGGGCGACGGAACCCGGCTGGCGCGGATCCCGCTCGGCAAGGAGGGCATGCCCTGGGAGGGGGAGGACGGTTTCGTCCGCTGCGACGAGGTCCACGTCGTGTCGCTCGGGAACATGCAGGGCGTCGCGCACGTCGGTGAGAGGTATCTGTTCGCCACCAGCGAGGACGCCGGCAACGGCGGGGATCTCACCGCGTGGCGGCCCGGGGGCAAGGCCACCACCGAGTACGACGTGTTCCCGCCGGGCCCGGAGGATCTGTCCTACTGGGAGTCGCGGGACCAGTTGTGGTCTCTGAGCGAGCATCCCGGGCAGCGTTTCGTCTACGCCATCACTCCGGGTTGAGCCCGCTTGGGGCTGTTGTATCGAATATGTGCCTTGATCGGTTAGTGTGCCCGCCAATACCGAGCACTCGGAGGTGCACCAGTGAAGACCACCTCAGTCCCCCGCCGCGGCTTAGCCGCACTGCTCACGATCGCCGCGACGGCACTCGCCGCGATCGCGCCGCCGGTCGCGGCCAACGCGGCCGATCCGGCGGTCTCGTCGGTGCTGACGGCGCCGAACTTCCGCTTCAAGCTGTCGAACACCCCGGCCTCGCTGATCTCGGGCCTCGACGCGGCCCTGCCCAACGTCACGATGCAGGCGGTCGTCGACTCGGGCAACCGCACCGGTGTCGCCTGCAGCGCTCCCGCGCAGCACCGGGTGGCGTCGTTCTGCTGGAACTCCGGTGACGCCGGGACCGGCGAGTGGATGCCGCAGGGCATCACCACCAGCGCCGACGCGCTGGGCGCGGGCACCTACGAGGACCGGCGAGTCCTCATGGCGAGCTGGTACAGCACCGCCTCGACGGGCCTCGACAAGGGCGTGCGCATCAGCGTCGTCGACTTGTCCAACCCCTCGGCGCCGGCCTACCGGCACATCCTCCTGGTCGCACCGGCCACCATCGGGGGTCAGCCCAGCTTCAACCCCGTGCGCGTTCACGCCGGCGGCCTGGCCTGGTACGGCAACCTGCTCTACGTCGTGGACACCTACAACGGTCTGCGCGTGTTCGACCTGAACCACCTCTGGCAGGTCACCACCGGCGACGAGTCGAAGATCGGCCGCCAGGCCGACGGGACCTATCACGCTTACAACTACGCCTACGTCCTGCCGCAGACGGCCGCCTACGCGCACAGCACCGAGGGCGGTTACGCGAAGTTGCGCTTCTCGGCGGTGTCCCTCGACCGCACCAGCACCCCTGACAGCCTCGTCATCGCCGAGTACGCCAGCCCCGGCACCGGTACGCGACTGGCGCGAGTCCCCATCGACTACACCGATCGCCTCCTGGTGACCGGGTCCGACGGGTACGCCCGCGCCAACGAGGCGCATCTGGTGAACTTCACCAGCATGCAGGGCGCCACCGCGATCAACGGAACCTTCCACGTGTCCACCAGTGACGGCACGGGCAACGCCGGTGACCGGATCAAGTGGAAGCCGCCAGCCGGGGCGGTCGACATCGCCACCGACACCCTCCCCATCGGGCCCGAGGACGTCTCCTACGACGGGCCGAGGGACATGCTCTGGTCTTTGAGCGAGTACGCCGGCAAACGCTACGTCTGGGCCAGCAGGGCCTCGAGTCTGTGAGCACCGCGGGGCCGGGCATCGCGCCCGGCCCCGCCTGTCACAGCTCCACCGGTGAGGCGACCGGTCGCGTCGCGGCCGTCAGCGGATCGGGATCCTCCGGGCGCGACGGCGAGTCCGTCCGCGCGAACTGCGTGCGGTAGAGGTCGGCGTACATGCCCCCGGCGGCCACCAGCTCGTCGTGCGTGCCGCGCTCGGCGATCAGCCCACCGGCCAGCACGATGATCTGGTCGGCGTCGCGGACCGTCGACAGGCGGTGAGCGATCACCAGCGCCGTGCGCCCCGCCAGGGCCTCGGCCAGTGCGGCCTGCACCGCGGCCTCCGACTCGGAGTCCAGGTGCGCGGTGGCCTCGTCGAGGATCACCACCCCCGGCGAGCGCAGCAGCAGCCGAGCGATGGCCAGCCGCTGCTTCTCGCCTCCGGAGAAGCGGTAGCCGCGCTCACCGACGACGGTGTCCAGGCCGTCGGGCAGGCCCCGCACCAGCGGCGCGATCTGCGCCCGCTCCAGCGCCTCCCACAGGCTCTCGTCGGGGGTCTCGTCGAGACCGTAGGCGAGGTTGGCGCGGATGGTGTCGTGGAACAGGTGCGCGTCTTGGGTGACCACACCGATCTCGGCGCGCAGGGACGCGGCCGTGGCGTGGCGGACGTCGACGTCGCCGACCAGGACCGCGCCCTCGGTCACGTCGTAGATGCGGGGAACGAGCATCGACGTGGTGGTCTTGCCCGCGCCCGAGGGGCCGACGATCGCGACGAGCTGACCGCGCTCGACGGTGAAGGAAACCCCGCGCAGCACCGGCTCGTTGCGCGACTGGTCGAGGGTGGCGACCTCCTCCAGCGAGGCCAGCGACACCTCCGAGGCCGAGGGGTAGCGGAAGTGAACGTCGCGGAACTCGACCCGGCCGCTGCCGCGCGGGATGTCGACCGCGTCGGCAGCGTCCTTGATCGGCGGGTCCAGGTCGAGGATCTCGAAGACCCGCTGGAAGCTCACCAGCGCGCTCATCACGTCCACGCGCACGTTCGACAGCGCCGTCAGCGGACCGTACAGGCGCGTCAGCAGCAGGGCCAGGGTCACCACGGTGCCCGCGCTGAGGCTCTGGTTGAACGCCAGCCAGCCGCCCAGGCCCCAGGTCAGGGCCTGTGTCAGGCCAGCGGTCACGGTCAGTGCGACGAAGAAGATCCGGGCGTACATCGCCGAGGTGACACCGATGTCGCGGACCCGCCCGGCACGAGACCCGAAGGCCTCGGCCTCGCGGTCGGGGTTCCCGAACAGCTTCACCAGCAAGGCCCCGCCGACACCGAAACGCTCGGTCATCCGCGCGTTCATGCTCGCGTTGAGGTCGAAGCTCTCCTTGGTCAGCGCCGCCAGCTTCCGCCCGAAGTACCGCGCCGGGAACACGAACACCGGCAGCAGCACCAGCGAGATCAGGGTGATCTGCCAGCTCTGCCCCAGCATCACGCCCAGCGTCAGCGTCACCGCGATCGTATTGCTCGCCACGCCCGACAAGGTCGTCGTGAAGGCCCGCTGCGCGCCGATGATGTCGTTGTTGAGCCGCGACACCAGCGCACCGGTCTGCGTGCGCGTGAAGAACTGCAGCGGCATCCGCTGCACGTGCCCGAAGATCCCCCGCCGCAGGTCGAAGATGATCCCCTCGCCGATGCGCGCCGAGAACCACCGGTCCACCAGCGACAGCGCGCCGTCGACGACGGCCAGGATCGCGATGATCACCGCGATGCGCACCACCACCGAGGCGTCACCGCCCCCGCCGGTGATCGCGTTGATCACGTCGCCGGCCAGCACCGGTGTGGCCACCCCGATCGCCGAGGAGAGCACCACCGTGACCAGGAAGACCACGATCTTGCCCCGGTAAGGCGACGCGAAGCGCAGAATCCGGCGCATCGTGCCCTTGCTGAGCTTCATCCCGGCCAGTTTGGTGCGGTCATGGCGGACCATCATCGGGAATCCGCGCCCGCCCATCATCGCCACAGTTCAATACCTCCGGGTGAGTCGTCCCCTGTGACAATTTCGAAAGGCGTCGAAATATTTCACTCCGGTGAAGTGATGTGAATAGAAGTGGGCTGCCGCGAGTCAGGCACCGCCGGCCAGACCGCGCAGCAGACGCAGCTGCGCCGCCCGCTCGGCCTCCAACTGGGCGGGCGCGCCACGGCCCACCGCACCCAGCAGCAGAGCCTTCGCCTCGATCGCGGCGTCCCGGGGAGCCGACAGCAAGGCCGCCACCAGATCCCCCACCGCGCCTTCCAGGTCACCACCGTCGACGGCCAGCGTGGCCAGCCCCATCGACACCGCCTCCGACGCGCCCACGGCCCGGCCGGTCAGGCACAACTCCAGCGCCCGCCCGTAGCCGACCAGCTCCACCAGACGGCCCGTACCGCCCAGGTCGGGCACCAGCCCGAGGCTCACCTCGGGCATCCGCAGCTTCGCGTCCAGGCTCAACACCCGAAAATCGCAGGCCAGGGCCAACTGCAGCCCCGCCCCGATCGCGTGCCCCTGCACCGCGGCCACCGTCAGCAGATCCGGACGGCGAAGCCACGAGAAGGCCTCCTGGAAGCGCGCGATCCGCGCCTCACCGTCCTCATCGGACAGTGCCGCGAGCTCGCCCGCCAGCCCTCCGGCCAGTACGGCCCGGTCGAGGCCCGCCGAGAACGACGCGCCCGCACCGGTCACCACCACACAACGAACATCACCGCGCAGCTCGCGCCCGAACTCCCGCAGACGTTCCCACATCTGCGGCGTCTGAGCGTTGAGCGACGCGGGCCGGTAGAGCTCAACTCGCGCTACCGGCCCGTCCACGGTGAAACGAACGGCCTCGATCTCAGTCACACGTAGCCTCCCCCGTAATAGAACCCGGTTTTATGCGATGACATGTAACCACACCGCAAAACCCGGGAACCAAAAAGAACACCCCAAGTTGCCACTGGGGAAAACCCCGGAAGTGCACGCTGACTGACACCAGACCGTACCGTGTGCTATCGGGCTACGCCTGCTTGCGACGGCGGGCTCCGCCGCGCTGACGCAGTTGGACACCCGACTCGGTCAGCACACGGTGCACGAACCCGTACGACCTACCGGTCGCTGACGCCAGCGCACGAATGCTTTCACCCTGGCTGTAACGCTGTA
This sequence comes from Phytomonospora sp. NPDC050363, assembly GCF_040655735.1. Lineage (NCBI taxonomy): Bacteria > Bacillati > Actinomycetota > Actinomycetes > Micromonosporales > Micromonosporaceae > Phytomonospora > Phytomonospora sp. NPDC050363. The sequence goes on from NZ_JBFAKK010000006.1 coordinate 57,630, forward strand.
CCAGGTTTCGAGCAAGGGTCGCACGCTCCGCGCCGACGATCCGGCGTCCTTTGTCGTTGGTAGTGCTGGTGTCGGTGGCTGCCATTTCTTTCCCTCACAACTCACGGTGAGCGGTTGACGGTCTCACCTATTAGACCGCGCCCGGCGATCATGCGCCAGTATTAGATTTCCGGCCAACCCATACACGGTCCTTGTCGGCAACCCGATACCGTATGAGCCCGTGACGACCGGACCGGGCGAACGTTCCCTTCCCCCAATACGCGAACAGACCGGCGCTCAGGTTCGTGACCTGGCGATCTGGCTCGGACTGGTACTCATCGGCCTACTCACCGCAGCCCTCGCCGTGGCCTACGCCGACGACCTCGGAACAGCCGCGGCCCCCTTCTTCGGCCGTTACCGAATTGCAATCAACCCGGAGAGCATTCTCGCCCCCCTCATAGCCGCCGCCGTCCTCTACGCCGCGTCACGACCCCGCCTCACCCGGGTGCGCTGGCCCGCGATCCTCACCGGCGCCTACCTCAGCGCCCTCGCCTGGACCGTCGCGCTGGCCCTCCTCGACGGCAAAGGCGGCCTCGACCACCCCCTCGCCGGCACCGACGGCTACCTCGTCAACCTCGCCGAAGTCGACGGACCCGGCGACTTCCTGGCCACCTTCACCACCCTCAACGACCAGCTCACCGCCGCCTCCGTCGGCCATCCACCCGGACCGCTGCTCCTGCTCTCCCTGCTCACGCCCCTGCTCGGCACCGGCCTCGGCCTCGGCCTCGCCCTCACCGCGCTGTCCACACTCACCATCCCCCTGGTCCTCGTCACCGCCAAGAACGCCGTCGGCGAACGGGCCGCCCGCCGCTACGCGCCCCTGATCGTGCTGGCCCCCTACGCGGTGTGGGTCGCGGTCAGCATGGACGGCATCACCGCCGCCATCCTCGCCGCCACCATGGCCGCCGGCGCCCACGCCAGCCGCCGCAGCACCCGCGGCCTGCCCGCCGTCGCGTGGGCCTTCGCGGCCGGTCTCCTCCTCGGCGCGGCCACGATGTTCTCCTACGCCGCGGCCTGGATGGGCCTGTCGCTGGTGTTCCTCAACTTCGCCAGAAGACGCCCCTTCCACAACATCGCCACCGGACTCGGCGCCCTCACCCCACTGCTGATCGCCCAGCTGTGGGGCTTCAACTGGATGACCGGCCTGCACATGGCCTACGACGACTACACCAACCGCATCGAATACCAGCGGCCCGCACTATGGTGGGCCCTCCTCAGCGTCGTCGTCCTCATCATCGTCACCGGACCGGCGATCGTGGCCAGCGCCCGCAAGATGCGCAACACCCCCGGCTGGCCCTTCCTCATCGGCGCCACCGTCGCCGTGCTGTTCTCCATCGCCGCCGGACTCACCCGCGGCGGAGTCGAACACGCCTGGCTCCCCTTCTTCCCCTGGATCACCCTGGCCGCCACCGCGCCGGCCGCACCCGGCGGACCACCCGCACGGATGCCGCTGCTCCTCGCCGCCGCCGGCGCCACCACCGGCGTAATCGTCGAAGCCGTCCTCCACTCCCCCTGGTAGCCCGCTAACCTGCGCCTATGCCCAGCCTCCGCGTCGCCACCTACAACATCCACCACGGCACCGACGACCGCGGCCGCCCCAGCCTCGACCGGATCGCCGCCGCGCTGGCCGCGCTGCGACCCGACGTCGTGGGACTCCAGGAGGTCGACTCCCGCTACGGCACCCGCTCCGCCTGGGCCGACCAGCCGGCCGAGCTCGCCGAGGTGCTCGGCGCCACCGCCTTGTTCCACCCGACCATCCCCAGCGGTGAGAACGGGTACGGCAACGCCGTCATCACCCGCTTCCCGGTCGAATCCCATCGCTTCGTCCCACTGCCCACCTTGGACACCCAGGAGGACCGCGGTGCCCTCCACGCCCTTCTGAGCACCCCGCACGGGCCGCTCCACGTCGTCAATACCCACCTCAACCACCTGCCCTGGGACGGCGCGGGCCGCTCGCGGCAACTCGCCGTGGTCAGCCGGCTGATCGAGGAAGTCCGCGCCGAGACGCCCGCGCCCCTGGTCCTCACCGGCGACTTCAACGCCCCGCCGGCGCGCTCGGAGCTCAGCGCCGTGCGCGATGTCCTCAACGACAGCTGGGCCGGTGTCCACACCGGCCCCCGCTGGCTGCGGTGGTTCACCCTCCGCGCCCCCGGCGGGACCTTCCCCTCGATCTGGCCCGTGCGCCGCATCGACTACGTCTTCGCCACCCCCGACCTGCAACCCGTCGCCACGACCATCCCCCGCGGGCGCGCCTCGGACCACCGACCCCTGGCCGTCGATCTGCGCCTCACCGGGAGCCCGAGCCCTCGGTGAGGCACCCTCGCTAGGAGACCGCCGCCGAGAACACGTGCACGGTCGAGTCGTCGGGCAGGGTCACCGCCTGCACCGTACGGCCGGGATCGACGGCGAACTCCAGGTAGTAGACCCGGTACTCCACGGTCGGGTACTGCCCCGGACCCGCCGGGGTGTTCTTGCCCTTGACCCGCACCGCCACCGGTGTCTCCCCGGTCGGCGGGCAGCACCAGTTCGGCACCGACATCGACACCGTCTCGCTAGTGCCGTCGGTGTACCGCACAGTCAGCGGCCCGCCGGCGCTGGAACCCGTCCCGGTGGCCAGCAACGCCAGGCGCGAGCCCTGACCTGGCAGCAGGATCGACTGGCCGTGACCGGTGACGTTGTCGGCCTCACCGCCGGTGGCCGCCGAGGGCCAGGTGAACACCGAACCGCCGAAGGCGAACGTCTCTCCCGGAACCAGGCCGGACGCCGCCAGGGCCTGCGCCGAGAAGCTCGACCCACCGCCGTCCAGGTCGGCCGCCGTGGTGTCGGCGTCGTCGGAGATTCCCGTCTTGTCCACCGCCGCGAGCAGGCTCGCGAACGGTAGGAGGGTGTCCGCCGAGGACTCCGCCCGGCGGTCACGCCCGCCGGGCTCGTAGTCCGCGACGGCGACCACCGTCGGCATAGCCCCTGGTCAGGCCGTGGACTCCGTAGTCGACGGTGCTCATGTAGTAGGGCGAGGCGTTGGGGACGTCGCCGTCCTCCCAGCCGTCGGGGTTGGTGATGCGGATGGTGGTGTCGCGGAAGGCGTCGTCCGTTTCGGCGTGGAAGACCGACGGGGCCGGGTAGTCGGTCTTGACCACGATGTTCGCGGCGGGTGCCTGCGGATCCCCGGGCGGGGCGTTCGCCGGGTCGGTGAAGACGCCGTCCGGCGCGACCTGCAGCCGGAACCGGTCGTCGAGGGAGAACACGACGCGGGCCTTGGCCGCACCGCTGTCGGAGGTGAAGGCCGGGCCGTCGGCGCTGAAGCAGGTCACCGCGCCGAGGGCGCCGTCATCGGGAGCCTCGGACGCCTTGGCGGCCGTCGGGAGGAGCAGTACGGCGGCACGGGCGGGGCCGCGCGCGGAGTAAACGTGCCATCGGGTACCACCGTTTCCACGTGGATGAACAGGGGTTCTTGCCGGAACGGTTGTATCGCGGCGACGGCGGGAGGCCTAGGACCGCGCGGGGAGTGCGCGCGTTGGCGAGGGGGAAGGGCATGCGGGAGTGCGCGTTCGGGACTGAACGCGCAGGGGTGGGATGGGGACGGGGGTAGGGCAGGGCGCGCGGCGGAGGTGGGAGGGAGCGTGGGGCGGTGGGGCGGTGGGAGGTGGAGCGCGCGGCGGGAGGGACTGGGCGAGGGACGGTGCGGCGGCGGGATGCCGCGGCTGGACGCTGGGTAAGAAGAGCGGGGCCGCGCGGGACGCCGGGCAGACGAGGCTGGGCGGGACTGAGCGGCCCGCACGGCCGCCAGGCCGGGCGGCGGGGAGGCCTTGCCAGGCTGAGCGGCGGCGCGCGAGGGCGGGCGGAGCTGAGCGGTGCAAACCCAAACCTCGAGATGCGGACCCGCCACGGTCCAGTAGCGCGCTGGGATAGCGGGCGGGCTGAGCAGGGCAAAGCCATGCGGCGCGCGTTCGAGCGAATCGCGCGCTCCCCCGTTCACCCCAAAGGGGCCCCAAAACGGGAGCCGCACCCAGCACCGGGACGATCTCAACGCCAAGGCCGTCGTCGCAATTCCAAGTTGGTCCCGCGCATCCTCTTTCATAGCTGCTCTGACCAGTGCTCTTACTCCCCGCCCGAGCCGTCACTGACATAACTAACCCGTTATCGCCCAACACAAACCACGCCACCATGCCTCAACCCCGATGCCCCGCCTACGTGCCCACCCATGCCCGCTTCCCCACCCCACAGCGAAGCGCCGGGGCATCCGCCCCGGCGCTTCGCTTCACCGCCTCATCAGCGCGCCCGCTCCCCGGCCGCGCCCGCCCTCGCTCAAGCCAGTTCGACGAGCTCCAGCAGATCCTCGCTCCACGTGTCCTCCACGCCTTCGGGCAGGATGATCGCGCGTTCGGGCCGCAGCGCCTGCACCGCGCCCGGGTCGTGCGTGACCAGCACGATCGCGCCCGGGAAGCGCCCGATCGCGTCGAGCACCTGCTCGCGACTGGCGGGGTCGAGGTTGTTCGTCGGCTCGTCGAGCAGCAGCACGTTCGCGCCCGAGCAGACCAGCGTCGACAACGCCAGCCGCGTCTTCTCCCCGCCCGACAGGACCCCGGCCGGCTTGTCGACGTCATCGCCGGTGAACAGGAACGCGCCGAGAATCTTCCGCAGCTCGGTGTCGGGCAGGTCGCTCCCGGCCGTCGAGGCCGCCGACCGCATCAACTGCAGCACGGTCCGGTCGACGTCGAGAGTCTCGTGCTCCTGCGCGTAGTAGCCGATCCGCAGGCCGTGCCCCGGGATGACCTTGCCGGTGTCGGGCTCGACCTGCCCCGCCAGCATCCGCAGCAGAGTCGTCTTCCCCGCACCGTTGAGGCCGAGGATCACGACCCGCGAACCCCGGTCGACGGCCAGGTCGACGTCCATGAACACCTCCAGCGAACCGTAGGACTTCGACAGTCCCTCGGCCGTCAGCGGCGTCTTTCCGCAGGGTGCGGGCTGGGGCAGGCGGACCTTCGCGACGCGGTCGGCGACGCGCACGTCCTCCAACCCCGCGGTCAGGCGCTCGGCCCGGCGCAGCATGTTCTGCGCCGCGACGGCCTTGGTCGCCTTGGCCCGCATCTTCTCGGCCTGCGCGGTCAGCGCCGACGCCTTCTTCTCGGCGTTGGCCCGTTCGCGGCGGCGACGGTGCTCGTCGGCCTCGCGCTGCTCCAGGTACTTCTTCCAGCCGACGTTGTAGATGTCGACCGTCCCCCGGTTGGCGTCGAGGTACCAGACCTTGTTGACGACGGCCTGGAGCAGGTCGCCGTCGTGGCTGATGACGATGAGCCCGCCCTTGTGGCCGGCCAAGAAGTCCCGCAGCCAGGCGATGGAGTCGGCGTCGAGGTGGTTGGTGGGTTCGTCGAGCAGGAGCGTGCCGTCGCCGTCGGCGGTGTCGGCGAACAGGATCCGGGCCAGCTCCACGCGCCGCCGCTGACCGCCCGACAGGGTGCCGAGAGGCTGGGCGAGGATCCGGTCGGGCAGGCCGAGGTTGGCGCAGATGCGCGCCGCCTGCGACTCGGCCGCGTAACCGCCGATCGCCGCGAAGCGGTCCTCCAGGTTGCCGTACTTGCGCAGGAGCTTGTCGCGCTCGCTGTCGTCGACGACCTCGGCCAGGCCGGTCTCGGCCTTCTTCATGTCGGCCATGAGGGTGTCCAGGCCGCGGGCGGACAGGACCCGGTCGCGCGCGGAGACACCGAGGTCGCCGGTGCGCGGGTCCTGCGGGAGGTAGCCGAAGGGACCGCGCCGCTCGAAGCTTCCGGCGTAGGGGGTCCCCTCCCCCGCCATCGCCTTGAGGGTGGTGGTCTTGCCGGCGCCGTTGCGGCCGACCAGGCCGATGCGGTCGCCGGGCTGCACCCGCAGGCTGACGTCTTCGAGGAGGATGCGGGCGCCGGCCCGCAGTTCTAGGCCGGTGACGGAGATCATGGAAAGTGCTCACTTTCGGACGAATGGGACTGACCGTGGACGCGAGACATCTGCCGACCGCGTGGAGCAGGGCTCAACACGTGATGACGGTCGGCTGGGGTCGGTCAGTCTTCGCAACGGTGGAGCATTCGTCGAGTGTAACCAGAGCGCCGAAGGTGCCACCAACGTCCACCGGGTCGGAGGACTTCTAAGACCCGACCGTACCGAGAATTCCCAGCGTGCGGCCCTTTGATGCCGGGTCTCGACCCTTGATCCACTTCGTGTCCGGTTCCCCGCGCCGGCCCGTCGCTACGTTCACCGGGTTATGACTTTTGATCCCGAACACCTCGCAAGGAAGCTGAGCGGTGCGCTCGGCGTCATGAAGCAGCGCGGCGAGCTCGCCCTGGCGAAACTGGGCGACGTGCTCGGCGTCGTCCGGCAGCGTGCCACCCCCGGCCTCATGAAGCTGAGCGATTCACTCCGCCACACCCCCAAGGGTCGTCTCGATGGCCGCCGGGTCACGTTCGCCGCACTCCTCGTCGCGGCGATCGTCCTCACCGGCTTCAACGTGGCCACGACGGACGGCAGCGGTACGGACGACGGTTACGACTCGACCGCTATCGACAGCACGCGCGACCTCGACGACCAGGCCGCTCGTGACAAGGAGCGGGGCCTGGACAACGCCTCCGACCAGGCCGTGGACAAGGCCGCCAAGGAGCAGGAGCAGGCGGAGAAGGAGGCGGCCGAGCGCAAGGCCGCCGAGGAGAAGGCGAAGAAGGAGGCGGCCGAGCCGAAGTGGACGCTGCCGTCGAAGGCGCTCATCAGTGACGTCTTCGGCCCGCGCGCCTGGCGCGCCGGCGTCCAGCACGACGGCACCGACTTCGCCGCCGACGAGGGTGAGGACAACTACGCGGCCTTCGACGGCACCGTGGTGCAGGCGGGCCCCAACGGCGGCTACGGCAACTTCGTGCTGATCGAGCACGGCGATGGTGTCGAGACCTGGTACGGCCACTTCTCCGACATCGACGTGGAGGTCGGCCAGAAGGTCGAGTCGGGCCAGGTCCTGGGTCAGGCCGGTTCCACCGGTGACGTGACCGGACCGCACCTGCACTTCGAGGTTCACGTTGATGGCAATCCGGTCGACCCGGTCCCCTTCCTGCAGAAGCACGGCGTCGACCTCTGACCACAGGAATTCTCGGCTTTCCCGCGATCTCGCATTGAATGAGCGGCGGCACCCAACGGGTGCCGCCGCTAATCCTTTGGCCACGAGCATTTGCGGACCATACGTCGGTTTGCGATCAACAGATACTGATTCTGCACTGTTCTAGGTAATGCCGCGAAAGGCGCGCGGCCCGGTTTCGACGATCCACTGGGGACTCCCCGGGGCCATTGCACGGAAACGAACGAGGGCTCGACCCGTCTCATGATCACCGTAAGTGATTGCGGACGGGGAAACGGTATACCGACCGTGACGCAGTGGCGAAGCGACAACAAAGTGATGGACTTCGATATGCGGTCCGGGGCGCAATTGTCGCTGCCGCGAAAATACGAGCGACCACTCCAGAGCACGCCATAGGGCCTCTTCGCAACGGATCACCCCCTCCGTAAGGCTTCAAAGGACACACGCCCCGCCCCCTCACGCCGCGCGGAGCCACTGCGCCTGATCACCGACCAGCAGCAGTGGCCTTCAGCCGCAAGCCCGGCGCCGACCCCTTCTCCGCCGGGTCCGTGGGGCGTCGAAGGCCCTGAGCATCCCGACGGGGCTGATCGGCACGGCGATGGTCCCGACGGCGGCGATGCCGGCCAGGGCTCACAGGCCGAGCAGAGCCTTGGCGTTGTCGTGGAGGATCGCCTTCTCCTCGTCCTGGGTCAGTCCGAGGGCGAGGACGGCGTCGAGGGACGCCTTCGGGTCGCAGACCGGCCAGTCGCTGCCATAGAGGATCTTGTCGACACCGACCTTGCGCATGACCCACACGAACTGCTCGGCGTAGGGGCTGCCGGCCAGCAGTTCGGCGATCGCCGAGACGTCGAAGTGGACGTTGTGCTTCCAGAAGGGGTAGCGCGCGGCGATCTCGAAGACCATCAGCTTGGCGAAGTCCAGTCCGCCGAAGTGGGCGACGATGAAGTGGCTGTGCTGGTGGGCCATGGCCAGTTTCAGGAACTTGCCGGGCTGGTCGCCGTCGAAGGGGTTCCAGCCGTCGAAGAGCGTCACGATGCCGTGGTCCCCGGCCCGGCCGACGACGGCGGCGACGCGTTCGTCGGCGACGTCGAAGGCCTGCGTGTTGGGGTGCAGCTTGAGCATCCTGGCGCCCTTGGCGGCGGCCCGGTCGAGTTCGGCGAGCGCGGCCTCGCCGTCGTGGGGGTGGACCGAGACGACGGGGATGATGAATCCGGCGGTGGCCTCGGCGGCGGCGAGGACCTGGTCGTTGCGCCGGGTGGTGGCCTCGGGCTCGCCCGCGCGGGCCATGACGATCGCGGTGCTGTGCTCGACGCGGTCGAGTCCGACTCCGGCGCGCAGCGCGTCGGCGCCGATGCCGTGGTTCTCGGTGGCCTGCTCGTCGGGTGTGAACGCGATGTGCGCGTGGATGTCGATGATCGGTCCGCTGTACGTCATGCGCGTCAGCGTAGGCCGGGTTCGTCCTGAGTGGACTCGGCTGTTTCGGGGGGCTCGTCGCGCGGTTCGGGTTCGGTCAGGTGGATCTGGACCGCGCGGAACTGCCGGGGGGTGTCCTTCAAGGTCGCCAGTCTCGGTTCGCCGACCTCCATGGTGAGCGGGACCATCTTGTGCCGCAGCGCTTCGAGCCGCTTGTCGGCGAGGACGTCGGCGACGGTGCGGCGGTCGCCGCCGGCCACGACGTGTTCGATGTCGTGGAGGTGGGGCATCAGGACGCGGGCGGCGGCGTCGGTGGCCTTCTTGAGGGCCTGCTTGGCCTGCTTCTCGCGGCGGCGGGCGTAGCGCTGCTGCGACCAGCCGCCGGCGGCGGTGCGGCCCTGGACGTAGGTGGTGTCGACTTTCGAGACGAGCAGCTTCGGGCCCTGGAAGACGCCGATGGCGAAGGCACCCTTGCGAACGACGAGGACCGCGACGGTCCGTTCGGTCTCGGCGCGTTCCATGAAGGTCTCGACGAGGTCTTCGAGTTCGGTCTCCTCCTCGAAGCGCTCGCCGAGGGGAAGCGCGCAGGCGGCGACGGCGCCGTCGGCGGCGGTCAGGGTGATGCCGTCGAGGCTCTGTTCGACGGTGCTCGGGCCGTGACGGCCGATGAAGCCGTTGAGCCAGCGCACCACGCGTTCGGGCGCGACGCTGATCACGCGCCCGCCGCCGGTGGCCGGGCGGGAGTTCGACATCGCCTGCCCGCCTTTCCGCTTCGTGGGGGTCGTGTCGTACGGCTCAGCGAGGATAGCGGTATGGGAGCACCCGGCACCAACGCATTGATCGAACGGCTCCAGGAGGTCTTCACGGCCTCGGCCGATCCCGCGCTCGGCGCCGCGATGAGGTCCTACATGCGCGACATGTTCCCCTTCCTCGGGATGAAGACCCCCGAGCGGCGCGCGGCGTCCCGGAAGGTGCTGGCCGGCGCCCCGGCCTTCGGCGAGGAAGCCCTCGCCGAGATCGCGGAGGCCTGCTGGGAGCTGCCCGAACGCGAGTACCAGTACTTCGCGTGCGATCTGCTGGTGCGGAACGCCAAGAGGCTGAGCGCGGACTTCGTCCCGGTTCTTCGGCGCCTGGTGGTCGCCAAGTCCTGGTGGGACACCGTCGACCCGCTCGCGGCGAGGGTGGCCGGGGGTCTCGTGCGGGCCGAGCCGGCGCTGGTGCGGGTCATGGACGAGTGGATCGAGGAGGAGGACCTCTGGCTGGTCCGCGTGGCGCTCCTGCACCAGCTCCTCTACCGTGCCGAGACCGACGCCGGGCGCCTGTTCCGGTACTGCGAGCGGCGGGCCGGCGAGTCGTTCTTCTTCGTCCGCAAGGCCATCGGCTGGGCGCTGCGGGAGTACGCCAAGAGCGATCCGGCGGCGGTGCGCGCCTTCGTCACCCGTACCGAGCTGTCGCCGCTGTCGAGGCGGGAGGCGCTCAAGCACCTCGGGGAGTGATGCGGAAAGGGCCTCCCGGCGAGTGCCGGGAGGCCCTTGGTGATCTCGTTCGCCTCAGACGTTGAAGCCGAGCGCGCGAAGCTGGTCGCGGCCGTCGTCGGTGATCTTGTCGGGGCCCCACGGCGGGATCCACACCCAGTTGATCCGCATGTCGTTCACCAGACCGCCGCCGGGGCCGGTGCACAGCGCCGAGCGGGTCTGGTCCTCGATCACGTCGGTCAGCGGGCAGGCCGCCGAGGTCAGCGTCATGTCCAGGGTCGCGACGTTCTCGTCGTCGATGTGGACCCCGTAGACGAGGCCCAGGTCGACGACGTTGATGCCCAGCTCGGGGTCGACGACGTCCTTCATGGCCTCGGTGACGTCCTCGGGGGACGCCTTCTTCGCGGCACCCTCCGGGGCCGGCGCCGAGGCGGTCTGGTCGAGCACTTCCTCACTCATGAACTCTCTCCGCTCTCGTCGGCCGCGGTCGCCCGGGCGGCCGCGTCTTTGAACGCCATCCAGGACAGCAGGGCGCACTTGACGCGCGCCGGGTACTTCGCCACACCGGCGAAGGCCACCGCGTCCTCCAGCACGTCCTCGTCGGGTTCGACCTCTCCCTTACCCACCATCAGCTCGGTGAACGCCTCAAGGGTCGTCATCGCCTCGGTGAGGGCCTTGCCGTTGAGCAGGTCGAACAGCACGCTCGCCGAGGCCTGCGAGATGGAGCAGCCGACCCCGTCGTAGGAGACGTCGGCGACCTTCCCGCCGTCGAGGTGCACCCGCACGGTGATCTCGTCACCGCAGGTCGGGTTGACGTGGTGCGCCTCGGCCTCGAACGGCTCGCGGAGTCCGCGGCCGTGCGGGCGCTTGTAATGGTCGAGGATGATCTCCTTGTAGAGGTCGTCGAGCAGCATCAGCCAAAGACCTTCCGTACCTTCTCCAACGCCGTGATGAGGGCGTCCACCTCGTCGGTGGTGTTGTACAGGTAGAACGACGCACGGGTGGTCGACGGTACCCCGAAACGCGAACATGTCGGCTTTGCGCAGTGATGTCCGACTCGAACCTCTACGCCCTCGGAGTCGAGGACCTGCCCGACGTCGTGCGGGTGGACGCCTTCGAGATGGAAGGAGATGCAGCCGCCGCGCCCGACGGCGACCTCCGGGCCGATCACCCGAAGACCGGGGACCGACGTCAGGGCGTCGAGGGCGTAGGCGGTCAGTTCCTTCTCGTGCCGCCGGATCGCGTCCATCCCGACGCGGTTGAGGTAGTCCACCGCCACGCCCAGGCCGTAGGCCTCGGTGATCGGCGGTGTGCCGGCCTCGAACTTCGCCGGTGGCGGCGCGTAGGTCGACCCGGTCATGGCGACCGTCTCGATCATCGAACCGCCGCCGAGGAACGGGGGCATCGCCTCGAGCAGTTCGAGCTTGGCGTAGAGCGCGCCGATCCCGGTCGGGCCGAGCATCTTGTGCCCGGTGAAGACCAGGAAGTCCACGTCGAGGTCGACCACGTCGACCGGCATGTGCGGCACCGACTGGGACGCGTCGAGCATCAGCAGCGCGCCGACCTCGCGGACCCGGTTGGCCACCGCGGCCGTCGGGTTGATCGTGCCGAGCAGGTTCGACTGGTGCACGTAGGACACCAGCTTCGTGCGCTCGGTGACCAGCTCGTCGAGGTTCGACAGGTCGAGGCGGCCGTGATCGGTGATCCCGAGCCACTTCAGGGTCGCGCCGGTCCGCTCGCACAGCAGCTGCCAGGGGACGATGTTGGAGTGGTGCTCCATCTCGGAGATCACCACCTCGTCGCCGGGGCCCAGCCGCAGTCGCGGGTCGGCCTTCGGGTCGAGGGAGGCCGCCAGCATCGCGTAGGCGACCAGGTTGACCGACTCGGTGGTGTTCTTGGTGAACACCAGCTCCTCGGGCCGGGCCGCGCCGACGAAGTCGGCGACCTTGACCCGCGCGCCCTCGTAGCCCTCGGTCGCCTCGGCGCCGAGAGTGTGCACCGAACGGGACACGTTGGCGTTGTGCGTCAACGCGAAGTCCCGCATGGCCTCGACGACCTGGAGCGGCTTCTGCGAGGTCGCGGCGGAGTCGAGGTAGACCAGCCGGTGCCCGTTGACCTCCCGATCGAGGATCGGGAAGTCCGCGCGGATCGCCGCGACGTCGAGCTGCGGCGTGTCACCGGTCCGCTCGGCCTCGACCGCCGCTCCGGAAGTGGTCATGGTCAGGCTCCGACCTTCGCGGCGCCCGCGCCCTTGACGTAGCGGTCGTAGCCTTCGGCCTCGAGCTGCTCGGCGAGCTCCGGGCCGCCCTCCTCGACGATCTTGCCGGCGACGAAGACGTGCACGAAGTCGGGCTTCACGTAGCGCAGGATGCGCGTGTAGTGCGTGATCAGCAGGACGCCGAGGTCGTTGTTCTCCTTGACCCGGTTGATGCCCTCGCTGACGATGCGCAGCGCGTCGATGTCGAGGCCGGAGTCGGTCTCGTCGAGGATCGCCATCTTCGGCTTGAGCAGTTCGAGCTGCATGATCTCGTGGCGCTTCTTCTCACCGCCGGAGAAGCCCTCGTTGACGCTGCGGGTGGCGAACTCGGGGTCCATCTCCAGGTCGCTCATGGCCTTCTGGAGGTCCTTGACCCAGGTGCGCAGCTTGGGGGCCTCGCCGTCGATGGCGGTCTTGGCGGTGCGCAGGAAGTTCGACACGGAGACGCCGGGGACCTCGACGGGGTACTGCATCGCCAGGAACAGGCCCGCGCGGGCGCGCTCGTCGACGGTCATCTCCAGGACGTCCTCGCCGTCGAGCAGGACGCTGCCGCCGGTGATGGTGTACTTCGGGTGACCGGCGATCGAGTAGGCCAGGGTCGACTTGCCCGACCCGTTGGGGCCCATGATGGCGTGGGTCTCGCCCGACCTGACCGTGAGGTTGACACCGGCCAGGATCGACTTGTCCTCTTCGCCGGTGTTGACCGACACCTGGAGGTCGCGGATCTCAAGGGTGCTCATGTGTTAGTGCTCCTGTTGACTACTTGTCGCCCGCGGCGGCGGGGCCGTTGTGTGGAACCGTGCTCAGGTAAACGTCTCCGTCGCGGATCTCCACCGGGTAAACCTGGACGGGGATCGTGGCGGGCAGGCCGGTCGGTTCACCGGTCCGCAGGTCGAAGCGGGAGCCGTGCAGCCAGCACTCGAGAGTGCAGCCTTCGACCTCCCCTTCGGACAGTGCCACCGCGGCGTGTGAGCACTCGTCGTAGATCGCGAAGACTTCTTCGGTGTCGGTGTGGACCAGCGCGATCGGCGTGTCGTCGATCTCGGCGCGCACGGCCGTCCCGACGGGGAGGTCGCTCAGGGCGCAGACCCTGATGAACTCGGTGGTGTCCGTGGTGTCCATCAGACGCCCACCTTGGACAGTCGCTCCTCGATCGTCTCGGTGAGACGGTCGCGGATCGCCACGACGGGGATCTTGTGCAGCAGTTCGGCGAAGAAGCCGCGGACGACCAGGCGCCGCGCCTCGTCCTCGGGGATGCCCCGGGACTGGAGGTAGAACAGCTGCTCGTCGTCGAAGCGGCCGGTGGCGCTGGCGTGGCCGGCGCTGACGATCTCGCCGGTCTCGATCTCGAGGTTGGGCACCGAGTCGGCGCGGGCGCCGTCGGTGAGCACCAGGTTCCGGTTGATCTCGTAGGTCTCGGTGCCGGTGGCGACGTCCTGGATGAGCACGTCGCCGACCCACACGGTGTGCGCGTCGGTGCCCTGCAGCGCGCCCTTGTAGTTGACGTTGCTGCGGCAGTCGGGGACGCCGTGGTCCATGAGCAGCCGGTGCTCAAGGTGCTGGCCGCCGTCGGCGATGTAGACGCCGTAGGCGTCGATCGAGGCGTTCGGGCCGGCGAACTCGGCGGAGACGTACTGGCGGACCAGGTCGCCGCCGACGCTCACGGAGATGTGCGTCAGGCTCGCGTCGCGGCCGAGGCGGGCCTTCTGGTGCTGGACCTGCACGGAGTCGGGCGCCCAGTCGGCGACGCTCACGACCGTGACCTTGGCGTTGGCGCCCACGGCGATCTCGACGTTGTCGGCCAGCGTGACCGAACCGACGTGGTCGAGGACGATGGTCACCTCGGCGGACTCGCCGATCTCCAGGAAGGTGTGGCCGAAGGAGACGCCATCGGCGCCGCCGCCGACCACGCGGATGACCACGGGCTCGGTGACGACGGCGTTGCGCGCCACGGAGACGACCAGCGCCTCCTCGGCGGCGGTGAACGCCTGCGCGCTGACCCGGTCGAACGGGGTCAGCACGCTGCCCAGACGCGGGTCGCCCTTGGCCACACTCGCGATGGTCACGCCCTCGGGCGCCGCGCCGTACTCGTGGGCGGGAGCCGTCCCGGCCGGACTCCAGGTCCCGTCGTGCAGGTGGCGCAGGCGCCGCAGCGGCGTGAACCGCCAGTCCTCCTCACGCCCGTTGAGCGTGGGGAAGTCGGCGACGTCGAAGGATCGCAGCAGCTGCGACTTGGTCTTCGGCGGCGCTTCGGCAACCTGGCCGTGCGAATGTGGCCGCGCAGGCGCGTTCGTGGTCATGCTCGTGTCTACTCCGGTCGGTGTTTCTTGAGACGAGGACGGGGATGGCGGTGCGGGCGTCAGCCGACCGCCCCTTCCATCTGGAGCTCGATCAGGCGGTTGAGTTCGAGGGCGTACTCCATCGGCAGCTCCTTGGCGATCGGCTCGATGAACCCGCGGACGATCATGGCCATCGCCTCGTCCTCGGTCAGGCCGCGGCTCATCAGGTAGAACAGCTGGTCGTCGCTGATCTTGGAGACGGTGGCCTCATGGCCCATCTGCACGTCGTCCTCGCGGACGTCGACGTACGGGTAGGTGTCGGAGCGCGAGATCGTGTCGACCAGGAGCGCGTCGCACTTGACGGTGCTCTTGGAGTGGTGCGCGCCCTCGTTGACCTGGACCAGGCCCCGGTATGAGGTGCGCCCGCCGCCCCGCGCGATCGACTTGGAGATGATCGAGGAGGAGGTGTGCGGCGCGGCGTGCGTCATCTTCGCGCCGGCGTCCTGGTGCTGCCCCTCGCCGGCCATCGCCACCGAGAGGACCTCGCCCTTGGCGTGCTCGCCGGTCATGACGACCGCCGGGTACTTCATGGTCACCTTGGAGCCGATGTTGCCGTCGACCCACTCCATCGTCGCGCCCGCCTCGGCGACCGCGCGCTTGGTGACCAGGTTGTAGACGTTGTTCGACCAGTTCTGGATGGTCGTGTAGCGGCAGCGGCCGCCCTTCTTCACGATGATCTCCACGACCGCCGAGTGCAGCGAGTCGGAGCTGTAGATCGGCGCGGTGCAGCCTTCGACGTAGTGCACGTAGGCGCCCTCGTCGACGATGATCAGGGTCCGCTCGAACTGGCCCATGTTCTCGGTGTTGATCCGGAAGTAGGCCTGCAGCGGGATGTCGACGTGCACGCCCGGCGGGACGTAGATGAACGAGCCGCCCGACCAGACCGAGGTGTTCAGCGCGGCGAACTTGTTGTCGCCGACCGGGATCACCGTGCCGAAGTACTCCTTGAAGAGCTCCGGGTGCTCCTTGAGGGCGGTGTCGGTGTCGAGGAAGACGACACCCTGCTCCTCAAGGTCCTCACGGATCTTGTGGTAGACCACCTCGGACTCGTACTGGGCGGCCACACCGGCCACGAGGCGCTGCTTCTCGGCCTCGGGGATGCCGAGACGGTCGTAGGTGTTCTTGATGTCCTCGGGCAGGTCCTCCCAGGACTCGGCCTGCTTCTCGGTGGAGCGCACGAAGTACTTGATGTTGTCGAAGTCGATCCCCGACAGGTCGGAGCCCCAGTTCGGCATCGGCTTGCGACCGAAGAGCTTGAGGCCCTTCAGACGCAGGTCGAGCATCCACTGCGGTTCGCTCTTCTTCGCGGAAATGTCGCGGACCACCGCTTCGGACAGGCCGCGCTGCGCCGAGGCGCCGGCGGTGTCGTTGTCGGCCCAGCCGTACTCGTAGTTACCGAGTGAGGCCAGCACCTCGTCCTGGCTCAGCGGGGCCTGGCTGGTCGTCTCCGTCATGATTCTCGCGTCCTCAAGTTGTCGACACTGGATTTGCCTGTGACCGGCCGGTTCGTCTGGCGGGCCGGTATGTGCGTGGTGCAGACGCCGTCACCGTTGGCGATCGTGGCCAGGCGCTGCACATGGGTGCCCACCAGACGGCCGATCACCTCGGTCTCGGCCTCGCACAGCTGCGGGAACTCCGCGGCGACGTGCGCGACCGGGCAGTGGTGCTGGCACAGCTGCCCGCCGGTGGCGATCGCCGAGGCGGAGGCAGCGTACCCCTCGGCCGAGAGCGCTTCGGCGAGGGCGGTGGCTCTGGCCAGGGGCTCCTCGCCGGCGCCGTCCATGGCGGTCCGGCAGCGCTCTTCGAGCCGGGCGGTCTGCTCGGCGGCGAACGCGCCGACGGCGGCGGGCCCGGCGTGCCGGGAGATCCACCGCAGGGCGTCGGCGGCGAGGTTGTCATAGGTGTGCGGGAACGTGTCGCGCGCCGCGTCGGTGAGGCGGTACGCCTTGGCGGGGCGTCCTCGGCCGCGACCGGCGGTCGCGGCGGGCTCACGCGTCTCGACGAGACCTTCGACGGCCAGCGCGTCGAGGTGCTTGCGCACCGCGTGCGTGGTCAGGCCGAGGACCGCGGCGAGTTCGGCGGCCGTGGCGTGCCCTCTTTCGAGGAGCAGCTGGGCGACACGCTGGCGCGTTCGACCGTCGGGGACGGCGCAGCCGCTCCCGGTCCGTTCGATCGCCAGGTCGAATTCCACAACCCAAGTGTTACCTATTTAGCCGGAGCGCGCCATGCAGGGGTGCCGTGAAGGCGATCACGAAGGGCACCCTTACCGGCCCTGACCTCGACCTGCGGTTTCGACCGAACGTAGAAGTTGGCCGGTACCCGCGCTCGGACCCGCGCGCGGCGCCCCGTAGCCTGTGCCCTTGTGTCACCTACGTGGGTCCGGCGGATCGCGCTGATCAACATCATCGCCAATGTCGCCATCGTCATCACCGGCGGGGCCGTTCGTCTGACCGGTTCGGGCCTCGGCTGCCCGAGCTGGCCGAACTGCTCCCCCGACTCGTTCCACACCACGGCCGCGCTCGGCATCAACGGCGCCATCGAATGGGGCAACCGGCTCTTCGGCGTCGTCGTGGGGTTCATCGCCGTCGTGGGACTGTTCGCCGCCTGGCGCAGGCGACCCCGCCGCACCTCGCTGGTGAAGATGGCCGCGCTCCTGCTGGTGGCCATCCTCGCGCAGGGCGGCATCGGCGCGATGACCGTGATCACCGGGCTCAACCCGTGGTCGGTGAGCCTGCACTTCCTCGTCAGCGTCGGCGCGCTCGCCGTGGCGGTCGCCTTCTGGGTCCGCTCCGGAGAGCCCGACGGCCCCGTCCGCGTCATCGTGCCCCGCCCCGTGCGGCTGCTGGCATGGGCGATCATCGCCGCGGCGCTCGCGACGGTCGCCATCGGCACCATGGTGACCGGCAGCGGCCCCCACGCAGGTGACCCCGAGACCCCCCGCCTCGACCTCGACGGGCACCTGATCACGCAGCTGCACGCCGACGCCGCCTTCCTGCTGATCGGCCTCACCGCGGCGATGCTGCTGACCCTGAAGGCCGTCAAGGCGCCACCCGTGACCATGCGGGCGGCGTGGTGGCTGGCCGGAGTGCTGCTGGCACAGGGCGCGATCGGGTACGTGCAGTACTTCACGAACCTGCCGGCGATCCTCGTCGGCGCGCACATGCTCGGCGCGTCGGTGCTGTGGATCGCGGCGCTGCTGGTGCTGTACCGCACCCGCGTGCGCGACCTCGCCGACGACCCGCAGGCGAAGGTCCCCGACCCGCGGCCCGCGACGACGCCGGCAGAGTTGGCGGTCGGGTAGGGAGTGGGGCGAGCCCCACGCCCCACGCCCCACGCCCCACGCCCCACGCCCCACGCCCCACGCCCCACGCCCCACGCCCCACGCCCCACGCCCCACGCCCCACGCCCGCGAGGATGCCGGTGACGTCCAGTAGCCGAGGCGTTCGCGCACGAGCCGCTCCCCCTGTTCTTTGACGCGCTGCCGCGCGCGGACCCGCCGCCCGCGGACGTATCCACCGAGCGCACTCGCCACGCCGCAGCACCACCGGTGCGTGGCGGACCGCACTGGAGCCAGCCCCGGGAGGAAGGCGACCGCTTCCCCTCCGCGAAGTCGGCGAGCGCCTGAGATCGAGTTCGGCCGGCCACCACGCCGCTGCCCGACCCCACCAAAGCGGCGGCGCGAGTGCGTTTCCGCACCCGCGCCGCCGTCGGTCGTCGGTCGCCGAGTCGGTCGGCCGCGCCGTCGATCAGTCGAAGATGGGCCCTTGCGTGCGGGTCCGCTTGATCTCGTAGAAGCCGGGAATCCCCGCCACGAGCAGCGTGCCGTCCCACAACCGCAGCGCCTCCTCGCCCTTCGGTGCCGGAGTCACGACCGGCCCGAAGAACGCGACACGCTCCCCGTCGGCGCCGGCCACGGCGATCACCGGCGTGCCGACGTCCTGCCCCACCAGCCCGATGCCCTCGGCGTGGGAGGCGCGCACCGCCTCATCGTGGGCGTCGGTGAAGGCGGCGTCGGCGAGTTCGGTGGGCAGGCCCACGTCGGAGAGGGCGCCTTCGAGCATCTCGCGGCCCAGCTCCTCCTTCTTGAGGTGGATGCGGGTGCCCATGGCGGTGTAGAGGTCGCCGAGGATCTCGTCGCCGTGCTTCTTCGCCGCCGCGATGAGGACGCGGACGGGGTACCAGCCGCGCACGAGGACGGCCTCGCGGTACTCCTCGGGGAGGTCCTTGCCCTCGTTGAGGACGGCGAGGCTCATGACGTGCCAGTTCACGGTGATCTCGGGGCGCTGGCGCTTGACCTCGTGGACCCAGCGGGAGGTCATCCACGCCCACGGGCAGAGGGGGTCGAACCAGAAGTCGGCGACTTGGTCGCGGGTTTCATGCACAGACATGGAATGGAGACTACGCCAACGGTGTGTCCGCGCTCCCGACCCGTCGTCATAGGTGGTGTTGTTCGCTCCGCTATCGGATCACCAGAATGTCCGCCGGCTCGTGCTCCGAAATGCCGGTCGGTTCGATGAGCACCTCGCGGGCCAGCCTCCGGACCCTGGCCCACCCCGGGTCCTCGGTCAGGGCGATCGTCGTCCATCGCCGAGCCTGCTCCTGCCGCTCTCTGTGAGCGTTGTGTCGACCACTAGGTTCTGGCCATGGCGTACTACGGGTCGATCGTGCTGAGTCGTTCCGACTCCCACTTGACCGTGCTCCCCGACATGGACGCGATCGGCTATCAACACCGGCGACTGCGCGAACTGGGTGAGGGCTGGCAGGTGCTGGAGACGGCCGGCTTGGACGACCCGCCCGACATGGCCGAGGCCGTCGGGCGCCTCGCCGGGCTGTGGGCGAGCCCCGTCCTGGCCGCCCACGTTTCGGGGAGCCACTGCGCTCAGCTGCACGGCGCGCTGCCCGGTGAAGCCGCGTGGTCGACGCACCTTCCCTACCCGGCCGACGCCGACTGCGGGTACCGGCACAGGCCCGTCACCGAACCCGGCGGGTCGATCCAGCAGGCGCGCGAGGCGATCACCGGCTGGGCCGAGGGGGCCGGACTTCCGGCATCGCGGGCGCGACTCGACCGGATCCTCCGGCAGGACGGGCCGCCGACCGATGTCGACCGCGCCTACAGCCCGATCTCGCCCCAGGACCTGGTCTTCGAACTACTTCGGGCGCTCGGCTTCCGCGACATGCCGGCCCCTCGCCCCTACGATTTCGACCCGGACGAGGAGCCCTACAACGCGGTCGTCGCCGGATGGTGGGGCCTGGCGGACCGGGCACGGTCCGCCGCCGCCCATCGCGTCGTCGGCGACAACGCGGAACCTCCCGTCTGGCAGACCGAGGCGATCCGGCTCCAGTGCGACATCTACTCGTCCCTCTACGGAGGAGCCCACTCCCCCGAGGAACTCGCGGCCAGGGCCGAGTGGGTCACCCAAGCCCACCGTGCGGCCGAGGAAGGCACCGAACCCCCGCCGCGCACCATCCTGCTCGGCGGCCGACCGGCGACCAACATCCAGCACGTACTCCGCACCAGCGCCGCCGGGGCCATCGGTTCGGCCCTCACCGTCCACCGCGCCAACCTGGGCGGCGACGCTCCCAACGGCGTCTACTGGGGTGACTCCGCCGAAGGCGAAGGGCGCTGGCCCGACCTCCCCTGACCAGCTCCCCCACCTCCGGACGTCCCAGCCGCCCGCTCCCGACCTCAGTGCTCGCAGAGGGAGAACTCGCGCTCGTAGAGCTGCTCGTTGTGTTCGTCGACGAAGAACTTGCGCTCCTGCATGAGCTGCTCGCGGAAGCCCTTCGCCTGCTCCAGGGTCATGGTGGAGGTGCCGGACCACGGCTGCTGCGGCGGGATGTCGGCTGTCGACACGATCTTCTCCGACGGGTCGACCAGGAAGAACGCGAGGATCTTGCGGTGTCCCGGGCGGGTGGGGTCCGCCAGACGGAACGAGCCGACGCGATGTTGCAGGACGTTCGGAAACGCCAGGCAGCGGCCCACCGAGGTCGTCACCGCTCCGAACTCCTGGTTGAGGGCGTCCTCGTTCTCCAGGCCGTAGACCTCGCGCAGACCGTTGTCGTCGCTCTGCTCGTAGTCCGGATCGTCGAGCGCCGTCCGGAAGCTCAGCGTGCTCTCGGTGATGTTCTCGCAGTCCCAGTAGTAGATGCCCGTCGAAACGATCCGCTCGTTCACCATCCCCTCGACATGCCAGGAACCGCCGCGGTACTCGGGCCGGTCGGGGGTGAGGTGGATGCTCGCGACCTTGACGATGACCTGGAGCCGGCGGCCGCGCAGGTCGACCCGCTTGGCCTCGTCGGGCGGCTCGGGCGGAGTGAAGTCCGGGGCGTCGGGCACGACGGGACTGCGGTTCTCCCACCAGTCGCGGTCGGCGTCCTCCCATGCGCTGACCGCTTCCTCGAACGCCTTATCGTCGTCGAAGGCCGCCCGGTCCGGGTGCTCCGGCTCCGAGTCGTACCATCCGTACGGGTCGGCCTCGATCCGCAGGGGCCGCGGATTCCGCAGGTCGGTCAGCACGTTCTCCCACAGCGGGAGCAGGCGCGCGAAGAGGTCCGGCAGGACGGCGGCGAGGTCGCGATGGGTCTCGGGGTGGACGTTGTTGACATACGAGGCGAAGACGGCTTCGCCCTCGGGGCTGACGTCGACGTCGGTGGGCAGCCACTGGAACTTCTCCGAGAACTCGTACCGCGAGTAGCGGTCGGTCGGGTTCTGCCAGGCGCGCTCGGGCGCTCCGCTCACCTCGCGCACCAGGCAGAACAGAGAGGGATGGACCAGGTCGAGCACCTGGCCGTCGGATCCCGGGTGCCAGTCCCGTTCGTGCTCGGGGACCTGCTCCAGAACCTGCACGGCGTCGCGCAGCCGGGTCCTGAGCTCGTCGTCGACCAGCGTGTCCGACTGCCACACCCCGTCGACGGCGGACACCTCGATGCCGGTCGGCCCGTCTCGCAGCGCGGCGTAGTGCGCGAGCTCGGCGAGCACGTAGCGGACCTGTGCCTCGGTAAGGCCCTGGGCGAGCGCTTCCCGCGTCCACCTGGCGACGATCTCGGCGTCGTTCATCTTGTCGAACCATCCCGGCTTCGCCCGGATATGGGCGCTGCACCGCATCATCTGGAGTTCCCGCAGTGTTCGGGGCGCCGCGTACCACATGGAGCGGGAGGCATGGAAGGGCAGTGGAAACGCGGACAGGGTGGTCAACTCTCGGTCCTCTCGGGTGATGTGCGGTGGCGGAAGGATACTGCGGCGGTCCGACAAGACCGCCGTCGTCCCGTCATCGCCGCAATCCTCAATGGACTGTCCGATGTCGACGCTGGGAGCCCATGAACCCCGCGGATCACCCCGGCCGACAGCGCACCGTCGGCCGGGGTGATCGGCTCCGCATGACGCCGGGATCACGCCGTGCGCAGGCGGAAACGCTGGCAGGTGTTGTCGAGCCAGGACCACTGGGCGATGTTCGTGCCGTCACCCAGTCCGCAGCCGGCCAGGTCGACGGCCTTGCCGCTGTGGCGTGCGACGAACCGCGTCGAACCGTCGGGCAGTGGCTCCGGCCTGAACTGGGAGTTGCCACCGGTACACGCGCCGAGGGCGATGTTCGCCCCATCGGCGGTGGACGAGCCCGCGACCGACAGGCACAGGCCGGTGGCGTTCTGCGGCGACAGCCGGTAGTAGCCGTTGTCGGTGTGGGTGAAGGTCCACTTCTGGCAGGCGTTGTTCAGGTAGGCCCACTGGCGGACGTTCGTGCCCGACGCGGTGGCGCAGTCGGCGACGTCGAGCACGCGTCCACTCTGGACGCTCGTGACCGTCTGCGCGCCGACGGGCTGGAACCGCCACTGCTGGCACGCCGCCCCCGACCAGGTCCACTGCCGGATCTCGGCGCCGGCCGCCGCACCGCAGTCGGCGACGTCCAGGGCCTTCCCGCTGTTGCGGTTCTGGAGCCGGAACCAGCCGTCGCCGGCCGGTATCACCTGCCACTGCTGGCAGGTGTTGTCCAGCCAGGCGAACTGGCGGACGTCGGTGCCGTCGGCCGTACCGCAGTCGGCGACGTCGAGGCTCTTGCCGCTGGAAGGGTTCACCAGCCGGTAGTAGCCGTCCCCGGTGGCATCGAGGACCCAGCCCGCCGCGCCGCCGGAGCACGCGTACTGGGCAACGTTCGCGCCGTCGGTGGTCGAACCGCCCGCGACGGCCGCGCACAGACCGCTGTTGCGGTTGACCACCTGGTAGGCCGTTCCCTCGACGGCCGCGGTGATCGGGCCGCGCTCACCGGAGGGGACGTTGAGGACCGTCGAGGTCGACACCGGCGCGCCGAAGTTCGGTGTGCCGTCGCCGTTCCAGGTGAACGGCTGCGCCCGCGTCGAACGCGTCTGCCCGCAGCCCTGGGAGGTCGAGGCGTTGCCGTGGTAGACGATCCAGCTCTGCGTCCCGTCGGGGGACGTGAAGAAGCCGTTGTGCCCGGGCCCGTACACGCCGTTGGCCGCCGAGAACACCGGGTTCGGCGACTTCGTCCACGAGGAGGCGCTGAGCGGGTCGCTCCCGGTCAGCGCGAGCAGCCCGAGCTTGTAGTACTGGGTGGAGCAGGCGCTGGCCGAGTAGACGATGAACGTGCGTCCATTACGTTGCAGTGGTTCGGGGCCCTCGTTGACGCGTCCTCCCTGTAGCTCCCAGCCCAGCGTCGGCCGGGAGATGAGGACCCGGGAACCGGTGACCGTCCACGGGTTGGTCATCCGCGCGATCCACAGACTCTGGTCGGCGCCGGAGAACTCCGACCACAGCAAGTACAGCTGGCCGTTGACGGTGAGGTAGCTGCCGTCGATGTTCCACGACGCGCCCATCGGCGAGCCCCGGTCGGTGTAGGGGCCCATCGGGTCGTCGCCGGCGCTCTCCAGGACGCTCAGGTGCTGGTAGTCGAGGGTGCCCGAGCGGCCCGAGACGTAGAGCATGTACCAGCGGGTGCCGTTGGGGCCATTGAGGCGGTGGAACTCCGGTGCCCAGTGGGTGCAGCAGCGCTCGGTGGACGTGTCCGACCAGATGGCGGCCGGGGTCGCGGAGCCCAGGCCCGCCAGTGTGGGCGACTTTCGCATGGTCACCTGCTGGTTCCAGGTCGTGACCGCGAGGTAGTAGTTCCCGTCGTGGAACTGGAGCCAGGGATCGGCGCCGTCGGCGAGAAGCGGGTTGCGGAAGGTCGTCTCGCCGACTGCCTCCGCGGCGGTCGACGGGATGGTCAGCAGCGCCAGGCACATCAGCAGCGCTGCGAGTAAGCGGGAGGCGGGTGTCCGCGTTCGGCGGCTCATGGATGTCTCCTATGTGAATGGTGGAAGCTCGGCCGGCCGATGCTCAGGAACTCAGGTACGGCCAGCCGTCGGCGGTCCACGAGACCCACTCGATCCCCAGACGGAAGCCGTAGCCCCCGTAGGAGTGGTAGCCGATCCAGCCCGCGGACAGGGACTGACCGCCCGCGGCGACATCGGAGCCCCGGCGCGCGAGGATCACCGTCCCTCCACCCTGGAGCAACTGCCGGCCACCGCGGTCGACGTAGGGACCGGTCACCGAGGTCGACCGCCCCACGGCGATCTTGTAGGTGCTGTCGGCGCCCGCGCAGCACACGTCGAAGGACGTGAAGAGGTAGTAGTACCCACCCCGCCGGACGATGTAGGGCGCCTCCACCGCGCTCGTACCGGCGGGCCTGCGGTCGGCCAGGTGCACCGGCTGCGCCCCCGCCGCCGGCTTGCCGTTCGAGCCGAGCCTGATCGCGTAGATGCCGCTCCACCAGGACCCGAAGGACATCCAGCGGACGCCGTCGGCCTCGATGATGCCCGGATCGATGGCGTTGTACGGGTTGCCGTTGAAGGACTCGAAGACCTTCCCCTGGTCGACCCAGCGGTAGGCGGGATCGGCCGGATCGAGGGTCGTGTTGGTCGCCAGCCCGATCAGCGAGCGCTGCGAGCCGAAGGTCGAGGCGCTGTAGTACATGTGGTAGACCCCGCCGGCGAGGAAGATCTCGGGCGCCCAGAGGTTGCTCACGCCCGGAATCGCCTGGGGGATCCAGGACGGCTTCGAGTTCCAGATGGTGCCGCGGTAGGTCCAGTCGCGGCCGTCGGGTGACGAGCGGACGGTTATCGTGCCGCCCCCTGCTCCCCCTCCGGTGGCGAAGACGTACCAGGGGCGGCCGGCGGTGCCCACGACGAGCGCGGGGTCGTGCGCGCCGAGGTCGCCGGTGAGCCGGAGCGGCGCGGCCGCCGCGGTGCCCGGGTTGACGAGTAAGGAGAGGGTCAGCAGCGCACAGGCGAGCAGCGCCGCCGCGGTCCGGTTGTTCTTCGGCATGACTGTTCTCTTCCGTTCCTTCGCCGGGGTGGCCTCGGCCGAGGTCAGCCCTTGATTCCGGCGCCGGCGATCCCCGTGACGATCCGGCGCTGGAAGACCATGAAGACGACCAGCAGCGGCACCGCGCTGATCACCGCGGCGGCCATGTTCTGCGCGTAGGCGATCCCGTAGACGCTCTGCACGACGCCCAGCCCGACGGGCAGGGTCATGATCGAGGGGTCGGTGGTCGCCACGAACGGCCACAGGAAGTTGTTCCAGGAGCCGATGAAGGTGAAGATGCCCACCGCGGCCAGGATCGGCCGGGACAGGGGCAGGATCACGCTCCACAGGATCCGCAGGTGCCCGGCGCCGTCGATGCGCGCGGCCTCCTCGTAATCGCGTGGGATGGCGTCGAAGAAGCGCTTGAGGATGAACACCATCACCGGTGCCACGACCTGGGGCAGGGCGATTCCCCAGTAGGTGTCCACGAGCCCGAGGGTGGACATCTGCGTGAACAGCGGCACGATCAGGACCTGCGGGGGGACGAGGATCCCGGCGATGATGATCGCGAAGAACCAGCTCCGGCCGGGGAAGCGGGTCTTGGAGAAGCCGTAGGCGGCCAGTGAGCACAGCGCGAGCGTCAGGGCCGTGACGAGCACCGAGACGATGGTGCTGTTGACGATCCAGCGCGGGATGTCCCCGACCGCCCACACCTCGCGGTACGCGGCGAAGGTCGGGTTCTCCGACAGCCACGCGAGCGGCACGAGGGTCGTCTCGGCCTCGGGTTTGATCGAGGTCGCCGCCGCCCACAGCAGCGGCGCGAGCCAGAAGACCGCCGCCCAGAACGCCGCGAAGTACACCAGTGCCGCGGCCGGGGAGATGACGAGCCTCCTGGGGCGCGCCCGGACCGCCGGCGCGTTCGCCTCAACGGACATCGCTAGACCTCCTCGCGCGAGAACAGGCGGAACTGCACGACCGAGAACACGATGATCACCGCGAACAGCAGGTAGGAGATCGCCGAGGCGTAGCCGATGCGGAAGCCGGTGAAACCGGACTCGTAGATGTACTGGATCAGTGGCCGGGTGGCGAAGTTCGGGCCGCCGCGCGTCATGAGGTAGACCTGGTCGAAGATCTTCAGGGAGGCGACGAGCTGGAGCACGAGCACCAGCACGGTGGTGCGCCGCAGCAGCGGCAGGGTGATGCTCCAGAGTTTGCGTCCACCGGAGGCGCCGTCGACGTCGGCGGCCTCGTAAATCTCGCGCGGGATCCCTTGCAGGGCCGCGAGGTAGAGCAGGTAGTTGAAGCCGACGGTCCACCACAGGGTCGTGACGACCACCGAGATCATCGCGACGCGTTCGTCGGCGAGCCAGCCGACCTCGGTGAGGCCGAGCCCGGTGAGCGTGTCGTTGACCAGCCCGAATCCCGGCTGGTACAACCAGACCCAGATCATCGTGACGACCGCGACGGGCAGTACGAACGGCGCGAAGAAGGAGAAGCGCAGAAACCAGCCGAGGCGGCGCGCCCGCGCGGTCAGCAGAGCCAGGCCGAGCCCGGCGAGGACCAGGGGCGGTGTGCTCAAACCGGTGAACACCAGCGTGTTCCACAGGGACGACCACACGGCGGGATCGGTGAGGCTCTCGGTCCAGTTCGACCAGCCGATGTAGCCGGCGGGCGCGCCGGTGAGGCTGCGGTCGGTGAAGGTGTAGGCGAAGCCGGTGATGGTGGGCCACAGCAGGAAAACGGCGAAGAGGACCGCGAACGGCAGGACGAACCACAGGCCCGCCCAGGAGACCGGCCGCGACCGGATCGCGGGCGGCGGTGCCTCCACCGGCGGATCACTGTCCTCAGTGGACGTACGGACGCCGGAGTCTTCTCGTGCTCCGGCCGTTGAGCGGGCCATGGCTGCACTCCTTGCCGAGAGGCGGGCGGACTCAGGTGGGGTCGGGGATCCGCAGCAAGGTGCGGAGGATGTCGGTGAACCCGGCGAGCGCCGTCTCGGGTGTCTGGGTGCCGGCGTAGAGGCCCTGGAACACGGCGTTGGCGTCGTCCTGCATCCGGGCGCCGGAGCCGCTGAACCAGATGTCGGGGTCGAACTGCACGTTCGCGGCGGCGTCCCGGTACTCCGACTGCGGCAGCATCGTCAGGTACTGGGCGCTCTCGGCGACGGGAAGGTAGGCGGGGATGTGGCCGCCGCCGGCCCAGGTGATGCCGTTGCGCAGCATCCACGCGATGTAGGCGAGGCTCTCGTCGAGGCGCGCCTGGTGGCGGTCGCGCCGGTGCGGCAGGACGTAGGCGTGGCTGTCGCCCTGGGTGCGGTGGTTGCCGAAGAAGTCGGGGAACTGGGCGACGCCGAAGTCGAGGCCGGCCTTCTGGTAGACCGGGATCTCCCAGTTGCCGACCTGCACGACGCCGCCGAGGCCGTTGACGAAGTTCGCCGAGGTCGCCGCCCCGTTGGAGTCGCGCGGCGCCAGGCCCTCGTCGGCCAGCCGCCGCATCACGTCGAAGGCGGCCAGCGCCTTGGACTCGTCGAGCTGGAAGTCGCCGTCGCCGAAGAGGAGTTCGCCGTCCTGCTGGCGGTAGAGGGCCCAGAAGGGGCGCCAGCCGGCGTTGGTGTCGAGCGAGGTGCCGAAGGTGCCGGTGACGGCCTTGACCTCCTTGAGCAGGGCGACGTATTCGTCGACGCCGTGCGTCTCGCGGAGGTGGCCCTCGGCGTCGAGGACGCCGGCGGCGGCGCAGATCTCGCGGTTGTAGTAGTTGACCAGGACGTGGGTGTCCATCGGAACGGCGTACAGCTCGCCGTCGACGAAGCACTTGTCCCAGACCGTTCGCTCCATGTCGCTCGCGGCGAGCCCGGCGGACGACAGGGCGCGGGCGTCGATCGCGTCGAGCAGCCTTCCTGGTGCCAGGCCCTTGAGGCGGGAGACGTGGACGGTGGCGACGGCGGCGCCTCGGCCGCCCGCGGCGCCCATCGCGAGCTTGGTGTAGAAGGGCGGGCCCCACGCGTAGGTGGTGGCGCGCAGGTCGACGCCGGGATGCTCGGCCGCGTACCGCTGGTGCATCTCGATCATCCGGGCGCCGTCGCCGCCGCCGAACAGGTTCCACTGGTCGAGTGCGACGCGCTCCCCGACGTCGTCGACCGAACCGCAGGCCGTTGCCCCGGATCCGGCGACCGCCAGTGTTATCGCTAACAGAGCGCGGCGACTGACGGTGGGCGGCTGGGGTGTCTCGTGATGCCTCATTACTGTCTTCTTCCTGCCTGTTCGGTGTTCGACACATGTCGTTTACCGGGCGGAGATCCGACCATGCACCATTGTTAGCGCTCACATGGAGGCGGGTCAAGAGGTGCGGATGAGCAAATCCGCATGGCGCGGCGGTCACGTCGCCGCCTGGATCGTCTCCTTCATCAGCCACACCGCGGGGTGCCGGCGGATCTGGTCGATGGACACCAGCGCGGCTCCGATGACCGCCGCGTCCGGGCCGAGCACCGCCGGGCGGACGGTGACCGGCGCCCAGTCGGCGCTGAGGACCCGCTGGGCGATCTCGGCCTTCGCGTTCGCCAGGAGCCACGACGAGAGGAGCGCGAAACTGCCGCCGAGCAGGACCGTGTCGATGTCGAGGACGTTGATCGCGTCCGACAGCGCGATCCCGAGCGCACGCCCCGCCGAATCCAGAGCCGCCAGCATGACCGGGTCGGAGCTCTCGGCGCGTGCGGTGACCGCCGCGTCCGGCGTGACACCCGGCCGCACCGGCTCGTCACCGAGAATCGCCTGCACGCTCGCATAGGTCTGCAGGCAACCGCGGGAGCCGCAGGAGCACGGCTTCCCGTCGGGATGGACGGTGACATGGCCGAGCTCACCGCCCCAGCCGCGCGCGCCGCGCATCAGGCGGCCGTTGAGGACGATGCCCGCGCCGATACCGAGCCCGCCCGACACGTAGATGAAGCTGTCGAGGGTGTCGCTGCCGGCGTAGAGCTCCCCGAGGGCGGCGAGGTTCGCCTCGTTGTCCACGGCCATCGGCAGATCGAGCGGGTCGGCGGTGCTTCTGAGCAGCGCCCCGGCGTCGACGTTGCGCCACCCCAGCGCCGGTGCCGACCGGATCAGGCCGTGGTCGACGGCGCCGGGAACGGCGAGGGTCGCGGTGACCACGGTGAGATCCTCGGAACCGATCGCCTCGATCGCGGCGCGGGCCATGTCCGCGACGTCGGCGAGCACGTCGGCCGCACCGCGGTCGGCGTACGCGGCGGGCGCGAAGGCCAGGTGGCGGACGGTGCCGGTGAGGTCGACGACGCACGCGGCGAGGCCGTCGGAGCGGATGTCGAGTCCGAGACCCGCCGGCCCTTTCCGCGACAGGGTCAGCGCGACGCGGGGACGCCCGGCACGCCCGTCGTGGGTGCGGCCCGCCTCGGTGATGAGCCGTCCGGCGAGCAGTTCCTCGACGATGCGGGTGATGGTCGGCCGGGTCAGCCCGGTCACGGCGGCCAGTTCGGTGCGCGAGATCGGCTGGGCGGCACCGAGTATCTGCCGGAAGACGAGTTCGAGGTTGCGGGTGCGCAGGCTCTCCTGCCGCGCGGGTTCGTCGCTCGGCCGCGGCCGGCTCGGCCGGATGGGCGGCGTCACCGCGCCGACCTGGCCGTGGCGGCGAGCTCGGCGGCTGTCGCGGCGGACACGGCGCCGTCGGCGATCACCGCTGCGATGTGCCGCTCGATCGACTCTCCGGGGGCCAGTGTCAGCGGCGACTCCCAGGTCAGCGATGAGCCGACGCCGAGGTAGTCGCGGGCTCGCACGAACCATCTGTCCCGGGCGGTGCCCTCGTCGGCTGGTGCGAACAGGACGGTCCAGTCGCCGTCTTCGCCGCCGGCGCAGGTGACCGCCGTCCAGGCGGCGGTGCGGCCGTGCACGGAGGCGACGCCGTTGCCGAGCGGGCTGAGGATCGCGATCGTTCCGGTGATCGCCGGGCCGCGCCAGAAGAACCCGCCGTAGCCGGCGCCGGGGCGGCCGAGGGCGGCGGGGCTGCGGATCGTCAGCGGTCGCTCGGTCACGTTCGTCAGGCGGCTTCGGGTGCTCAGGGTCCAGGCGGTGTCGCTGAGCGGGCGGCAGGCGAGGGATCGCGTCTCGTGGAGCAGGTCGCGCTGATCGCCGCTCACCCATCGCAGGGTGTGCGCGAGTCCGCCGGAGGTGTGGTGCAGCCAGCGCTGGTGTCGCTGGCTGCCGTGGTTGTCCAGCCACGCCGGGCCGTGGTCGGCGACGAAGGTGCGCCCGCCCCAGAAGTTGCTTCCGTCGATGTCGGGTGCGGCGATGCTGATGCCGAACTGGTGGCGGTGGGAGTCGGGGCCGGCTTCGGTCACGACGAGTCCCGCGAGCGTGCGCACGGGATGCAGGTAGGGCCGTGGGGAATTGCCAAGGGCGACCTGCGGGTTCCACACGTATTCGGCGACGTCACGGCCGGCGGCCCGAAGCGGCAGGACCTCGGGGGGATCCTCGGCGAGCGCGGGGCCCCGTGCGCCGGAAGTCGCCATGATCGCCTCGCCGCCTCTCATCGCATGGCCCGCGTGTGCCCGGCCGGCCGGCGGGCAGGGCGGCCGGACCGGGTGGCCGCTGCGGCGGGCGTCGCGGGCCGGCTGCCCGGCGTGTCCGCGGTGACGGCTCCGACGAGGCCGGCGACCTGGTCGGAGCGTAGCCTGCCGTCGGCGACCACAGTGATGATACGACGGCCGACCTCGGCGCCCGGGGCCAAGACGAGGGGCCGGTCCCAGGCGAGGGAGGAGCCGACACCGGCGTAGTCGCCGGTGCGGACGAACCATGGGTCGGTGTCGGGTCCACTGTGGATGAATATCAGTGTCCAGGGGGCGCCGTGGTTTCCGCTGATCGCCATCCAGGGCGTGTGGCGACCGTGGAGGGCCTGGGCGCCGGTCAGACCGGGGCCGAGGACCTGGATCCGGCCGCTCCCGCGCCTGGCCCGCCAGAAGAAGCCCCCGTAACCGGCTCCGGGCCGGCCGTTGGCGGCGGGGCTGGCGAGGGCCAGCGGTGCCTGGACCACATTGGACAATCTAAAGGAGAAGTCCAGTGCCCAGGCACCCGAGTCGATCGGCAGCGCGGCGATGTGGCGCCGTTCGCGCAGCAGCTCGTCCCCGCCGGGACCTGCCCAGCTCAGGTCCTGCGTGAGCGTGGACGCCGTCCGGTCGGCCCAGCCCTCGTGGCGCTGTGTCCCGTGATTGGGCAGGTGCATCGAACCGCGACCCGACACGAAGGTGCGCCCGCCCCAGAAGTTGGCACCGGCGACGTCGGCCACGGCGACGCTCACACCGAGGTGGTGCCGGTGGTCGTCCGGCATCGACTCGGTGACCTCGGTCCCGGTGAGCGTGCGGACGGGGTGCAGGAAGGGCCGCGGGGAGACCGTGCCGGGCAGACTCGGCCGCCACACGTAGTCGGCGACCTGCCGTCCGGTCACACTCAGGCTCGCCGTCCGCGAAGGCGCGGTCACGTCAACCACGGTCGGTTCCCCGCGTCGCATCCGTCCGCTGTGGACTGCGGCCGGTGACCTCGAAGGCCGACATGCGCGCGGTCGCCGCGGTTTCGCGGCCCGTCGGCGCGGTGGCGAAGACGCCGAGGGTGGCGCCGACCCAATGCCCGGCCGTCGATGTGAACGGTTCCCCGAACGGACGGGGGGCCGCACCGTCGATGGCGGCGAAGAATCCGCAGCGACCGTCGGGGTCGACGTCCACGCCGACGGCGACCGTCACGCTCGTCCCGTCCGCGTCGACGGGCACGAGAACGGGTGGTGCCGCCTCCCGCTCGGCTTCACCGGCCATCGCCGTGCGGTGCACGAGGTGGACGCCGTCCACGGTGCTCACGAGACCGATCCACGCGTAGGTGCGCCCGACGACGGCCAGCCCGGCTCGCGCGCCGATGGTGTCCGCGCCGGTCAGGCGCATCGTCGTCGCGGCACGGAAGCGGTCGGAGGGCAGACGCTGCCCGAGGAGGTTCGGCAGTCGGCGAAGATCACCGTCGACGTCGGACGCCGCGCACTTCAGCTCCGGCCCCTCCCCCGGGCGCACGCTGAGCCAGCCCGGCCGCGGGTTGGCCGCCCATGACCACTGCGGACCGACTCCGGTACCGGCGAAATCGTCACCGTCGGCCGGAGCGCCCGGCGCCGAGGGCGAGGCGACCGCGGGCTTCGCGTGCGAGGGCACGGGCGCGCCCGACGCGCCGATCACGGGCCATCCGTCGGGCTGCCAGCGCAGAGGCTGGAGATGCACCACACGACCGAACGGGCCTTTGTCCTGGAAGTGCAGGAACCAGTCCTGGCCTTCGGCCGTGGTGACCCATGCGCCCTGGTGCGGGCCGTTGACGGGAGTGTCGCCCTGCGCGAGGACGACGCGCTCCTCGTAAGGGCCGAAGACCTCGCGGGAGCGGAAGACCGATTGCCAGCCGTCGGCCACGCCGCCCGCGGGAGCGAAGATGTAGTACCAGCCGTCACGTCGGTAGAACTTCGGTCCCTCCAGAGTCCGATAGCCCGGCAGGGAGTCGCCGTCGATGACGGTGCGGCCCTCGTCGAGCAGCTCGGTGGCGTCGGAACTCATCCGGTGGCAGGTGAGCCGGTTGTTGAAGCCCGCCCGGCTCTTCGCCCAGGCGTGGACCAGGTAGGCCGAGCCGTCCTCGTCCCACAGCGGGCAGGGATCGATGAGGCCGCGGCCTCCTTTCAGCAGGGACGGCCGGCTCCACTCACCCGCGGGATCGCGCGCCGTGGTGACGAAGATGCCCCGGTCGGGGTCCGGGTAGAAGATCCAGAAGCGGTCGTCGTGGTGTCGCAGCGCCGGCGCCCACACCCCGCAGCCGGGCTGCGGAGTCCCGAAGACGTCATCGGGTTCCAGGCTCGGCAGCGCGTGGCCGAGGATCGACCAGTTCACCAGGTCGCGGCTGTGCAGCAAGGGCAGGCCCGGTGCGCGGTGGAAGCTGGAGGCCACGAGGTAGAAGTCCCGGCCGGCGCGGACGACGTCCGGATCGGACCAGTCGGCGTGCAGGACCGGG
The DNA here is from genome assembly GCF_040655735.1 of Phytomonospora sp. NPDC050363. Taxonomy (NCBI): domain Bacteria; kingdom Bacillati; phylum Actinomycetota; class Actinomycetes; order Micromonosporales; family Micromonosporaceae; genus Phytomonospora; species Phytomonospora sp. NPDC050363. The sequence goes on from NZ_JBFAKK010000006.1 coordinate 90,564, forward strand.
TTGCGGTAGGTGCCGTCGCCGTTGTCGGCTGCCCATGCCGGGGTCCGGGCGGTGGGGATCATCGGTGGTGCCTCTCGTTTCGGCGTCGGAACCTGCGGGGACGTGCTCGGCTCACCGGCCACCGGTCGCGGTCGGCGGCGGAAGCAGGCCGTCGAGTCGAACGGCCTCGCCGGTGCGCAGCGACTCGTTGCCGGCGATACCGACCAGGACGCTGGCGGCGCCGTCACCGAAACCGGCGCTGCGGCGCAGCGGGTCGGCGCCGGGACCGCGAAAGACGTCGTCGAGGAGCATTCCGTCGCCGCCGCCGTGCGAACCGCGGCCTTCACCGATCGCGATCTCGCGCGCCGGTTCCCAATGCCGCTGCAACGTCAGTCGCGAGCCCTGGGAACGCGACCCGGCGGCCTCGGCGCCCGAGATCCGGTCCGCGCTGGGATCGAGCACCGACGCGTTCGCCGGCCGGACCTGCCCGCGTTCGACCACGTCGAGTTCGATGCGGCCTTCGGTGCCGTTGACCGCCACCCGGTAGCCCTCCCACGGGCTGTGCGCGTGCAAGGTGTAGGACATCGAGGCACCTCGCCGGTAGCCGACCACCACGTTGAGGTTGTCCTCGATCGTGATGCCTTCGGAGAAGACGTCGCGGTCACGGATGTAGCCGTCCAGGTGCTCACCGTCGCGGTACAGCAGGCGCAGTCTCTCGTCGGCGCCCAGATCGAAGGCGAAAGGATCGCCGGCGTCGACGTTGCGGGCCCGCTCCGGCCGGTTCTCCAGGCCGCGCCGGCGCGCGTTCTGCGCGCCGTAGAAGAAGAGCCCGCCCCGGGCGAAGACGACCTCCGGCCGGTCGTCGAGCCACCAGTTGACCAGATCGAAGTGATGGGTCGACTTGTGGACCAGCAACCCGCCGGAGGTGGCCTTGTCGCGGTGCCACCGGCGGAAGTAGTCGGCGCCGTGGAGCGTGTCGAGGCACCACTCGAAGTTCACCGAGGTCACCTCGCCGACGGCGCCCTCCGCGATGAGCTCGCGCACCAGGGTGTTGCGCGGCGAATAGCGGTAGTTGAAGGTGACGACGAGCTCCCCGTCGCTCCTGCCGACGGCGTCCTGGATGCGCCGCACCCCCGCGAGGTCGGTGGTCATCGGCTTCTCGACCACCACGTCGGCGCCGTGCTCCAAGGCGCGCGCGACGTATTCGGCGTGGGTGGCGTCCGGCGAGGTGATCACGACGGTGTCGGGCCGCTCGTCGGCCAGCATCCGGCCGAAGTCGGCGGGCGCGTAGTGCCCGACCCGCAGATCCGGCCGGACCGCGGCGACCAGCCGGTCGTGGTAGGACATCCGCACCTCGTTGGTGTCGCAGAACGCGACCGGGTGCCCGACGTCGGCGTGGCCGTCGAGCAGGGAGGCGAGGTACATCTGGGCGCGGTGGCCGGTGCCGACGAAGGCGTAACGCCTCTGCTGACCGGTCATTTCAGGCCCGTGGTGGCGATGCCCTTGACCAGGTACTTCTGGCCGGCGATGAAGAATCCGATCACCGGTGCCAGCGACAGGAACGACATGGCGAACATCTGCCCCCACTGGGACTGCCCCTCGGAGTCGATGAACTGCCGCAGCGCCAGCGGCACGGTGTACAGCTCGGAGTCGGTCAGGTAGAGCAGTGGCCCGAAGAACTCGTTCCACACCGAGATGAAGGTGAAGATGGCGGTGGTGGCGAAGGCGGGCATGCACAGCGGCATGATCACGCTCCAGAAGGTGCGGAAGGGACCGGCGCCGTCGATGCGGGCCGCGTCGTCGAGTTCCTTGGGCAGGGAGCGCATGAACTGCACCATCAGGAAGATGTAGAAGGCGTTGGTGGCCAGGAAGTTCGGGACCAGCAGCGGGTAGTAGGTGTTGAGCCAGTCCAGCTTGGCGAAGACGATGTACTGCGGCACGAGCAGCACATGGCCGGGCAGCATCATGGTCCCGAGCATCAGGGTGAAGAACAGCTTGCGGCCGGTGAAGTTGAGCCGGGCGAAGCCGTAGGCGGCCAGCGAGCACGACAGGAGGTTCCCCACGATGCTCAGCACCACGATCACCGCCGAGTTGATCAGGTAGACGCTGAAAGGCTGCTCCAGGGCCGTCCAGCCCTCGGCGTAGTTGCCCCAGTCCCACTCGGAGGGCCACAGCGACAGGTCGGTGAACACCAGCCGGCTCGGCTTGAGGGAACTGGAGATCATCCACATCAAGGGGTAGAGCATGACCGCCCCGGCGACGCACAGCAGTACGTGGCGCAGGAAGCGGCGGCGGCGGGTGCTGCCCTGGCGTTCCAGGTAGCTGTCCTCGGTCTCCTTCGGTTTCACGCCGGGCGGCGGCTCTTTCACGGTGATCGACATGGCGTGACCTCAGTTGTCGTAGAAGACCCAGTACTTGGCGGTGAAGAAGTTGAGCGCGGTGAAGGCCCCGATGATCACCAGCAGGAACCAGGCCATCGCCGAGGCGTAACCCATCCGGAACTGCGAGAAGCCCTGCTGATAGAGGTAGAGGTTGTAGAACAGGGTCGACTCGGCCGGACCGCCCGTGCCGCCGCTCATGATGAAGCCCTGCGTGAAGGTCTGGAACGACGAGATCAGCGACTGGATCAGGTTGAAGAAGATGATCGGACTGAGCAGCGGCAGGGTGATCCTGCGAAACTGCTGCCACTTCGAGGCGCCGTCGAGCGCGGCGGCCTCGTAGTACATCGCGGGGATCTGCCGCAGGCCGGCCAGGAAGATGACCATCGGCGAACCGAAGGTCCAGACGTGCAGGATGATCAGCGTGGTCAGCGCGTAGTCGGGATCGGAGGTCCAGCCGGGTCCGGTGAGGCCGAACCAGCCGATGAAGCCGTTGACGATCCCGTCCAGGCCGAAGACGTACTTCCACAGCAGGACCACCGCGACGCTTCCGCCCAGCAGCGACGGCAGGTAGAACACCGCGCGGTAGACAGGCAGTCCCTTGACCCCCCGGTTGAGCAGCATCGCCACGCCGAGCGCGACCACCAGCGACAGCGGCACCGACACGAACGTGTAGACGAAGGTGACCTTCAGGGACTGGTGCAGGACCGGGTCGTCGAGCATGTCCCGGAAATTGTCCAGCCCGGTCCACTGCGGAGGGTTGATCAGGTTGTAGTCGGTGAAGGCCAGGTACAACGAGGCGAAGAAGGGGACGACGGTCAGCAGCATCCCGATGAACCACGGCAGCAGGAAGAGGTAGCCGGCGCGGTCCTGGCGCGGTTTGCCCTTCCCCCTCGGCGACGGCGGGGTGTGGGCGGCCGGGTCCGCGTGCGATACGGACCCGGCCGAGGCGGTGGTGACGGCCGTCATGCGCCGAGCGCCTTTCGGCCGGCCTCAAGGAACTCCTTGGCCGCGTCCCGCGGACTCTGCCGTTTGAACTCGACCTCGGTGGCGATGGTCGCCAGGGTCGAGGCGATCGTGCTGGAACCGGGCGGGTAGACGAAGGACGGTGGCAGCTGCTCGCCCTGAAGGCCGGTGAGGTAGTCGGTGGCGAGCTGGTCGTCGGGTGCGAGGGCCGGTTTGATCTCCTCGGCGACCTTGCCGTTGGCCGGGACGCCTCGCGTGGTGCCCGTCGCCTTCGACGCCTCTACGTCGTTGATGAGGAAGTCGAGCAGCTTCAGGGCCTCGGTCGGGTGCTTCGACTGCGACGCGATCGACCACAGCGCCGGCGTGTCGATCGACTGGCCGCGTCGCGTCTCCGTGGTCTCCCCGGGCATTCGGAGGAGGACGAGGTCGCCGCCGGCCGCGGCGTTGTAACCGAGGAGGTTGTTGGTCGGGATGATCTGGGAGGCCAGCTTGCCCTTGGCCAGGTAGGACTGGTCGGGCGAGGAACCGACGTTCTCGAAGAAGCCGGCCGGCGGGAAACCGCCGGCGGAGCGCATCGCCTCGATCATCTCGAACCACTCCACGACCGTGGCCTCGCTGATGCCCAGCGAGCCCTCGGCGGTGTAGAAGTCCTCCCCGCGCTGACGGGTGAAGACGATGACGTTGGCCAGGGTCGCCGGCTCGAAGCCGGTGCCGTAGACCTCGCCGCCGCTGGCCCGCCCGATCTCGCGGGAGAAGGCCGCCAGGTCTTCCCAGCTCCACGTGTCCCCGTCGGGGACCTCCACCCCGAACTTGTCGGTGAGGGTCTTGTTGACCACGAAGCCGATGCTGTTCAGGCCGGACGGGATGCCGTAGTTCTTGCCGTCGACGGTCGCCAGGGTCCGCGCGTTGTCGCTGAGCCCGGACACGTCGATCAGGTCAGCGTGCTCGTTGAGGTCGAGCAGCGCTCCTCGGTCGGCGTACTCGCGGAGGCTGTCCATCCGCATCGCCATCAGGTCCGGAGGGTCGCCCGCCGCGAAGCGCGTCGCGAGCTTGTCCTTGTACGGGCCGCTGTCCTGGTATTCGGTCCTGACGGTGATCCCGGGGTTCTTCGCCTGGAAGGCGTCGAGGGCGGCCTGCGTCTTCTCGGCGCGTGAGGCGTCGCCCCACCAGACCATGTTGAGCTGGATCCCGTCACCTTCGGCGTCGTCGCCGCCGAAGCCTCGACAGGCGCTTAAGCCGAATCCGAGACCGGTCAGCCCGGCCATTCTCATGATGTCGCGGCGGCTGAGTCCAGCCCGGATGCCTCTTGCGGGTCGGTCGGTCATGGCAGCGGTCGTCCTTTGTGTCGAAGCGCCGACGAGGGGCGGCGTCACGTGTGTGGAGGTGTGGGGTGGTGGGTGTCGGCTCGTGCGGCGCCTTGTGGGCGAGCGTCTCGTCGGGCTCTCGACGTGCGCGGGTCTCCGGGGCGAAACCGGCGCCGGGACGCCGCTCCCGCGAGGTCTGCGCACCTCATCGGAAGACGTCGCCACTGCGTGCGGCCCTGATGCCGGGTGAGGTTACTACTGCGAAACCAGTTAGGTCAACCCATGAAACAAATCGATTCGAGATTAGCGAAAGCCATTGACTCTAATGTGGAGCCTCCCTAGAGTGAGCCCCCACGACCGCCCCGCCGCGCCGGGCGTCCCAGGAGTTTCGCGCGGCGGCCGGGGCGACCGCGGCGGGGCATCTCGCCTCGACCACACCCGGCCCGCGTTCACGGGCCGGGGAATCCGGCCGAATCCCCACTCCCGAAGGACCATCCGATGAGACCTTCCACGCCATTCCTGCGCGGCCGCTTAGGGCTCGCCGCCTCGGCGGGGCTTCTCCCGCTGTTCGCCATGGCACCCATCGCAACGGCGAGCGCGGCCTCGCCCGACTCCGCCGTCGCCGCGACGATCACGGTCGCCGCCGACGGGTCCGGCGACTTCCGGACCGTTCAGCAGGCGATCGACGCGGTCCCGGGCGGCACCGCGACCACGATCCGGATAAAACCCGGCACCTACCGGGGCGCGATCACCGTTCCCTCGACCAAGAGCGACGTGCGCATGGAGGGGCTCGGCGCCGAACCGTCGGCGGTGACCATCGTCGAGAACCACTCGGCGGGAACCCTGAAACCCGACGGGACGACGTACGGAACCTCGGGCAGTGCGACCGCGACCGTCAACGGGCGCGGGTTCGTCGCGACGAACCTGACCATCGCCAACGACTTCGACGAGGCGGCGCACGCCGGCGAGCCCGGGCACCAGGCCGTCGCCCTCAACATCTCCTCCGACCGGTCCCAGCTGCTCAACGTGCGGCTACTGGGCAACCAGGACACGTTCTACGTCAAGGACGCGGCCCGCGTCTACGTGAAGGGCGCCCACATCGAAGGCGACGTCGACTTCATCTTCGGCGGCGGCATCGCCGTCTTCCACAACACCCGTGTCCACACGACACGGCGTTCCGGCAGCAGCATCACCGCGGCGAGCACCCCGGCCGAACGGCCTTACGGGTTCCTGTTCTTCCAGTGCCAGATCAGCGGCGACGCGCCGGCGGCGTCCACCACCCTCGGGCGTCCGTGGCGTCCCGACGGGTCGGTTGTCGTGCGCAACTCCGTGCTCGGCGCGCACATCAGGGCCGCCCAGCCGTGGACGGACATGTCGGGGAACCCGTGGACCGGGGCCCGTTTCTTCGAGTACCGCAACACCGGGGCGGGTGCCGGGAGCAACGGCAACCGGCCTCAGCTGACCAATGCCCAGGCCCTCGACCACACGGTGCAGCGCTATCTGGCCGGCGCCGACGGCTGGAACCCGGCGGCACCGTGATCCCGGCCGCCCGGCACACCGGCAACCTCGAGAAAGGGGAAAGAACCGTGCGTACCTTTCAGCCGTTACACGGCCGCGCCCGAGTCGTCTTCACCGCGACCGCGACCGCCCTGCTGGCCCTGGCCGCCGGCGCCGTGATCGCCACGGCCACACCGGCCGCCGCCGACACCACCGGGGTGACACCCGTCGTCGGCGGCACCTATCGCATCGTCGGCACGCAGAGCGGCAAGTGCTTCGACGTCAAGGACCACAGCACCGTCAACGGCGGTGTCCTGCAGCAGTGGTCGTGCGGGTCGGCCGCGACCTGGCAGCGGTTCCGGGTCAGCGCGGCCACCGGCGGCGGCGTCAATCTCGTCAACGTCAACAGCGGCCGCTGCCTCGACGTGCCCTCCGGCGCCGCCACTCTCGGTCTGGTCGTCCAGCAGTGGGGTTGCGGGACCGCGGACAAGCCGAACCAGCGCTTCACCATCACGAGTCCGGCCGCCGGGGTCCAGCAGATCAAGACGGCCAACGGCCTGTGCCTCACCCTGACCGGGGCGTCCGCCGCGGACGGGACCCCGATCAGTCAGAACACCTGCGGTTCCGGTGCCGAGCAGCGCTGGGCGTTCCAGTCGACGACGGCCCCGCCGTCGAACACACCGGACGGGTTCGCGTCACTGCCCGGCATGGGCCGCGGCCCCACGACGGGTGGAGCGGCGGGTCAGACGGTCACCGTCACGACGCAGGCGGCCCTGAACCAGTACGTCACGGCCGCCGAGCCGTACGTCGTCCGCGTCGCCGCGACGATCGACATCAATCCCAAGGGGACGGAGCTGCGGGTCGCGTCGAACAAGACGATCATCGGCGTCGGCACCAGCGGGGTGATCGTCGGCGGCGGGTTCTTCCTCGGCACGGGAGTGCACAACGTGATCATCCGCAACCTGACGATCCGCGACACCCGCATGCCCGACGACGATCCCGGCGACGACGCCTACGACTACGACGCCATCCAGCTCGACACCGCCGACCACATCTGGATCGACCACAACCGGCTCACCAGGATGAACGACGGGCTCATCGACAGCAGGAAGGACACCAGCTACCTGACGGTGTCCTGGAACCATCTGGTCGACAACAACAAGACCTTCGGCATCGGGTGGACCGACAACGTGACCTCACTGATCACGATCCACCACAACTGGTTCCAGAACACCAACTCGCGCAATCCCAGCGCCGACAACATCGCCGCCTGCCACCTGTACAACAACTACCTGCAGGACGTCACCGGCTACGGGCACTTCGCGCGCGGCCTCACCAAGGCGGTCGTCGAGAACAGCTACTTCGACTCCGTCCGCGACCCTTACTACGTTGAGGCCGGGGAACTGGTCCAGCGCGGCAACATCGTGGTCGACAGCACCTGGAGCGACGGGCGGGTCAGGGAGAAGGGCAGCGCGTTCGATCCGAGCGCCCACTACGCCTACACCCTCGATCCCGCCGCGGCGGTACCGGCTCTGCTGACCGCCTCGGCCGGCCCGCAGCCGAACATCGGCGTCTGAGAGACGGTGAGTGCCGGACGGCGTACGCGGCGCCGTCCGGCACGGCGAGACGGCGCGCGATCTCGGCATCTCGGCGAGCGGCGTGCTCATTCAGGAGCAGGCCCGCCTTGCGCGACCTTCCGCCGTTTGCGCGCCTCCCGCAGGATCAGCCACGCCACCGCCAGGATCGCCAGTCCGCCGACCGCGTGCAGCCCGAAGACGTACTCCCCCGCCGGGCCGCCGAGGCCTCTGGCGAGCGACGCGACGAGGACCTGAACCGACGTCAGCCCGGCGACCAGCAGCGACAGCCAGACCGGCCGCGCGCCCAGTCGGCCCAGTCCCGCGACGATCGCCATCACGACCGGCAGGCTGAAGATCACATACCCCAGCACGTGGTGCGGCCGGTAACTCCCGAACACACCCGAGGCGGAGAAGTAGAACTGCGCCAGGACGATGAGCATCAGCGTGGCGGCGAGCAGAGCGAAGAGTCTGCGCATGGATCACTCCTTGAGGGAGCGGGGGCGCCGGGCGCCCCCGCGAGAGGCGGCTACTTGCTGTAGTTCTTCCCGGGCGCCTTACCGGGGATGGGCTTGGCGATCGCGGCGACGGGGATGAAGAAGCTGATCTGTCCGATGACCACGATCAGCCGCCACATGGCGTCGAGGTCGTAGTGCTCGGACGCCCTGGCGAATAGTTCGTCGGACACGCGCTCGCCGTGCGCGTTGTGGGTCAAGACCGCTTCGACGAGTTCGAGCGCGACCAGCTCGGCGTCGGTGAAGTAGGGCGCGTCGCGCCAGGAGGCCACGGCGGTGACGCGCTCCTCCGACTCGCCGGCCTTGCGGAGCAGGTCGGTCTGGCGGATGGTGTGATAGGTGCTGCCGGCGATCTGGGCAGCCCGCAGCTGGACCAGGTGCACCGTGGTGCGGGCGATGGATCCGCCGTAGACGATCTTGGTCATGGATCCGGCGATGGCCATCATCTCGTCGGCGAAGCCCTGGTACTCGGGCAGTCGCGACTGGAGATCATCCTGTGCGATGGTCTTGGACATGTGGGTGGCGTCCCTTCGAGGTTTCCGCGGTGTTCGTCATCGGTCCGACGACGCAGCCGCCGGGAACGTGAGGCGGGGAGGCGGGCCTCACATTCCGGTGAGCCGTTTCGTCGGAGGAGTGAAGGCGTCGACGATCGAGGAGACCGCGAGACCATGAGCACCCCATCCGATCCCGGTCTGAGCGCGATCATGAGCGAGCGCCGGCAGCTGATCAATCTCGGCTACCGGCTCCTGGGCTCCCTGGCCGAGGCCGAGGACGTCGTCCAGGAGACCTACGCGCGCTGGTACGCCATGTCCGAGGAGCAACGCGCGCGGATCGAGTCGCCGGGCGCCTGGCTGACGAGGGTGGCCGGCCGCGTCTGTCTGGACCTGCTGGGCTCCGCGAGGGCGCGGCGGGAGCGCTATGTCGGGGAGTGGATACCCGAGCCGCTACCCGCTCGCTCCGAATGGATCAGCGGACGCCCGGGCGGCGACACGGCAGACCCCGCCGACCGCGTCACCCTCGACGAGTCGGTCAACATGGCCTTCCTCGTCATCCTCGAATCCATGACCCCCGCCGAACGCGTCACCTTCATCCTCCACGACATCTTCTGCCACCCCTTCACCGAAATCGCCCACATCATCGGCCGCACCCCCGCCGCCTGCCGACAACTCGCCACCTCCGCCCGCCGCCGCATCCACACCGCACGCGCTCCCGCGGCTCCGGCTCCAACGCTCGCGCACAAGGCTGCCCTGGTCCGCGACTTCAAACACGCCTGGGAGGCCAAGGACATCAACGCCCTCATCAACCTCCTCGACCCCAACGCCACCGCCACCGCCGACGGCGGCGGAGTCGTCAGCGCCATACTCGAACCGATCGAAGGCGCCACCGAGATCGCGCGTTACACGATCGGGATAACCGCGGTGGTCCCGGAGATGACGCTCCTGGAGCGGACCGTCAACGGTCAGCCCGGCCTGGTCGGCCAGCGCGACGGAGTGACCGTGGTGGTGGTCGCCTTCGACATCGCCGGCGACCGCATCAGGCGGATCTGGGGTGTGCGCAACCCCGAGAAGCTGCGGACCTGGACACTGGGGCCCTCGGGCCAGGACACGCCCTAGGGTGTGTCCTGGTGGTCTTGTGGGTGCGAGGCGAGGCTCGTTTTTCTTCTGGCAAGCCGTTCTTTCGCCCTGGTACCGGTGTTGTACCTGGGCGAAGGAACGGTGCCGCCAGGGGGAGAACGAGTCCGCCGCAGCCCCGCAGTGATCACCAGGACACGCCCTAGGTGCCCGTGACGCTCACGTGCGCGGAGGTGGCGCGGGCGGTGATCGCGTGCGCCGAGGCGGGGTTCTCGTCGACGCCGGTGACGCTGTGGTCGCCGGAGCTGATCACGAAGTCGAGGCGGTACCCGTCCGGGGAACGGGGGACGGTGATGGTCAGGTCGCCGGAGTTCACCGTGCTGTCCAGCGTGGACGGCGGGACGGTGAAGTCGAGGGCTGCGTGGGCCGAGGTGGCCTCGGCGCGGACGTCGGCGGAGCCCAGACGGGTGGCGATCAGCTCGCCGGACTCAACGGTGAGCCGCTGCGGGCCCGTGACGTCGTCGACGAGGAGGCGGCCGGAGGCGACGTGCGCGGTGACCGCGCCGCCCACGCCCGAGATGTCGACGGTGGCCGACGTGGCGGTCACCGAAACGGCGGTGCCGGCCGGAACGGTGATCAGGTACGCGGCGTCGCAGGCGCCTTCACAGCGGCCGTCCACCAGCAGGACCGTCCCGTCCCAGGTCTGCCCGGCGACGGTGTCGCCGGTACCCCACGCGAGGCTCCGCTCGATGTGGACGCGGTCGTCCTCGCTGGGCCGGATGGTGACCGTGCCGGAGTCGGCGCGGACGTCGAGGGCGGTGACGTCCTCGTCGTAGGTCATCTCGTCGACGCTCGACGCGACCGGCTCGTCACCGACGCGCCCGTCGCGGGGCGAGTCGGCGATCACGACGATCACGAGCAGTGCGATGCCGACGAGGATGACCGCGACAACGGTGGTCACGGCCTTCTGGGCGGTCGTCATCCGCGACAGGAAACGCATGCCCCTGAGTTCCCCGTTCACCGAATGCGTTAAACGAGTGCCTGGAAGGGGCGGTGTTCGGGCGGTGCCGTGCCGGTGGTGTTCGGGCGCGCTGCGGCGAAGGAGTCGGCGCCCGCGCGTATCGGGACAGCGGGCGCGCGGCCCGTGCGGCACACTCCACTGTGGCCGGTCGGCAAGATCCGCACCGGGGGCAACTCATTCGGGGCTCCCGAGCGTCTTTACCGGCGAAGCCCTAGACCCACGGGAGATTTCACGCATATGACAGCCATGAAGCGACGCACCGTCCTCACCGCGATCGGCGCCGGCACGGTGGCGGGCATCGCTGTCCCGGTGGCCGCGTCGGCGGCCGAGGAGACCACCCCGTCCACGCCCGCCAAAGCGGCGGCCCGCATCGCCGAGATCTACCGGCAGGAGTCGGCCGAGGCGGGAGGCACCTGGCAGGCCTACATCACCGTCGCGAACACCGACGGGACGCTGATCACGGCCGTCGACGAGGAGTCGGGCAAAGTCGTCGACGCCTGGAGCACCAACAAGTTCCCCGTCGCCGCGACCGTCCTCGACCGCGTCGACAAGGGCACCGCCGACCTGCACACCGAGGTCGAGGTCGCCGACCCGTTCATCGTCTGGAGCGGCGACGGCGTCATCCCCTTCGACGGCGCCTACCCCAGCCGGATCAGCCTCGGCCACGCGATCTCCCTGCTGCTCAGCATCTCCGAGGACACCTCCTCGCGCTTGTGCTCGCAGATCGTGACCGCCGCCGAGATCAACGCCTACATGCAGACCCAGGGCCTGCCGAACACGCAGGTCGAGGTCATCCCCGGCTCACGGCGCTGGTACCTCGGCTGGACCTCGGCCCGCGAGATGCACGACCTGTGGCAAAAGCTCGTGCGCGGCCGGCTGCTCTCCGCGGCCTCGACGGAGTACCTCGTCAAGATCATGCGCTCGCCGAACGCGTTCGCCGAGGGCATCCGCTCGAAGCTCGGGACGGTCGAGCGCGGGCGCGTCGCGACCAAGGCCGGCTGGATGGACACCGGCCGGTGCGAGGCGGGCGTCATCTACGACGCCGCGGGCGCGCCCGTGGTCACGTACTCTCTGTACGCCGACCACCCCGACCACCAGGACGACTACAGCGGCAACCACCCGCTGATCGCCGCGCGCGCCCGGATGGGCCGCAGGTTCGTGCGCGCCGTCGACCGCATCGCGGGCGCACCCGGCCTGGAGCTGGAGCCGGAGACGTACCGGCCGTCGAACGGCTGACGGCCGCGGCCCGGCGGCTCGTCCACACGAGAACGAACCGGGGCACACGAGGGCGGAGGCCCGCAGGCCTTCGCCCTCGTTCCTTTCAGTCCCGGAGGTCGTCGACGGTGGGCACGACGAGCCCGAACAGGTCCGTGACCGTCGCCAGCGCCGCTGCCTGAAGGGTCGCGGCGGACAGGGCCTCGCCGCCGGGAGCCGCGAGCGAGCGGGTGGCGGTGGCCTCGGCGACGACCGTCGGCCGGTAGCCGAGGTTGAAGGCGCCCTGGGCGGTGAAGGTGACGCACATGTGCGTCATGAACCCGGCCAGCACGAGATCGGCTCCGGCCGCCACGCCCAGGTCGTGCAGGGTCTTCTCCAGGCCGGTCTCGTAGAAGGCGTTCGGGAGACCCTTGACCACGACCGGTTCGCCGTCGGCCGGGGCGAGCTCGTCGCTGATGGATCCGATGCGGGCGCGAATGTCGTAGGGGGTGTTCTCACCGCCGTCGTTGACGATGTGGACGACGGGGATCCCGGCCGCGCGGGCGCGGGCCAGCAGGCGGCCTCCGGCGGCCACGGCCTCCTCGGCGCCTTCGAGCGCCATGACGCCCGACCGGTAGGTGTTCTGGAAGTCGATCATGATCAGGGCCGACTGGTCCAGCCTCGGCGCGGTGTCGTTCAGGCCGACGACCTCGCGCAGGGTCTTCGACGGGTTGCTGGTGCTCATCTCGATACCTCTCATGGTGGGAGAAGGGCATGGCGGAGGCGTCCGCCTCGCGGACATGCCAGGAGATGGAAAGGTCGTGTAGCGGGTCAGGCGGCCCGCGTGCGGAACCGGCGGCGGTAGGCCGCCGGAGTGGTGGCGAGTTGCCGCCGGAACGCCCGGTGCAGGGTCTCGGCCGAGCCGAGTCCGGCCGCCGCGGCGACCTGTTCGAGCGGATCGTCGGTGGTCTCCAGCAGCCGCCGCGCCGCCTCCGTGCGAGCCGCTTCGACGTAGGCGGCCGGACCGGCTCCCGTCTCCTGCTTGAAGACGCGGGCGAAGTGGCGTTCGCTGAGGCACATCCGCGCGGCCAGGACCGGTGCCGACAGGTCGGCGTCGAGGTGGTCGGCGATCCACAGCTGGAGCTCGTCGATGTCGCGCCGCGCGGCCGCGGGCCGGCGCAGCGGCACGGAGAACTGGCTCTGCCCACCCTGCCGCTTGAGGTAGACGACGAGCTGCCGCGCCACCGCCAGCGCCGTGCGCTCGCCGAGGTCCTCGGCGACCAGGGCGAGTGTCAGGTCGAGGCAGGCGCTGATCCCGGCGCCGGTCCACAGCCTGCCCCGGTCGGCGCGCACGAAGATCGGGTCGGGGTCGACGGTCACGTCCGGATGCTCGGCGGCGAGCTGGGCGGCCGTCGACCAGTGGGTGGTCGCCGTGCGCCCGCTGAGCAGGCCGGCGGCCGCCAGCAGGTGCGCGCCGACGCACACCGACGCCACCCGGCGGGCGTGTGGGGCCGTGCGCCTCAGCCAGTCCACGACCTCGTCGTCGATCCGGGCGACCGGGCCCTCGGCGGACATGTCGACCGCTCCGGGCACCAGCAGGGTGTCGACCTGGTCGCCGACGTCGTCGAAGGACACGTCGGTGAGCAGCCGCACGCCGGCCGAGGTTCTGACCTCGCCGACGGTCGGCCCGGCGAGCCGGACCTGGTAGCGGGCGCGACCGCCGGTCTCCCGGTCGGCCAGCGCGAAGACCTCGGCCGGTCCGGTGACGTCGAGGAGGTCGACGTCGGGGAAGGCGGCGATGACGACGCGGTGCGGGATGGACATGTACCCATCATGATCACTTCCGGCGATGGCGGCAATGACGAGTCACCGTCAGATTCGGACATGGGCCGGCGAGGCGGCCGCCCTCGCCTCCGGATGTCACCCCCTCGTAGCAGACTCCTCCCATGAGTGATCGACCCGACGTGCCCGCCACGATGATCCGGCGTCTCCAGGACGTCTTCGACGGACTTCCCGAGTGCCCGCGGACCAGCGCCTGGGTGGGTGTGGCCTGGAAGGTCCGGCAGGCGACGGTCGCGCACGTCTTCGGCGGCGAGGACGGACTGTTCCGGATCACCTTCCGGACGGAGTCCTCCGAGGTCATGGCCTTCGAGAAGCTCGGTGATCCCTACTTCCGGGCAGGCTGGGGCGGCAACGTCGTCGGCATGCTCCTCGACGAGGAAACCGACTGGGAGGAGCTGTCCGAACTGCTCACCGACTCCTACTGTCTCCAGGCTCCGGCGGGGCTCGCCGAGACGGTTCGGCAGCCGGGTAGCTAACATACCGGTCGGTCGGTATGCTGACGGGATCTCTCGACGAGGAGGCCGCCCGTGCGCATCACCGGTGCCGTTCTGGAGCGCTGCGGCGCCCCCGCGCCCTTCGCCGACTCCCGGCCGATAACCGTCGGCCCGCTCGACCTCGACCCGCCCGGGCCGGGCGAGCTCCTGGTCCGCGTGGAGTCGGCCGGCCTGTGCCACTCGGACCTGTCCGTCGTCGACGGCAACCGGGTGCGCCCGACGCCGATGCTGCTCGGCCACGAGGCCGCCGGTGTCGTGTGGGAGGCGGGACGCGACACCACGACGGCCGTCGGGCGCCGGGTGGTCATGACGTTCCTGCCGCGCTGCGGCCGGTGCGACGCGTGCGGTACCGACGGCCGGCTCCCCTGCTCGGTCGGCGGAGCCGCGAACGCCGCGGGGACGCTCGTCGGCGGGCGGGTCCGCCTGCGCCGGGACGGCGCGCCGGTCATGCACCACCTCGGGGTGAGCGCGTTCGCGACGCACGCGGTCGTCTCGGAGACCTCGGTCGTGCCCGTGGACGACGATGTGCCGCCCGACATCGCCGCGCTGCTCGGCTGCGCGGTCCTCACCGGCGGCGGCGCGGTCGTCAACGCCGGACGTCCCCGCCCCGGGGAGACCGTGGCCGTTGTCGGACTGGGCGGGGTGGGCATGGCCGCCCTGCTCGTCGCCAGGGCACTGGGGCACGAGGTCGTCGGCGTGGACGCCGTGCCCGCGAAGCTGGAGCTCGCCCGCGAGCTGGGCGCCACCGCCTACAGCCCCGCGGATGCCGCCGAGGCCGGGATCCGCGCGCCGGTCGTGGTCGAGGCCGCCGGTTCGGCCCGCGCCTTCGAGACCGCCTTTGCCGTCACCGCGCCGGGCGGGACCACCGTCACCGTGGGCCTCCCCCACCCCGACGCCCGGGCGAGCATCGCGCCGCTGACCCTCACCGCCGAGGCCCGCACCGTCGTCGGCTCCTACCTCGGTTCGGCCGTGCCGAGCCGCGACATCCCCCGCTACGTGGAACTCTGGCGGCGCGGGGAACTACCCCTCGACCGCCTGGTCTCCGACCGCATCGCCCTCGACGACCTGCCCGAGGCCCTCGACCGCCTCGCGGCGGGCGAGGCACTGCGCCAGCTCATCGACTTCTGACCGACCCCCGACACGATTTGAGGACCGATCCATGACGTCTCGCACCGCCATCGTCACCGGCGCAGCCCGGGGCATCGGGGCCGCGACGGCCCGCCGTCTCGCCGCCGACGGGCACGCCGTCGCCGTGCTCGACCTGCTGGAGGACCAGGCCCGGGCGACCGCCGACGCCATCACCGACGCCGGGGGCCGCGCCCTCGCCATCGGCGTGGACGTCGCCGACGAGGCGGCGGCCGCGGCCGCCGTGGAACGCGTCGCCGAGGAACTGGGATCGCCGGCCATCCTGGTCAACAACGCCGGGATCCTGCGCGACAACCTGCTGTTCAAGATGTCGGCCGACGACTGGGACTCCGTCATGGACGTCCACCTGCGCGGGGCGTTCCTGATGACCCGGGCGGCTCAGTCGCACATGGTCGAGGCCCGCTGGGGCCGGGTCGTGAACCTGTCGAGCACCTCGGCGCTGGGCAGTCGCGGGCAGGTCAACTACGCCGCCGCGAAGGCCGGCATGCAGGGCTTCACCAAGACCCTCGCCGTGGAGCTCGGCAAGTTCGGCGTCACCGCCAATGCCGTCGCCCCCGGGTTCATCCAGACCGAGATGACCCGCATCACGGCCGAGCGCATCGGCGTCACCTTCGACGACTTCCTCGCCGGTGCGGCCAAAGAGACGCCCGTCGGACGGGTCGGGCAGCCCGAGGACGTCGCCGCCGCGGTCGCGTTCTTCTGCTCCGAGGAGGCCGGCTTCGTCTCCGGGCAGGTGCTGTACGTGGCGGGAGGGCCGCGGTCATGAGTGCGAGCACGATCCGGGTGGACTCCCCCGCCGCGCTCGCCGGCGCCGTCGGCGAGAAGGCGACCGGCGAGTGGTTCACCATCGAGCAGGACCGCGTCGACGCCTTCGCCGACGCCACCGAGGACCACCAGTGGATCCACCTCGACGCCGAGCGGGCCGCGTCGGGACCGTTCGGGGCGACCATCGCCCACGGCTTTCTCACCCTTTCGCTGCTGCCGCACCTGGCGGCCTCGCTGGTCGAGGTGGGCAAGGTCGCCATGGCGATGAACTACGGCATGGACAAGGTGCGCTTCCTCAACCCGGTCGTCACCGGGTCGCGGGTACGCGCCACCACCGAGATCACCGGGGCGGAGACGACCGGCCTCGGCGTGCGCCTGGCCACGACGGTGACCGTCGAGATCGAGGGGGCACCGAAGCCCGCGCTGGTCGCGGTGACACTGACGCTCTATGTGCCGGAGGCCTGAGGATCCATGACGACGCCCGGCGACCGCGAGCCCGTCCGCCACCTGTTCCCCTTGCGCTGGAACGACAACGACCAGTACGGCCACATGAACAACACCGTCTACTACGAGGCGATGGACACGGCCGTGAACGCCTGGATGATCCGCGAGGCCGGACTCGAACCGGCCGGCGAGGTCATCGGGCTGTGCGCGGCCTCGCGGTGCCGCTTCCTGGAGGCGGCCTCCTTCCCGGAGGAACTGGAGGTCGACATCGCCGTGGAGCGTCTCGGCCGGACCAGCCTCACCTGGGATCTGGCGATCCTGCGCCGGGGTGCTCCCGACCGCATCGGCCCGCTCGCACTCGGCTCGTTCACGCACGTGTTCGTGGACCGGGCGGCGCGCCGCCCGGTCCCGATCCCGGAGTCCGTCCGCGCGGCGGTGTCCGCGCGGCTGACGGTCGCTACCGGTTCTTGAAAAGCTCGACGAGCTCCCGCTTGAGGACCTTGCCGCTGCCCCCGATCGGGAGCTCGTCGACGACGTGCACGACCCGCGGGTACTTGTAGCTCGCGACGGTCGCCTTCATGAACTCCACGACCTCGGCGGGCACGACCGTCTCGCCTTCGGCGGGCACCACGGCGGCGTGGATCTCCTGCCCGTGCACCTCGTGCGGCAGCCCGAACACCGCGCCCAGCGCGACTCCGGGGTATCTGGCCAAGACGGCCTCGACCTCGGTCGGGTACACGTTGTAGCCGTTGCGGATGATCATGTCCTTCTTGCGGTCGACGATGGTGATGATGCCCTCGGCGTCGATCGTGCCGAGGTCGCCGGTGCGAAACCAGCCGTCCACCACCGCGGCGGCCGTCGCCTCGGGCCGCCCGAGGTACCCCTTCATGAGGTTGTGGCCGCGCACCACGATCTCACCGAGGGCGGCGGGCTCGTCGAGCAGCTCGATGCGGCCCTCGACCTCGGCCTCGGCGACCGCGACGTCGACGCCCCACATGGGACGGCCGACCGTACCGGGCCGGATCGGCTCGGACATGGGGTTGAAGCTGCACGACGGCGCCGTCTCGGTCAGGCCGTAGCCCTCATGGACCTCGGCGCCGTAGGCCTTCTCGAACGCCTCCAGCAGCGCCGGCGGCAGCGACGCCCCACCCGACACCGCGAAGCGCAGCGGCGGCCGCTCGGGGTTGTTCGCGGCGGCGGCGACCATCCCGGCGAACATCGTGGGCACGGCGGTGAACACGGTCGCCTTGTGCCGTACCAGGAGGGCGAGCGCCTCGTCGGGATCGAAGCGGGGCTGGAGGATGATCGCCGCGCCGCGCCGGAAGCCGATGTTGAGCACGGCCATCTGCCCGAAGGAGTGGAAGAGGGGCAGGCCGCCGAAGATGACGTCGTCGACGACCATGTCGAAGGAGTCGATGAGGGAGCAGTGGACCTGTTCGATCATCGCCAGGTGGGAGCCGACGGCGCCTTTGGGGGTGCCGGTGGTGCCGCTCGTGTAGAGCACGGTCGCGGCGGCGAGGGGGTTGACCGGCACGTGCCGTTCGATGGGCGTGGCGACGGCGGCCTCGGCCTCCAGGCGGGGCACGGGCGCGCCGCCGATCGCGAGTCCCTCGGGTGCCAGGACGGTCACCAGCGGGACTCCGGTCCGGGCGGCGGCGGGGGCTGCCTCGGCGAGCAGGGGCGCGGCGACCACGAGGAGTTCGGCGCCGGAGTCTTCGAGGACGTAGGCGATCTCGTCGGTCTTGAGCAGCAGGTGCACGGGGATGACGACGGCGCCGAGGGCGAGGGCGGCGTAGTAGACGCGGGGGAAGTCGGGGACGTTGGGCACGACCATCGCCACCCGTGATCCGACACCGATCCCGCGTGCGGCGAGGGCTCCCGCGTAGGCGCGGGTCTGCTCCCAGAGGGCGCCGTAGGTGATGGTCTGTCCCATGAAGTGCAGGGCGGGGCGGGCGGGCTTGCGGCGGGCGGTCTCGGCGAGGATGTTCGCGATCGAGAGGGTGCCGTGGCCGGCGCCGTCCATGGCGGGGTCGGGCGGGTGGTGCATGGCTCGTTCCTTCCGGGAGGGGTCAGCGCCGCAGTTCGGCCTTGCCGAGCGCGGCCAGGTGGACCTCGTCGGGGCCGTCGGCCAGCCGCAGGGAGCGGGCGGCGGCGAACATCCCGGCGAGTGGGGTGTCCTGGGAGAGTCCGGCGCCCCCGAAGAGCTGGATCGCGCGGTCGAGGATGCGTTCGACGGCTCGGGGGACGGCGACCTTGATGGCCT
The DNA here is from genome assembly GCF_040655735.1 of Phytomonospora sp. NPDC050363. NCBI lineage: Bacteria > Bacillati > Actinomycetota > Actinomycetes > Micromonosporales > Micromonosporaceae > Phytomonospora > Phytomonospora sp. NPDC050363. The sequence continues at coordinate 109,517 of NZ_JBFAKK010000006.1, forward strand.
GGATCTCGGTCATGGCGGCCTTGTTGCCGACGGTGTCCATGAGCCAGGCGGTCTTGAGCACGAGCAGGCGCAGGGCCTCGACGTCGATGCGGGATTCGGCGGCCCAGGTGCGCACGACGCCCTTCTCGGCGAGGGTCCCGCCGAAGGCGACGCGTTCGTTGGCGCGGGCGCGGACGAGGTCGAGGGCGCGTTCGGCCATGCCGAGGGCGCGCATGCAGTGGTGGACGCGCCCGGGGCCGAGGCGTGCCTGCGCGATGGCGAAGCCGTCGCCTTCACCGCCGATGAGGGCGTCGGCGGGCACCCGGACGTTTTCGAAGAGGACTTCGGCGTGGCCGCCGTGGTCCCGGTCGTCGTAGCCGAGCACGGTCATGGGGCGTACGACGGTGACGCCGGGGGTGGCGCGCGGGACGAGCACCATGGACTGCTGGCGGTGGCGGTCGGCGCCGGGGTCGGTCTTGCCCATGACGATGAAGATCGCGCAGTCGGGGTTCATGGCGCCGGTGGCGAACCACTTGCGGCCGGAGATGACGTAGTCGGCGCCGTCGCGGCGGATCTCGGTCTCGATGCGGGTGGCGTCGGAGGAGGCGACGGCGGGTTCGGTCATGCAGAAGGCCGAGCGGATCCGGCAGTCGAGGAGTGGTTCGAGCCATTCCTCGCGTTGGGCGGGTGTGCCGAACTGGGCGAGCAGTTCCATGTTCCCGGTGTCCGGCGCGGCGCAGTTCATGGCGATGGGCGCCAGTCTCGGGCTGCGGCCGGTGAGTTCGGCGACCGGCGCATACTGGAGGTTGGTCAGCCCGCCCTCGACGCCGTGCGGGCCGGGAGGCAGGAACAGGTTCCACAGTCCCCGGTCGCGGGCCTTCTTCTGGAGTGACCGCACGATCGGGCGGGTGGTCCATTCGCCAGGGGTGGCGGCCACCTCCTCCTCGAGTGCCGGCTCAGCCGGCAGGACGTGCTCGTCGATGAAGGCCCGCACCTCCTCGGAGCGCGCCCGGGTCACCTCGTCCGGCTGGAAATCCACAGCCCCTCCTCGGCCAGCGGCGCCACCAGGGCGCCGATCTTGTCGAATCCCTCGCCGACGGTCTGCCCGCCGGTGTAGCGGAAGTGGATCCCCTCGAGGATCACCGCGAGCTTGTAGCAGGCGAAGGCCCGGTACCAGGCCAGGTCGGGGACGGTGATCCCCGCGCGGGCGGCGTAGGCGTCGACGACCTCGCCGAACTCCGGGTAGCCCGCGCCGGGCACGATCGAGCCCGAGGCGACCTGGCCGCCGGCCAGTTCGCCGATGTGCCAGTACATGCCGAGCATCCCGAGGTCGACCAGCGGGTCGCCGAGGGTGGCCATCTCCCAGTCGAGCACCGCGGCGATGCGCGGCTCCCCGGGCGGGCCGGCGACGAGCATGTTGTCGATCCGGTAGTCGCCGTGCACGACGCCGGTGCGCCCGCCGTCGTCGGGGACCGACGCGGCCAGACGCTCCTGGAGGGAGTCGAGGGCTGGCTGCTCCCGGGACCTGGAGGCGTCGTACTGACGCCTCCAGGTCTTCATCTGCCGGGCGAGGTAGCCCTCAGGCCGGCCGAAGTCGGCCAGCCCGACCTCGGCCGGGTCGACAGCGTGGAGATCGGCCAGCACCTCGGCGATCTCGATGCTCAGCCGGTGCAGACCGCCCGGCGTCCAGCCGGCGTTCTTGTCCGGGTGGGACAGCACTTCTCCCGGCACGTGCTCCATGACGAAAAAGACCGTTCCGGTGACCTCGCCGGCCTCGGTGTCGTCGACGACGTCGACGGTGGGTGGCACGGGGATGATCCCCCGCAGAACCGAGATGACGCGATGCTCGCGGCGCATGTCGTGCGCCGTGGAGAGCACGTGGCCCAGTGGCGGGCGCCGCACGACCAGTGGCACGCGGGCGCCGTCGACCCGGTAGGTGAGGTTGCTGCGCCCGCCGTCGATCAGCGCCGCCGTCAGCGGGCCGCCGCCGGACAGGCCCGGGTGCTCCCGGGCCAGCCATCGGCCGAGCCCGTTCACGTCGAGCCCCGGGACCTCGTTCGCTTCGTTCACCTCGGTCATGGACCGCCCTTTCGTCGTGCCGGTCGAGCGTGCGGTGTCACTTACCCGGAATACCGCCGTTCACCGGCGGGGCGGGCTTCGCCTCCACGGGTGTCACGGCGCCGTCGGCGACGCTGTACGTGGTGCCCTCATAGTCCTGCACTCCCTTGCCGACCAGGGTGATCCCGACGGAACGGAAGGCGGAGTGGTCGGTGGCGCTGTAGGACAGCGGCACGATGCCGTTGCCCACCAGGGATCCCGACTCCAGGGCCGCGATGAGCGATTCGCGCGTCGGGTCCTGTCCGGCGGCGGCGAGCGCCTCGGCGAACAGGTAGCCGACGCTCATGCCGTAGACGGTGTTCCCGGTGAAAGGGGCACCGCCGTTGTACTTGGTGTTGATCTCGGTGAAGAGGGTGACCCATTCGCCGCCGGGGCTGAAGGGCAGGTAGTTGGCGCTGACCATGCCTTCGAGGAGGGCGGGGCCGACCTCTTCGCCGAGGTAGCCGACGAGGGTCGGGTAGTCGCCGCCGGAGGAGGAGACGTGCCAGCGGGGGAACCATTCGAGCTGGGCGGCGGTACCGATCGCGCGGGCGGTGAAGCCGTTGATGGTGCCGAGGATGTTGACCTCGCAGCCGGCCTCCTTCATGGCGCCGATCTGGGCGGTGACGTCCTCACTGGAGGTGGAGTAGGTCTGGGCGGAGGTGACGCCCTCGGCGCCGACGACCGACTCGACGCCGCTGAGGATGCCCTCGCCGAAGTCGTCGTCCTGGCCGAACACGCAGACCTTCGCCTCGGGGTTCTTCTCGACGGCGTACTTGGCCAGGGCGGCGCCCTCGGTGACGTAGTCGGCGTTGAAGCCGAAGGTGTTGGGGTACTTGTCGGGCTGGTTCCAGGTGAGGGAGCCCGAGGCGACGAACAGGTCCGGGACGTTCTGCTGGGAGAGGTAGTCGAGGACGGTGGAGTGGGTGGGCGTGCCCAGTCCGTTGACGATGGCGAAGACCTTGTCCTCGCCGACGAGCTGGCGGACCACCGTCTGGGTGTTGGCGGGGTTGTAGCCGTCGTCCTTGACGATGTACTCGATCTTGCGGCCCTTGACGCCGCCGTTGTCGTTGACGTACTGGAAGTAGGCGTTGGTGGCGGCCGAGATCGACGCGTATCCCGCGGCGGCGGGGCCGGTCAGCGGCTGGTGGCTGCCGATGGTGACCTTGTCCTTGGTGACGCCTGGGACTTCGGCGTCGTCGGGGGTGGAGCAGGCGGTGAGGCCGGAGACGGCCAGGGCGCCTGTGACGGCCAGCAGGGCCGTCCTCTTCAAGGGGGCGTGCATTCCGATCACCTCTCTGTGTTCTGGACGGGCACGGGGGGCTCGGCGGTCCTCGCCGGCCATGGCAGGCGGTGTCGCAGGTGGGCGAGGCCGCCCGGCCACGCGGCGGTGACCGCGATGACGACGACGCCGAAGAGCAGGACGGCGAGGGTGCCGTTGAGGCGCTGGCCGAAACCGGCCGGGAGCGCGCTGGTGAGCTGGTCGACCAGCCAGGGCAGGACGACCACGAGCGCCGACCCGGCCGCGGCGCCGCCGATGCTGCCGAGACCGCCGACGACGGCGGCGACCACGAGCAGCAGGGAGAAGCCGAGACCGTAGGCGCCGGGGCTGACCGACTGGGTCGCGATCGCCAGTACGGCGCCGCCGAGCCCGGCCGACAGGGCGCTCGCGGTGAACGCGCCGGTCTTGACGCGTCTCGGGTCGACGCCGGCGAGGCGGGCGGCGGTCTCGTCGCCGAGGACCGAGCGCATGCGCAGTCCGGCGCGCCCGCCGCGCAGGACGACCAGAGGTGTCACGGCGACGGCAGCGACGACGATCGCCAGCCAGGCGTGCCACTGCTCGACCACGATGAGCGCCGAGAGCGCGTCGGGGACGCCGAAGAAGGGCGCGCTTCGCCCTTGGTGGCCTGACAGGGCCGGGATCACGTTGGCCGCCGAGGGCAGCGCGATGACCAGGGCCAGCGTCAGGCCGGCGAGGTAGGGGCCGCGCAGCCGTGCGGCGGCGAGACCGAGGAGGAGCCCGAGGACGCCGGCGGCGAGCGCGGCACCGGCGAGGCCGGCCAGGAGCGGGATGACGCCCGACTCGGCGAGGGACTCCGGGAGCGCTTCGGCGGCCGCCGTCGCGGCGATGGCGTAACCGTAGCCGCCGGCGGCCATGAGTACGGCGTGGCCGAGGGAGAGCTGTCCGGTGAGGCCGACCAGGACGGTCAGTCCGGCGACGGCGGCGAAGCAGCCCGCGGCGACGGCGAGCTGGTAGTTGCGGAAGGGGTCGAGGCCGAAGGTGGCGGCGATGGCGAGGAGGGTCAGCGCGAGGGCGCGCAGGGTGGTCTTGGCGGTGGGGCTCATCCGGTTCGTGCCTCCCTCGCGGCGAAGATTCCGCCGGGGCGCACGAGCAGGACGACGGTGAGCAGTGCCAGGACCGCCAGCGGCGCGGCGGAGGCCGAGACGTAGCCGGTCACGAGGCTGCCGAGGACGCCGACGATGATCCCGGCGACCAGCGCGCCGACGGGTGAGTCGAGTCCGCCGACGACGGCGACCGCGAAGGCGTCGACGAACAGCAGGTCGGCGGCGTGCGGGTTGAGGCCGAGCTCGGTGGGGACGAGCAGGAGCGCGGCGAGGGCGGCGGTGGCGACCGAGAGCATCCAGCCGACGGTCACCAGGCGCGGGACCCGCACGCCCAGCAGGCGGGAGGTTTCGGGGGCGAAGGCCGCGGCCCGCAGTCGCAGCCCGAGCGAGGTCTTGGTGAAGAGCAGGGCGAGCACGGTCATCACGACGGCGGCGACCGCGAGGACGAACAGGTCGTAGGGGGACAGCACGGGGACGTCGCCGAGCAGGAAGGGGCGCTGTGAGAAGGGCGCGTGCATGGGCCGGTGGTCGGGTCCGAAGCCGATGGCCAGTCCGGACTGCAGGACCATGACCAGTCCGATCGCGACGATCATGCCGGGTAGCGGGGTGTCGTGCGGGACCAACCGCATCGGCCCGCGCTCCACGAGGGCGCCGAGGACGGCTCCGGCGGTCAGCGCGCCGAGGAGTCCGAGCCAGTAGGAGCCCGAGGCGGCGGTGATCGCGAAGGCGGCGTACACCGCGACGATCGCCATCGCGGCCTGCGCGAAGTTCACCACGCGGGCCGAGCGCCACACGATCACCAGGGAGAGCGCGAAGAGGGCCAGGACGGCCCCGCGGGCCAGGCCGGTGGACAGGAGGAAGACGAGTCGGTCCATCAGAACCCCAGGTAGGCGTGCCGGAGGGCGGGATCGGCGGCGAGTTCGGCGGCGGGCCGGTCGGCGACCACCTCGCCGAGGGAGAGCACAACGCCGCGGTCGGCGACCGAGAGGGCGCCGGTGACGTTCTGCTCGGCGAGCAGGACGGTCAGGCCGGTGCGGGCGGCGGTGTCGCGCAGGACGCCGAGCAGTTGCGCGACCACGAGCGGCGCGAGGCCGAGCGAGGGCTCGTCGAGCAGGAGGACGTCGGGCCGGGAGACGAGCGCGCGGGCGAGGGCGAGCATCTGGCGCTCGCCGCCGGAGAGGGTGTGGCCGACGGCGTCGCGCCGCCGCGCCAGCGGCTCGAAGAGTTCGTACATCTCGGCGACGGCGGTGCGGCGGGCGGGCCCGCGGTGGCGCCACAGGGCGCCGAGGCGGAGGTTCTCGTCGACGGTGAGTTCGACGACGACGCTGCGTCCTTCCGGTACGAGCGAGAGTCCGCGCCGGACGCGTTCCTCGGTGCGCAGGCCGGTCAGGTCGGCGCCGCCGATGGTCACGCGGCCGGCGCGGGCGGGAACGAGTCCGGTCAGTGCGCGCAGGAGCGTCGTCTTGCCCGCGCCGTTCGCGCCGAGCAGGGCGAGGACGGCGCCGTCGGGCACGTCGAGGCTCAGACCGTCGAGGACGGGGGCGCCGTCGCCGTAGCCGACGGTCAGGCGCTCGATGGTCAGGTTGCTCACGAGCTCGCCTCCAGCCCGAGGTAGGCGGCCTCGACGGCGGGGTCGCCGCGGACCTCGTCGGGGGTGCCGGAGGCGATGACCCGGCCGAAGTCGAGGACGACGACGCGGTCGGCGATGTCCATGACGAAGTCGACGTGGTGCTCGACGAGCAGGACCGCGCAGCCGCCGCCGGAGACTTCGCGGACCGTGGCGGCGAGGGACTCGATGTCGGCGGCGCCGAGCCCGCCCGCGGGCTCGTCCAGCAGGAGCAGTCCGGGCGCGGTGGCGAGTGCTCGTGCCAAGGCGACGCGTTTGCGCTCGGGGTAGGGCAGTGTCCCGGCGGGGCGGGCGGCCAGCGGGGCGAGTTCGAGGCGGGCGAGGACCTCGCGGGCCTTCTCCGCCCGCTCGGCGGCGGGTGCGCGGAGACTGGAGAGCGGGACGAGGACGTTCTCCAGTACCGACATCCGCTCGAAGAGGCCGAGTCCCTGGAGGGTGCGGGAGACGCCGGCGGCCAGGAGGCCGGTGGCCGAGGAGGGCGCGGGCCGCCCGGCGATGCGGACGGTTCCCTTGCGGGGCCGGACGAGGGCGCACACGGCGTTGAAGGCCGTGGTCTTGCCGGCGCCGTTGGGGCCGATGAGGGCGACGGTCTCACCATCGCCGACGGTGAACGACACGTCGTCGAGGGCGGTCAGTCCCCCGAAGGCGACTTCGAGGCCGCTCACCTCTAGCCGGGGCACCGCGTCGGGCGGTGATGTCGTCGTCATACTCGGCACCTCTTCGTGTCGGAGTAGGGTCACTGTAGCGGAGATACCGACCGGACGGTATGTTCGCGGCCCGGGAATCCGGGAAGAATCCCCGGTCCGGTGTGCGCGCTGGTCAGGCGTGCGGAATGGCCGTCGTCATGCCCCCGTCGACGACGATCTCCGTACCGGTCACATACGCCGAGGCGTCACTGGCGAGGAACAGCAGCGCACCGGTGAGGTCGCCGACGGCCCCCGGCCGCCCCAGCGGTACGGCGAGCCGCTCGGGATCGATGCGCGTGGTCATCTCGGTGCGGATCATGCCGGGGTGAATCGAGTTCACCCGGATCCCCGAGGGCCCCAGCTCGACGGCGAGGGACTTGGTCAGCCCCCGCACCGCGAACTTCGAGGCCGTGTACCCGTGCAGCCGGACGCTTCCGCGCAGCCCTTCAACGGACGAGATGTTGACGATCGAGCCGCGCCCGGCGGCCTTCATCGTCGGCACGACGGCGCGGCAGCCGAGGAAAGTCCCGGTGAGGTTCACCGCGATCACGGCGTTCCACTTCTCCAGCGTGAAGTGCTCGATCGGCGCGGAGTTGGCGATCCCGGCGTTGTTGACGAGCACGTCGACGGTCCCGAACGAGGCGACGGTCTCGGCGACCGCGTCGCTCCACGCCTCCTCACCGGTCACGTCGAGCTCCCGGAAACGGGCGCCCTCGCCCAGCTCGGCGGCCAGCGCCTCACCGGCCTCGACCAGGACGTCGGCGATCACGACGCGGGCGCCCGCCGCGTGCAACGCGCGCACGTAGGCCTCGCCGATGCCGCGCGAACCGCCCGTCACCATCGCCACGCGCCCGCGCATGTCGGTCACCCGGCGACCCGCACGACAACGCGGCCGGTCGTCGTCCCGTCGGCGAGCCGCTGGACCGCCGAGGGCGCCTGCTCGAAGGGCACGACATCGCCGACGACGGGCCGGACGACGCCCTCGTCGACGAGCCGGACCAGTTCGGCGTGCGCCTCCTCGACGAGTTCGGGGTTCCGCTGCTGGTAGAGACCCCAGTGCAGGCCGAGGACGCCGTAGTTCTTGACCAGCACGTGGTCGGCGCGGATCCGGGGCAGGTCCCCGCCGGCGAAGCCGACCACGACGATGCGGCCCTCGAATCCGACGCAGCGCGCCGAGCCCTCGAAGGCCGCGCCGCCGACCGGGTCGAAGACCACGTCGACGGACCCGTGCGTCCGCTTGATCTCGGCGACCCAGTCCTGGTCGCGCAGGTAGACCTCCGCGGCACCGGCGGCCTTGGCGACCTCGACCTTGGCGGCGCTGCCGACCACGCCGATCACCTTCGCGCCGGCGGCGGCGCCGAGCTGGCAGGCGGCGGTGCCGACTCCGCCCGCGGCGGCGTGCACGAGCAGGGTCTCCCCCGGCCGGATCGCGGCTCGGCGATGGAGGCCGAACCACGCCGTCTGGTAGGCGATGATCAGCGACGCGGCGGCCGCGTCGTCGAGTCCGGCGGGCGCGGGGTGCACGGCGGCGGCCGGGACGGACGCGTACTCCGCGAGCACGCCGATCTTGGAGCCGACGACCCGGTCCCCCACCGCGACGCCCGCGGCGCCCTCACCGAGCTTGACGACATCGCCGCACAGCTCGACCCCCGGCGTGAACGGCGGCTCGGGCCGCACCTGGTACTGGCCGCGCGCGAGGAGCACGTCGGGGAAGTTGACCGCGACCGTCCTGACCCGGATCAGGACCTCACCGGGGCCGGGAGTGGGAACGTCGACGTCGTGGAGGGCGAGGACCTTCTCGGGTTCGCCGTGCGCGGTCACCCGCCAGGCTCGCATCGTCTGGCTCATGTTTCCTTCCGGATGCTTCGCAGGAACAGCTCGGTGAGCTGCCGGGCCACCTCGGTCTTGTCCTCGGGCCCGTCGGAGGAGTACCAGTGGGACAGGTAGTGCACGTCGGAGAAGAAATGCGCGATGAGGACCGACACCGGGACGTCGTCGCGGAAGGAGCCCTCGGCCTGGCCGCGGACCAGGAGGGCGGCGAACTCGTCGTGGTACTCCCGCCGGCGCCGCTTGACCTCCTTCTGCCGCTCCGGGGTCAGCATGTGCTGGCTGCGGAAGAAGACGGTCCCCTCGGGCAGGAAGTCGATGGACGTGACCACCACGTCTTCGCACACGGCCCGCACGACGTCGACGGCGGCACCGCCCCGCGCGGTGATCTCGTCGAGGCGCGCCTTCTGCAGCGACAGCATCCGCTCGTAGATCGCGAAGAGCAGGTCGTCCTTGGAGGTGAAGTAGTGGTACAGCGCGCCCTTCGTGACACCGGCGGCCGACACGATCTGCTGCACGCTCGTGGTGGCGTACCCCTGGGTCGAGAAAAGGTCCAGCGCGGCCTTGAGCACCTGGTCGGCGACGTTAGTGGTCTTCATGGCACCCATCTTTCACCCAGTGGGCCGCAGCGCGGCGCCGCCGTCGACGAGGATCGTCTGCCCGGTGATCCAGGCGGCGTCGTCGGAGAGCAGGAACGCGGTGGGCCCGGCGACGTCGTCGGGCTCGCCGAGGCGGCCGAGCGGATAGGCCTTGACGACCTTGTCCTCGCGCCCTTCGTAGAGCGCCTTCGACAGCCTCGTCTTGACCACGGCGGGCGCGAGCGCGTTGACCCGGACGGCGGGTGCCAGTTCGGCGGCGAACTGGACCGTCAGGTTGATCAGCGCGGCCTTGGAGACACCGTAGAAGGCGATGTTGCCGCCGGCGTTGGTGCCGGCGATCGAGGACATGTTCACCACCGACCGCAGGGTTCCGGCGGCGAGGGCGTCGCGGGTCCACTCCAGCGCGGCGAGGACGTTGACCTCGAAGATCTTGCGGGCGGCCGCCGGGTCGAGGCCCGTCAGGGGGCCCCACACCGGGTTGATGCCGGCGTTGTTGACCAGGTGATCGAGACGTCCGAAGCGTTCCACGGCGTGCGCGACGGCCTCGGCGCGATGCTCGGCGTCGTCGGCTCGTCCGGCCACTCCCGAGGCGTTCGCCTCGCCGAGTCCGGCGACCGCCTCCCGCAAGGTCTCCTCGTCGCGGCCGGTGATGACCACCGATCCGCCCTCCGCCACCAGCCGGCGCGCGATCGCCAGACCGATGCCCCGGCTCGCTCCCGTGATCAGACCGACCCTGCCCTCGAACCTGCGCACGCGACCTCCATACCGTCCAGTCGGTTTGTCGTTGGACGGTAGCACGGAAGCACGCTCGGCACGAGACTCGAACCGTCGGGCGAAGCGGTCTACGAGGCGGCCGGCTCCCGCCGGTGGTAGGCGGGCACCGCGCCGGAGGCGAAGTCGCGCCGGTAGATCCCGTGGCGCAGTTCGGCCTCGTAGCCGTCGAACTGCGGCATGCCGGCCGACTTGGCGAAGGCGAGCTCGGCGTCCACGTCGTAGGGGACGCGCACGAACTGGATGGAGAACGGCGCCTCGGCCATGGAGTCGACGGCGCCTTCGAGGATCACGTACACGGGTGTGGGATCTTCGAGGCTGTTGCCGACGCTGCCGGTGTTGAACAGGGTGCGGCGCTCACGGTCGACCTCGTAATAGGGGTCATGGGTGTCGCCGTAGCCGACGACAGTGGGGACGGGGCCGTCGCCGGTCGCGGGGGTGTTGGTGAACATCTCCAGGAACTCCGCCTCGTGGTGGTCGAAGTGGACGCGGCGGTGCACGGTGGTCGGCGAGGCGTGAAAAAGGCGGATCCGGCGTCCGCTGACCACGAAATCGTGACTGAAGGGCAGGGAGCGCAGCCACTCCCCCTGTCCTTCGGAGAGCTGGGCCAGCCACCAGGCCAGGGACTCGCTGTCGAAGTCGCGCCCGGGGTCGGGCAGGAAGTCGTCCCAGTTGCCGAGGATGTTGACCTCGCAGCGCTCACGGCAGACGTCGATGACCTCCCGGCCGCGCGGTCCCTTCCCGACGTAGTCGCCGAGGTTGAAGATCCGGGTGATGCCCCGGGCCCCGATGTCGGCGAGGACGGCTTCGAGGGCGGTCAGGTTGCCGTGCACGTCGGAGATCAGCGCGATGCGTTCGAGACGGGGATGCATCGCGACATGGTCCCACCGCGGCGCGGCGCCGCCGGAGTCGACCTTGCCGCGCCCACTCGGCGCATGCTATTGTTCCGCCGAGCTCGCACCCTTTCCGCCATGCGGAAACGGTGGGGCGGAGTGGGTTTGGAGGTATTGCTTCACCGGCACTGAGATCGACGCGTTTCGACGTCTCTCGTGTTCGGGGTACCCACATATCCAGGGCAAGGTGCCCTTCTTTCACCGGTCACGATAACTCTTGACACACATGTGCGCCTCTTCGCGAGGCGTCCTTGAGTGACCCCTTTTCACCTTTGAAAGGAATACATGTCTGCTCGGATCAATGATTTCCAGGCCTGGGTCATCGACGAGTTCCGCGCCAACGGCGGACGCGTCGGCGGCATGTTCGAAGGCTCCACGCTGGCGCTGCTGACGACGATCGGCGCCAAAACCGGCCTGCGGCGCACCACCCCGCTGGGCTACCTGCACGTCGGCGGCAGGCCCGTCGTCGTGGCCTCGGCCATGGGCGCCGACAGCCATCCCGGCTGGTACCACAACATCCGCCGCAACCCCGTGGTGACCGTCGAGACGGGAACCGAGACCTACCAGGCGATCGCCGCCGTGCCCTCGGTCGTCGAGCGCGAACCCTTGTGGGAGCAGGTGCTCCGGCAGGCCCCCGGCTACGCCGACTACCAGGCCGGGACCAGCAGGATCATCCCGGTGGTGGTCCTGCACCGGATCGACGACTCGCCCGGCGCCGACCGGGTCCGCGGGCTCGGCGACTTCATCGTCGAGGGCCACGACTGGCTGCGCGCCGAACTCGCCGATCTGCGACGCCAGGCCGACGCGCTCGCCGAAGGCGGCGAGGGCGGCCTCACCGGCGGGACGCCCGACCTCGGCCGACGGATGCGCACCCACTGCCTCGACTTCTGCGCGGCATTGAAGCAGCACCACACCGGCGAGGACCGCGGCGGGTTCCCCGCGCTGGCGGCGCGCTTCCCGGATCTGGCCGGCCCTCTGGAAAGGCTCGGCGAGGAGCACAAGGTCGTCGCGAGCATTCAGGAGCGCATCGCCGAACTCGTCGAGGGATACACGCCGGGAGAGACCGATCCGGCGGAACTCCGCGAGCAACTCGACGTGCTCGCCACCCGCCTCGAATCGCATTTCGACTATGAGGAATGGACCATCGTCGACGCTCTGAACACCCTGGGACCCGCACCGCAGATCCCTTGAGTCGATAGGGCCGTTTCGCCGTTTCGCCGGAATTGACGAAACGGCGATTCGGCGTGCCCGAGATCGGCACCGACGACCGCCACGGCCAAGGCCGTCCCCTGCGACCCAGGACGCCCACCGTCGGCAGGTGCCGCCATGGTCACCATCGGCCGAAGAGACCGCCCTCCGCCCACCTGCCCCGGCGGCCGAACCGCCGTCTCCTCGGCAACGGCTCGGCCGGCCGCTCAGCGGTCGACGGCCACCACGTTGTAGGTGGTCTGCGGGGTCGGCGGCGTGTCGAAGCGGGCGTTGACGAAGTAGATCCGGTCGCGGTGGCGAGCGGCGGTCGTCAGCACGTCGAAACGCTCGTCGGTGATCGTGCGCAGCAGGTCGGCCTCGTTTCCGCTGTGGTCGAGTCGCAGGACGAGGACCTCGTTGGCCCGGTTGCGGATGGCGTAGAGGGTCCGCCCGTCCCGCAGTAGCCCGTCGCCCATGGTCAGCCCGCTGCCGCCGGTGTCGACGGTGCGCGAGAGCCCGTCGCGTCCGACCCGGTACAGCAGGCCCTTGTTGGACTGCACGATCAGCAGGGCACGCCCGTCGGGCGTGGTGGTTATGCCGTTGGCGTTGAAACCGGTGTCGTAGACGAAGTCGCCGGTGATGGGGACGCGCCGGACCCGCTCGGGAGCGGGGAGCCGGCCGTGCGGCCCGAAGGGCAGCTCGTAGAAGAACGGCGAGACCGAGTCGGTGAAGTAGGCCGCCCACGGGGTGACCACGACGTCGTTGACGAAGGTCGCCGTGCTCGCCGCGAGCGCGTAGGTGGCGAGCGTGCGACCGGTGGCGGCGTCGAAGACGCGGCCCTCTCCGGTGGCGCCGCCGGCACCGAAGAGCCGCCCGCGCCGGTCGAGGTGGAGGCCGACCACACCCGTGCCGGGCCCGTCGACGTGCACGCGCCCCTCACCGGTGCGCAGGTCGGCGCGGTAGACGGAGCCGTCGGCGAGGGAGCCCACGTAGGCGTGGTGGCCGCCGATGGCGATGCCCTCGGGCCGCCAGCCGTCGGGCAGGGCGATCGTCTCGGGGTGCCGTCCGCCCGCCTGTGCGGGCCCGGAGCCGAGCAGCACGGCCGCGGGTGCCGCCGTGGCGGCGCAGATGAGGGTGCGTCGGGTCAGTGAGCGGTCGTCGGTCACGGTGTCCAGCCTTCCGTTTCGGGTGCCGGTGTCAGCCGACGGGCGCGGCGGCGCAGGGCCGCCCGCCGCAGACGTCGACGACGAGTCCGTATTTGAGGAACCAGGCTTTCTGCACCCGGGCGGCGGCGTCGGCGCGCGGGTCTTCGTGGGAGTCCTCGCCGGCGTACGGCGGGGTGTTCGTGGTCGGCGGTGCCGGTGCTCCGCTGTCCCACATGACGATCGCCGACCCGGTGTGCGGCCACCACGGCAGCGGGCGCAGTCCCCAGAAGGGTTCGGCGTCCGGACTGCGTCCCGGGGCGAGTGCCGGCGTGTGAAGGCGGGCGCCGATGGTGCGGGCCTCGACTTCGGCGGCGACCGTGGCGACCTGGTGGTCGCCGAAGGCGACGTGCATGAGGACGCGGTGGCGCGGTGTGCCGGGGAGCGGGTCGGTGGTGAGGTGGTTGGCGTAGCCGTTGCCCTCGCCTCGGTCCCAGAGCATCTGCAGGAGCGCGAAGATCAGCTGCTGGTCGAGTTTGTCGGGGTAGGCGAGGTCCATGATCTGCTGGAAGGGCTGGAAGTCGACGGAGCGGTTGAGCAGGGTCGAGTAGTTCATGCCCGGGACGCCGAGGACTCCGCGTTCGACGTCGGTGGAGACGGCGACCAGGGCGCCGCCGGCGATGCCGCCTTGGCTGTTGCCGTCGAAGGTGACGCCTTTGCGGCGGTCGAAGACGGGCCGGTCCTCGGCGTTGCGGAACGCGGGGTGGGCGGCGAGGCCGTCGCGGTGGGCGAGCGCGCGGGCGAGGAACAGGAAGGCGAGCATGCCCTGCTGGAGGCGGTCGGGGACGGCCGCGAAGTGGGAGAGGTCGCCGAAGACGCCGGCGACGAAGGGGATGTCCTCGTCGGCCATGCCGATCCAGCGGGTGGCGCAGAAGACGAAGCCGTGTTCGGCGGCCATGGCCTTGACGTTGCCGGCGCGGACCTCGGTGTCGCGGCCGAGGAGTCCGTGGCCGTAGAGGGAGGCCTGTGCGGGCTTGGTGAGGGCGGTGTGCGGGATGACGCAGAGGAAGCGGGCCTTGACGAAGTCGCCGGGGTTTCGCTGCGGGACGCCGGCGGCGTCGAGGCGGAGGGTCGAGCCGGGCGGCCCGCCGGGCTGGGAGAGGTAGTTGGGGACGGGCAGTTCGCCGCTGATCTCGCGGGCGATGCGCGGGTCCTCTTCGGGGGTGTGTTCGACGACGGAGGTGACGGTGAAGGCCGGTGCCCCGCCGTTGAGGCCGGCGAGGGCCTCGTCGCGCATGTGGGTGAGGCGGCCGGTGGTGGACTCGGTCGAAGCGACGGTGAAGTCCCATGCCAGGTGCAGGCCCTGGGTGCTCACGCCGGCGCGGGAGAGGTCGCGCAGGACGGGCTTGAGGGCGCGCTGGCGGTCGTGGAGGGGGTCGTCCTTCGGGAGGGTGCGGCCGGTGAGCCGGGTGAAGGTCTCGCCGGGCGCGATGGGCGACTCGTCGGCGGCGCGCAGGTCGCGCAGGGCGACGACGTAGCGGTGGCCGTCGGCGAGGTTCTTCGCGGGCCGCACGATCAGCGACCGCCTCTCGGCGGTGGCGTTGGCGTCGAGTTCGGCCCAGTACGGGTGGCGGCGGCCGGTGTCGGCGTCGAGGAGGACGATCGGCGCGTCGCGGTCGAGGGAGCGGCCGATGTCGGTGACGGGGGCGGCACCGGTCGCGGGCAGGTCGAGGCCGGGCACGCGGGCGAGGATCATCGAGCCGGGCGAGAAGCCGTCGGAGAGGTTCCAGGCAGCCGGGTCGATGGCCTTGCCGAGCGCGTTGCGCGGCGTCGCCTCGGGTGAGAGCGCGACGCGGCGGCCGGTGGGAGTGTCGGCGGGGACGGTGAACCAGTCGTTGGGGAACGGCAAAAGGCAGGCGGCGGGGTCGATCGGGTCGCAGCCGGGCGCCGCCGCGGCCGGCTCGGCGAGAGCCTCGGGCGCGGCGCCGGGGGCCACCAGGAGCGCGGCGGCGAGGGCGAGCACGGTGACGGCGGTCCGCAGGGGGCGTAAAGGCATGGGTGAGGTCTATCGGACCTCGGGGGCCTGCGTCAACGGGCACACGCGGCCTCCGCCCCAAGATCACTCTGGGTGCTCGGCCCGTCCGGGGATTTGCCGAAAGCCCACCGGCGTCACAGAATTCCCCGGTGACCGATGCCCCCACCCCGGCCGGCGACACCGCCGAGGCTCCCGCCGCCGACGAACGCCGCGCCTCCACCCTCGAACTGTTCTTCGACCTGGTGTTCGTCTTCGCGTTCACCCAGGTCACCGCGATGCTCGCGGACAACGCCACCTTGCAGGGCCTGTCGCACGCGGTGCTGCTGCTGATGGCGATGTGGTGGGCGTGGGGCTCCTACTCCTGGCTCACCAACGCCGTCTCCACCGACTACCTGCTCCCCCGACTGGTGCTACTGGGCGCGATGGCCTCGTTCACGGTCGTGGCGCTGTCGGTTCCCCACGCGTTCGAGGCCTCCGCCGTCGCCTTCGCCGTCGGCAACCTGATCGTGGTCCTGCTGCACTCGGTGCTGTACGCCTCCGCCGGCGGGACGCTCAACCGCAGGGCGATCCTGCGCCTGGCGCCGACGAACCTCATCGGCGCGCTGGTGTTCCTGATCGCCGCCTTCGTGCCCACCGAGGTCCGTGCGTGGCTGTGGCTGCTCGCGGTGGCGATCTACTACGCCGGTCCCTACATCCGCAGCATGGAGGGGTTCAGCGTCCACCCCTCGCACCTCGCCGAGCGCCACCACCTGATCGTGATCATCGCCTTCGGGGAGTCGATCATCGCGATCGGCGTCGGCGCGACCGCCGACGGCTCCAGCCTCACCGGGCTCGAACTCGCCGCGGGCCTGATGACCATCGTGCTCGTGTGCGCCATGTGGTGGCGCTATTTCGACTCCGAGGCCGAGCGGGGCGAGCACGCCCTGGTCGAGGCGCGGGGCCTCGCCCGCGCGCACCTCGCGCGCGACGCCTTCAGCTACCTGCACATGCCGCTGGTCGGGTCGATCGTGCTGATGGCGGTCGGCATCAAGAAGACCGTCGGGCATCCCGAGACCTACCTCAAGCCGCTTCCGGCGATCCTGCTGTGCGGTGGCGCGGCGCTGTTCCTGCTCGTGCTCGCCGCGATCCGGCTGCGGCGCCACGAGCGGGTCGGCTGGTCCACCCCCGCGGGGATCGTGTGGTGCCTGGCGGTCACACCCGTCGCCATGTACGGCTCTGGGCTGGCCGCCATGGCCGCCCTGGCCGTCGGCTACGTCACGATCGTGGTCGTCGACATGCGCGCGAAGTACCGGGGTTTCTAGAGCAGCGACACGACGGCGTCGGCGAACCTCTCGGCGGCGCCGTCGTGGTGTGCGAGGAACAGTGACGGCTCGGTCAGCTCCAGCTCCAGCAGCGTCGGTTCGCCGTCCTCGCCCGGGATGAGGTCGACCCGCGCGTACAGCGCGGACTCGGCCCCGCCGGGGATGGCGGCGAGGACCTTCCGCGCGGTGGCCAGTTCGGCCGCCGACGGCTCGCGCGGGGTGATCTCCTCGATGAGGTAGAGGCCGGTGGCATCGAGCTGGTTGCCGTTGAGCAGCGCGCCCTTGCGGATGGCGTGGCTGAACTCGCCGCGGAAGAACAGCAGGGCCGTCTCGCCGGCGGTGTCGACCGCCGAGAGGTACGGCTGGACCATCGCGGTCCGCCCCGCGCTGTGCATGCGCGCGACGTGGGCGCCGGCGTTGGCGCGCTTCTGCGGCCAGGAGAGGTCGTAGCGCTCGGTGTCCTGGCTGCCCGCCGAGACGGTCGGTTTGACGACCCAGACGCCCTCGGAAGCCAGGCGCGGCACCTCGCCGGGGGCGTACCAGTCGGTGGGGGTGGTCGTGACGCCCGCATCGGCGAGTTCGGCGAGGTAGCGCTTGTCGGTGTTCCACTCGATCAGCGACGCCGGGTTCGCCAGGCGCGGGACCTCGCGGGCCCAGGCGACGAACTCCCGGTAGTGGGACGGGTAGTCCCAGGTGTTGCGCACGACCGTCAGGTCGAAGGCGTCCCAGTCCACCGACGGGTCGTTCCAGACGGCGGCGGTCACGGTCACCCCGCGCGCGGCGAGCGGCTCGATGAGCAGCCTGTCGTCGGCGTCGAGTCCGGGGATCTGCGCGCAGGTGGCCAGCGCGATGTGAGTAGATCTCGGCACGTGCGGACCCTACCCGACTCAGATCAGGAAGGTGTCCACGGCGAGGGCCACGAACAGCAGCGTCAGGTAGGTCGTCGACCAGTGGAACAGCCGCATCGGCTTGAGGTCCTCGTCGCGGCGGGCACGTGCGTACATGCGGTGCGCTTCGAGGCAGAACAGGCCGCCGGTGACCAGGGCGACACCCGCGTACAGCGGCGTCGCGGCCAGGGGCCACAGGACCAGCGAGGACGCCAGGGTCAGCCACGCGTAGATGACCGACTCGAGCCCCACCCGGCGCAGGGTCGCCACGACCGGGAGCATCGGGATGCCGACGGCGGCGTAGTCGTCGCGGTACTTGACCGCCAGCGCCCAGAAGTGCGGCGGCTGCCAGAAGAAGACGACCGCGAACAGCACCCACGCCTCCCAGCTCAGGTCGCCGGTGATGGCGGCCCAGCCGATGAGGACCGGCGCCGCGCCGCAGACCCCGCCGAGGACGGTGTTCTGCGCGGTGCGCCGCTTCAGCCACAGCGTGTAGACGAGGTCGTAGTAGGCGATCGCGCCGAGCGTCAGCAGCGCCGCGAGGGCGTTGGTCGTCGCCCAGATCAGCGCGACCGAGACCACCGCGAGCACCAGGCCGAAGACCAGCGCGTTGCGCGGCGAGACGGTGTGCTGCGGCAGCGGCCGGCGCGAGGTCCGGCGCATCAGCTGGTCGATGTCGCGGTCGATGTAGCAGTTCAGCGCGTTGGCGGCACCCGCCGCGAGCGCGCCGCCGATGACGACGGTCAGCACGACGCCCAGCGACGGCAGGCCGTCGTGGTGGAGGCGCGCCGCCAGCATCATCGCCGGCACCGTGGTGATCAGGAGCAGCTCGACGATGCGCAGCTTCATCAGCGAGGCGTACGCCGCGATGACCCCCTTGGCCGACGTCCGCTCCTGGCCGGTGGGCTCGGTGGCGGTGGACGGCGACGGGTCCGTGGCGGTACCAGCAGCGGGCTCGGCGCTGGCGACGGGCGGATCGGAGAGGAGACTCATCCGGAGGCCGCCGGGTTCAGCCGTGACATGTCTACGCATCGTAGAGGAGAGTATGTGGGACGCCGCGCGGTGGCGGCGATGGGGGCCGGTCGATGTCGCCCACCACATGTTCCGAGGTGCTCACCCCGTCCACCGAACGGCCCTGTGAGCGCCCCCGCGTGGCCTGAAACACCCATCCCGGGGCGGTACTAAGGGATAGGTTCACGGCGGGCGGTGGTTCTATAGGAAACGTCGGCGGCAATAATTACCACCGCGTCGCCGGGGGTGCACCCGGCCTGTCCGTCAAAATGAAGGAGCTAGCGCTGTGTCCGAGCCCCGCCTCGACTGGTCCGAACTCGACTCACGCGCGGTGGACACCGCCAGGGTGCTCGCCGCGGACGCGGTGGAGAAGGCGACGAACGGCCACCCGGGTACGGCGATGAGCCTCGCGCCCGCCGCCTACCTCCTGTTCCAGAAGGTGATGCGCCACGACCCGAGCGACGCCGACTGGACCGGTCGCGACCGCTTCGTTCTCTCCTGTGGACACTCCAGCCTCACCCTGTACGTGCAGCTCTACCTCGCGGGCTACGGCCTCGAACTCGAGGACCTCAAGTCGCTGCGCCAGTGGGGCTCGCTGACCCCCGGCCACCCCGAGCACGGGCACACCAGGGGCGTCGAGGTCACCACCGGCCCCCTCGGGCAGGGTCTCGCCAACGCCGTGGGCATGGCGATGGCCGCCCGCCGCGAGCGCGGCCTGTTCGACCCGGAGGCCCCGCAGGGCGAGTCGCCCTTCGACCACAGCATTTTCGTCCTCTGCTCCGACGGTGACATCGAGGAGGGCGTGACCCACGAGGCGAGCGCGCTCGCCGGGGTTCAGCAGCTGGGCAACCTGGTCGTCATCTACGACGAGAACCAGATCTCCATCGAGGACGACACCCGCATCGCCCTGTCGGAGGACGTCAGCGCGCGCTACGCCGCCTACGGCTGGCACACGCAGACCGTCGACTGGCGCGCGGGCGGCGAGTACCACGAGGACATCGAGCAGCTCTACGCCGCGATCGCGGCCGCCAAGGCCGTCACCGACAAGCCGTCCTTCATCGCGCTGAAGACCATCATCGGCTGGCCGGCCCCGAACAAGCAGAACACCGGCGGCGCCCACGGCTCGGCGCTCGGTGCCGAAGAGGTCGCCGCCACCAAGCGCGTCCTCGGCTTCGACCCGGAGAAGTCCTTCGACGTCGACGACGCCGTCCTGGCCCACGTCCGCAGCGTCGGCGAGCGCGGCAAGAGCGCCCGCGCCGAGTGGCAGAAGGCGGTCGACGCGTGGTCGCAGGCCAACCCCGAGCGCGCCTCGGAGTTCGCCCGCATCTCGGCCCGCACCCTCCCCGGTGGCTGGACCGACGCGCTGCCGGAGTTCCCCGCCGACGCCAAGGGCGTGGCGACGCGCGTGGCGTCGGGCAAGGTGCTGTCAGCGCTGGCGCCGGTGCTGCCCGAGCTCTGGGGCGGTTCGGCCGACCTCGCCGGCAGCAACAACACCACGATGGACGGTGAGGCGTCGTTCCTGCCCGAGGACCGCTCGACCAAGAAGTTCCCCGGCAACCCCTACGGGCGCACCCTGCACTTCGGGATCCGCGAGCACGCGATGGGCTCGATCCTCAACGGCATCACGCTGCACGGCGGGACCCGCCCCTACGGCGGCACCTTCCTGGTCTTCAGCGACTACATGCGCCCGGCCGTTCGCCTGGCGGCGCTGATGAAGCAGCCGGTCGTCTACGTCTGGACGCACGACTCGATCGGCCTCGGCGAGGACGGCCCGACGCACCAGCCGGTCGAGCACCTCTCGACGCTGCGCGCGATCCCCGGCCTCGACGTGGTTCGTCCCGCCGACGCCAACGAGACCGTGTGGGCGTGGCGCAAGGCACTGGAGCACACCGACCGGCCGACCGCCCTGGCGCTGAGCCGCCAGAACCTGCCGACCTTCGACCGCACCGAGTTCGCCCCGGCCGAGAACACGGCCAAGGGCGCCTACGTCCTGGCCGAGGCCGAGGGCGGCACACCGCAGGTCATCCTGATGGCCACCGGCTCCGAGGTCAGCCTCGCCGTCGACGCCCGCGCCGCGCTCCAGGCCGAGGGCATCGCCACCCGCGTGGTGTCGGTCCCCTGCCGCGAGTGGTTCGACGAGCAGGACGAGGCCTACCGCGCCGAGGTCCTGCCGAAGTCGGTGAAGGCGCGCGTGAGCGTCGAGGCCGGCATCGCGATGTCGTGGCGCGACCTGATCGGCGACGCCGGCGAGGCCGTCAGCCTCGAACACTTCGGCGCCAGCGCTCCCTACCAGAAGATCTTCGAGGAGTTCGGCTTCACCGTCGACAACGTCGTGGCCGCGGCCAAGCGGAGCCTGGCGAAAGCTCAGGACTGACCGGGCCATTCGAGACAAAGGATTACCGCCATGACCCAGAACAGCAACGACAGGCTCGGTGCGCTCTCCGCCGCCGGCGTGGCCGTATGGCTCGACGACCTGTCCCGCGAGCGGATCAACACCGGCAACCTGGACGCGCTGCGCCGTGAGCAGCACGTCGTCGGCGTGACCACGAACCCGTCGATCTTCGCCAACGCCCTGTCCAAGGGAGAGGCCTACGCCGAGCAGCTGGCCGACCTCGCGCGCCGCAAGGTGACCGTCGACGAGGCCGCTCGCTCGCTGACGACCTTCGACGTGCGCGCCGCCTGCGACGTGCTCCGTCCCGTCTACGACGGCACCGACGGCGTCGACGGCCGCGTGTCCATCGAGGTCGACCCCCGTCTGGCCTTCGACACCGAGTCGACCGTTGCCGAGGCGAAGGCCCTGTGGTGGGCCGTTGACCGCCCGAACCTGTACATCAAGATCCCGGCGACCGTCGAAGGCCTTCCGGCGATCAGCGCGGTCCTCGCCGAGGGCATCAGCGTCAACGTGACCCTGATCTTCGGGCTCGACCGGTACAAGGCCGTCATGGACGCGTTCTTCACCGGCCTCGAGGGCGCCAAGGCCAACGGGCACGACCTGTCGAAGATCGAGTCGGTGGCGTCGTTCTTCGTGTCCCGAGTGGACACCGAGATCGACAAGCGCCTCGAGAAGCTCGGTGGCGAGGAAGCCCTCGCGCTGCGCGGCAAGGCCGCCGTGGCCAACGCCCGCCTGGCCTACCAGGCCTACGAAGAGGCCTTCGGCGGTTCCCGCTGGCAGGCCCTCGCCGACGCGGGCGCCCGCCCGCAGCGTCCCCTGTGGGCGTCGACCGGCGTGAAGAACCCCGACTACTCCGACGTCCTCTACGTCGAGGAACTCGTCGCCCCCGGCATCGTCAACACGATGCCCGAGGCGACCCTGCGCGCCTTCGAAGACCACGGCGAGACCCGCGGCGACACCGTCACGGGCACCTACGCCGAGTCGCGCGAAATCCTCGACGCGCTCGCCGCCGCCGGGATCGACTACGACGACGTCATCGCCGTCCTGGAGCGTGAGGGCGTGGAGAAGTTCGAGGTGAGCTGGAACGAACTTCTGGCCACGATCACGTCCGAGATGGACAAGGTCGGCTAGTAATAAGAGTTCACAGACCAACTGCATACGAACAAGATGAGGTGAACGCGGTGATACGCATGGAGGCTGCCGGGGGGCTGGCGGTTACCACCACAGTGGACACGTCAGCGAGCCGGGCTCAGCTGATCGCCGACGACACCCCCGCCCGCCTGGCCGCCAAGGACTCCACACTGTGGGGTCCGGCGGCCGAGGCGGAGGCGGCGGTACGACTCGGCTGGGTGGACACGCACGAACGCAGCCGGGATCTCGTACCCCGCCTGGCTGACCTGCGCAGCAAGCTGCGGGACAAGGGACTCACCCGCGTGGTGCTGGCCGGGATGGGCGGCTCCTCGCTGGCGCCCGAGGTCATCACCCGCACCCTGGACGTCCCGCTGACGGTCCTCGACACCACCGACCCGGGCCAGATCCTGGCCGCGCTGGGCGAGGACCTGGAGAACACCGTGGTGGTGGTCTCCAGCAAGTCCGGCGGGACGGTCGAGACCGACAGCCACCGCCGCGCCTTCTGGCAGGCCTTCGAGGACCACGGCCTGTCCGACGTCGGCGGCCGTTTCGTCATCGTCACCGACCCCGGCTCGCCGCTGGAGGCCACCGGCCGCGAGATGGGCGCCGAGGTCATCCTCGCCGACCCCGACGTCGGCGGGCGCTACTCGGCACTGACCGCGTTCGGCCTGGTGCCCTCGGCACTGGCCGGCGTCGACATCGCCGAACTGCTCGACCAGGCGGAGGACTTCGCCGAGTCGATCACCGACGAGAAGGACAACCCGGCGCTGGCGCTGGGCGCGGCGCTCGCCTCGGCGAAGACCGTGACCATCGCGCCGGACGGCTCCGGCATCGTCGGCCTCGGCGACTGGGCCGAGCAGCTGATCGCCGAGTCGACCGGCAAGGACGGCCTCGGGATCCTGCCCGTGGTCGTCGACTCGCCCTCCTCCCCCGGATTCGACGGCCGAGACGTGCTGCCCGTGACCGTCGGCGGCTCCGCTGTCGGCAACCTCTCCAGCAGCGGGCACCTGGAACTGGCGGCCGTGGCCGTCAACGGGCCTCTCGGCGCGCAGTTCCTCGCCTGGGAGCTGGCCACCGCCTACGCCGGCAAGCTGATCGGGATCGATCCGTTCAACCAGCCGAACGTGACGGAGAGCAAGAACAACACCAACGCCATCCTCGAAGGGGGCCTGCCCGACGAGGAGCCGTCCTTCACCGAGGGCGACGTCGAGGTCTACGGCGGCGAGGGCGACACGCTCGCCTCGGTGCTGCGCAACCTCATCGGCTCGATCGGCGACGAGGGCTACCTCGCGGTCATGGCCTACCTCGACCGGGTCGGCGACGCCCCGGCCGAAGGGCTGCGCGACCTGCTCGCCGTCGTGACACCGGCCCCCGTCACCTTCGGGTGGGGTCCGCGATTCCTGCACTCGACCGGGCAGTTCCACAAGGGCGGCCGGCTCACCGGCGCGTTCCTCCAGATCACCGGGGCCGTCCGCGACGACCTCGACGTGCCCGGCCGGCCCTACACCTTCGGCGACCTCCAGGCCGCGCAGGCCGCCGGGGACCGCCAGGCGATCGACAAGCGCTCGCGCCCGCTGCTGCGACTCCACCTCACCGACCGGAGCGCCGGGATCGGCCAGATCGTCGCCGCCGTCAAGGAGAGCACGACATGACCGTCCCCAATCCGCTTCGCGATCCGCAGGACCGGCGGCTCCCGCGGATCCCCGAGCCCTGCGCGCTGGTGATCTTCGGGGTCACCGGCGACCTGGCCCGCAAGAAGCTGATCCCGGCCGTCTACGACCTCGCCAACCGAGGGCTGCTGCCGGCGGCCTTCGTGATCCTCGGCTTCGCCCGCCGCGACTGGGGCGACGGCGACTTCGAGGACCTCGCGCGCGAGGCCGCCAAGAAGCACGCGCGTACGCCGTGGCGTGAAGAGGTGTGGACGCGCCTGGCTGGCAACTTCAAGTTCGTCGGCGGCTCCTTCGACGACGACGAGGCCTTCGACACGCTGTCGTCGACCCTCGACGACCTGCGTGCCTCGCACGCGATCCAGGGCAACGCGGCCTTCTACTTCTCGATCCCGCCGGGCGCGTTCCCGCTGGTCCTGAAGCAGCTGGAGCGCACCGGCGCGGCCGACAACACCGCCAGCGGCGGGTGGCGGCGCGTCGTCGTGGAGAAGCCCTTCGGCAACGACCTCGAGTCGGCGCGCGAGCTCGACGACCTCGTCGACGACGTGTTCACCGGCGAGGACGTCTACCGGATCGACCACTACCTGGGCAAGGAGACCGTCCAGAACATCCTGGCACTGCGCTTCGCCAACGCGCTGTTCGAGCCGGTGTGGAACTCCAACTACGTCGACTCGGTGCAGATCACCATGGCCGAGGACGTCGGGATCGGGTCCCGCGCGGGCTTCTACGACAGCGCGGGCGCGGCCCGCGACGTGCTCCAGAACCACCTCCTGCAGCTCCTGGCGCTGACCGCGATGGAGGAGCCCGTCGGATACTCCCCCGACGAGATCCGCACCGAGAAGCTGAAGGTGCTGCGCGCGATCACGCTGCCGCAGGACCTGGAGACCTTCGCTGTGCGCGGCCAGTACTCCGAGGGCTGGGTCGCCGGCGAGAGGGTCGACGGCTACCTGTCGGAGGACAACATCCCGGCCGGCTCGACCACCGAGACCTATGTGGGCGTCAAACTCGGCATCCAGAACCGCCGGTGGGCGGGTGTGCCGTTCTACCTGCGGACGGGCAAGCGCCTGCCGCGCCGGGTCACCGAGATCGCGGTGCTGTTCAAGAAGGCGCCGCACCTGCCGTTCCACGCCTACGACACCGAGACGCTCGGCCACAACCAGCTCGTCATCCGGGTGCAGCCCGACGAGGGCGTCACGGTGAAGTTCGGGTCGAAGGTCCCGGGCACCGGCATGGAGCTGCGCGACATCTCCATGGACTTCCTCTACGGCGAGGCTTTCACCGAGTCGAGCCCCGAGGCCTACGAGCGCCTCATCCGCGACGTGCTCATCGGCGACAAGACCCTCTTCCCCGACGCCGCCGAGGTCGAGGCGAGCTGGGCGGTCATCGACCCGTTGGAGGCGTTCTGGGCGGGCCGCAAGCCGCACCAGTACGCCGCGGGCGGCTGGGGTCCGGCCGCCGCCGACGAGATGCTCGCCCGCGACGGCCGCACCTGGCGCCGTGCCTGACGTTTCAAGGAGACAGTTGTGATCGCGTTGTGGGACACCACCGCCACCGATGTCGTCAAGGCCCTGGCCTCCGAGCGGCACAGCTCCGGAGGCCTCACCAGCGGGCTGGCGCTCAACCTGGTGGTGATCGTCGACGAGAAGGGCGAGCGCGAGGCCGAGGCGGCTCTCACGCACGCCGCCCAGCAGCACCCGTGCCGTCTGCTCATCGTGGTCCGCCGCGACAGTGAGCAGACCGCGCCGCGTCTGGACGCCGAGATCGTCGTGGGGGGCCGCCTCGGTCCCTGCGAGGCCGTCGTGATGCGCGTGTACGGGCCGCTGGTGGAGCACGCCGAGTCGGTGGTCATGCCGCTTCTGGCGCCGGACGTGCCGGTGGTGACGTGCTGGTTCGTGTCTCCACCGGTGCACACCGCGGCCGACCCGCTGGGCGCGTTCGCCGATCGCCGGATCACCTACAGCGCGCGTTCGGCGGACCCGATCGCGTCGCTGCGCGGCCGGGCGGTGGACTACTCGCCGGGCGACACCGACATCTCGTGGACCCGGATCACCTTCTGGCGGTCGCTGATCGCCAGTGCCTTCGACACCGCGACGGCTCCGGCCGCGTCGGTGACGATCACCGCGAAGCAGACCGACCCGAGCGCCGTACTGATGTCGGGCTGGCTGGCCGGCCGGCTGGGGATCAAGCCGACGATCGACGACACCGACGTGGTCCGCGACAGCGAGCACCTGCCGGCGATCAAGGCGGTGGCGATCACGCTGGAGAACGGCCACGAGATCGCCATCACCCGTGACGAGGGCGGTAACACGCTGCTTCGCCGGACGGGCTTCCCCGACCGGACGCAGTCCATCAAGGGCCGCACGCTGGGTGAGCTGCTCGCCGAGGAGCTGCGCCACCTCGACCCCGACCAGCCCTACGAGGCCGCGCTGGGGCAGTGCACGGGACGACTGGACCTGTGCGCCGACGCCGAGAGCGCCGCGGCATGAGTTCGTCCAGTGTGGTCGTCCACCGTGACGCCGAGGTTCTGGCGCAGGCGGTCGCCGCGCGTCTGATCGTGCGGCTGATCGACGCGCAGGCGAACCGCGGTTCGGCCTCGGTGGTGCTTACCGGCGGGCGGATCGCGGCGCGCATCCACGCGGCGGTGCGCGACAGCGCCGCGCGGGACGCCGTCGACTGGTCGGCGGTGGACTTCTGGTGGGGGGACGAGCGTTTCCTCGCCGCCGGTGATCCCGAGCGCAACGAGACGCAGGCACGCGAGTCGATGCTCGACGCCCTGCCGGTCGATCCGGCTCGCGTGCACGCGATGCCGGCCGTCGACGGTCCCGACGGCGACGACCCGGAGGCCGCGGCGGCGCGTTACGCGGCCGAGCTGGCCGATCGCGCCACGGGTGATCTGGATCTGCCGACCTTCGACGTGGTGATGCTCGGGGTCGGCGAGGACGGGCACGTCGCCTCGGTCTTCCCCGGTCATCCGGCCGTCTACGACGAGCGCAACGTGGTGGCCGTGCGTGGCGCCCCGAAGCCGCCGCCGGTGCGGATCTCGCTGACCCAGCGGGCGATCAACACCGGGCGCGAGGTGTGGTTGTTCGGTTCGGGCTTCGGCAAGTCCGGTCCGGTGAAGCTCGCCCTGTCGGGCGGCGGTCCGGTGCAGATACCGGCCGCCGGTGTGCACGGCACCTCGGCGACGCGGTGGCTGCTGGACGCCGACGCGGCGATCGAGCTGCCGCAGAGGTTCCACAGCCTCAACAAGTGACGTACACGGAAGGGCGCTCCTCTCTTTAGAGGAGCGCCCTTCTGCGTGTCACGAGCGCGGTCACCGCGCCGATGAGCGCCACCGGGTAGCCGAAGGAGCCGGGGACGTCCCCGGGGACGGCAGCGGCAACGGCGAGCGCGAGGGTGGCGACGGCGAGGCCCTTGACGACCCAGGTTCCGCGCAGCACGTTCCAGCCGAAGCGCCGCACGTCCGGTGAGGTGCGCAGGAGCCGGACGGCCGGTTGCAGCCAGCACGCGAGGACGGCCACGGCCGAGAAGACCACTCGGCTGGTGTGGTCGATGGGGTCGTCACCGAAGAGCGATGCGAGCCAGAACAGCGTGAGGACCAGTCCGGCGATGCCGAGGTTGCGCACCGGTCCCCACGAGGTGAAGACGGCCAGTTCGCGCAGGCGGCCGGCGGTGTTGCGGCGGTGCGGGTCGAGGCGCAGGGCGCGGGCGAAGTGCGCGGCGCCGATCCGGTCGCGGTCGGCGTGGTACTCGAACTCGCCGTAGGCGTGCCAGGTGTTGGCGTCGTTGGGATCGAGGCGGACGGCCTCCTCGAACACCGCGCGGGCGGCCGCGCGGTCCTTGAACTCGCCGTGGATCATCGCGAGGATGCGGTGCGCGTCGGGTTCGCCCGGGTCGAGGCGGACCGCCTCGGCGGCCGCGGCGCGGCCCTCGCCGAGCAGGTGCCAGGAGTCGGCCCGCCGGTGCAGGGCCAGGGTCGACCGCGCGAACTCGAAGTGCGTGCGCCAGGTGCCCGGGCGCAAGGCGACGCCTTCGCGTGCGGCGGCGAGGGCCTCTTCGAGACGGCCGAGCTGTAGCAGCGCGTCACAGCGCTGTAGGTGCGCGGCGGCCGGATCGTGCCACAGGACGACGGCGCGCTCGGCGGCGGCGAGCGCCTCGGTGTGCTCACCGAGTTTGTTGAGCGCGAAGGCCAGGGACAGCCAGGCGCCGCCGTTGTCGGGGTCGGTGGTCACGGCCTGGACGGCGTATTCGCGGGCCTCGGCGGGGCGGCCGGCGTCGAGGAGGGCGTCGGCGCGGCGCTCGGCGAGGTCGTCGCTCACCGGCCGGCCCGTCCGGTGCGGGGGTTTACCACTTGCGTTGCTTCTTCATGTAGGCGACGAGGTCGTCGTAGACGCCGCCCTCGTTGGCGAACATGGCGACGTTGCGGGCGGTCTCGAACCAGGGGCCGGTGCTGGGTCTGACCTCGGTGAGGGCGGCGGTGAGGTCGCGCATCTCGATCATGCGGACCTCTCCGGCGCGGATGGAGTCGAGGATGGCCTTCTCGGCGGCGGTGTCGCACAGGTGGACCAGGTCGGCACCGGAGAAGCCGTCGGTGGCCGCGACTACGGAGGGGAGGTCGATGCCGGCGATGGGGCGGTCGGCGAGCGCCGAGCGGAGCAGCGCCTCGCGGGCCGGGGCGTCGGGCGGGAGGACGAGGAGGGTCCGGTCGAGGCGGCCGGGGCGGCGCAGGGCGCTGTCGATGTCCCAGGGGTGGTTGGTGGCGGCGAGGACGAAGACGCCGTCGTTGTCGGCGGCGACGGAGTCGAGCTCGGTGAGCAGCTGGGTGACGGTGTTGCGGATGCCGGAGGCGTGCATGCGTGCGCGTTTGCCGCCGAGGCCGTCGAGTTCGTCGAAGAAGAGGACGCAGGGCTTGTCGCGGCGCGCGGCGGCGAAGATCTCGGCGAGGCTCTTCTCGCTGTTGCCGATCCACATGTCGAGAACGTCGGCGATGGACACGCTCATGAAGCGGGCGCCGAGTTCGCCGGCGACGGCACGGGCGATGAAGGTCTTGCCGCAGCCGGGCGGGCCGTAGAGGAGCAGTCCGCCGCGCAGGCTCTTGCCGAACAGGCGGCGCAGCTTCTCGTTGCGCATGGGGGCCAGGAAGGCCGCGTGGAGGCGTTCCTTGACCTGCTCCATGCCCGCGACGTCGGACAGGCGGACGGTCTCGCCGCCGGTGTCGGCGAGTTCCTCGCCGGGGCCCGCGCCGCCTTCGGTGAAGGGCTGCGGGATCGCACCGAACTCCTCTTCGGCGCGGCTCCAGTCGAAGCGCCCTTCGCCGGGACCGGTCGCGGGTGCGCCGGTGGGCCCGGGTTCGGTGTCGCCGCCGAGGACGCGGGCCATCAGCGCGCGTGCCTCGCCCGAACCGGGCTCGCGCTGGAGCACGGCTCCGATGTGGGCGGTCGCCTCGTCGGGGCGTCCGGCCGCCAGCAGCCGCTCGGCGACGTGGAGGCGCAGCGGCACGTCGTCGGGGGCCGCATCGACGGCGGCCAGGAGGCTGCGGAGCAGGGGCGAGTCGGGGGTGCTCATGGTGATCGAGGATAGGCGTCCGGCGCGTCCCGGACATCGGACGGAGGGTCAGTCGGCGACCGCGGGGAACCCTGGATCCGGGGCGGGAGTCACGTCCGGTGTGGAGGGTCGTCGGTGCCCGCCAGGCCGCGCAGGAGCCGCAGGAGGCCGGCGTGGTCACCGGCTTCGGCGAAGAACCGGCGGTCGACCGCCTCGACGACCTCGACGACCCTGGGCGTGAGTTCGGCGCCCGCCTCGGTGAGCTCCGGCCGCTTCATGCGGGTGTCGGCCTCGTCGGCGACGCGCGTCAGCAGGCCCTTGGCCTCCAGCCTCCGCACGACCTGGGAGGTCATCTTCACGTCGGTGCCGGCCGCCCGCGCCAGCCGGAGCTGGTTGGGGCGCTCGCCTCGGCCGTGCAGCCACCACGTCGTGGCGAGGAGCACGAACTGCACGTGGGTGAGGTCGTGCGGGGCGAGGGCGGCGGCGATGTCGCGCTGCCAGCGCAGGGTCGCGTGCCACAGCAGGAATCCCGGGCTGTCGCCGGGACCGGCGGTCACCGCTCCCCCGCGGCGGCCAGTGCGGCGAGACGGCTCATCGCCTCGGGCATCCCGGCGGCGATGCCGCGTCCGATGACGCGCCGGAACAGCCAGGCGAGCGGGCCGTCGAAGGTAACGGTGTGGGTGAAGCGGGCACCGCGCCCGTGCGGTTCGACGTCGTGGGCGAAGGTCAGCCGGGTCAGCGGGAGGCGGGCCACGTCGGTGAAGGACCGCTGCGGTGTGACCTCGGTGAGCTCGAAGTGGACGCGCGGGCCACCGATGGGCTTGAGCGTGCCGGTCGTGCCGGCGGAGAAGGGCCCGTCGACGGTGACCTCGGCGGTGTCGGGATCCCAGCGCGGCCACGAGGGCGGGTCGGCGTAGTGCTCCCACAGCCGCGCCGGTGTGGCGGTGGTGGTCTCGGTGTGCGAAAAGGTCCACATGGGAGGCTCCGAGGCTCGAATGGTCTTCGCAGAGACTATCTTCGCGAAGACTGACTGTCGAGTGCCGTTCGGTTACCAAGGGGTAGCGCAGGCCTTCCAATTGCTCCTAACATGACCCTCAGCCATCCATACCGGACAGTTGCGCCGACCCGGCGTACACGGTCCCTTCCGAGAAAGAGGATCGACATGCGATCGACAAGGCTCGTACTCCTCTCCCTCTTAAGCGGCGCGCTCCTGGCGGCGACCCCGTCGGTGGCGTCCGCCGGCGACACCGGCGCCTCCCCCACCTCCCACGACGGCGCGGTCTCGGCCTCGCAGCAGTCGGACGTCACCGAGTTCTGGACCGCCGAGCGCATGCGCCAGGCCGAACCGCTCGACGTCATCACGGTCGACGCGGTACCCGGCACGTCGACCGCGGTTCCCGAGGGCTCCCCGCGGACCATCGCCCCGATGTCCCCGACCAACGGCGGCAGCGCCTGGACCGGCGGCGGAGCGGCGGTCAAGACATCCGGCCGCGTCTTCTTCACCTACGGCGGGCGCACCGCCTCCTGCTCCGGCAACGCCGTCACCAGCGCCAACAAGAGCACCGTCATGACGGCCGGCCACTGCGTGAAGCTCGACGGCGCCTGGCACACCGACTGGGTCTTCGTGCCCGGCTACAACAACGGCAACCGCCCCTACGGCACGTGGACGGCCCGTCAGACGCTGTCGACGCCACAGTGGACGGCCAGCGAGGACATCAACTTCGACATCGGCGCGGCCGTGGTCAACCAGCTCAACGGCCAGTACCTGACCGACGTGGTCGGCTCGCAGGGCATCGCCTTCAACCAGCCCCGGGGCGAGCAGGTCTACGACTTCGGCTTCCCGGCGGCCTCCCCCTACAACGGGGAGACCCTGATCTACTGCAGCGGCCGGACCATCAACGACTTCCTGCTGAGCAACGGCATCGGCCTGGCCTGCAACATGACCGGCGGTTCCAGCGGCGGCCCGTGGTTTCGGACCTTCAACGAGGCCACCGGAGTCGGCGTGCAGACCTCGGTGAACAGCTTCAAGTACAACTTCCTGCCGACCTACATGTTCGGGCCGTACTTCGGCACCGACGCGCAGAACCTGTACGGCTCGGCCCAGTCCGCCTGAGCCTGACTCCTCCACGGCGGTGGGGCCCGACTCTGCCGGGCCCCACCGCTCATTCGCCTCCGGCCGGTTCCACGCGCAGGATGTCGCCCGGCGCGCAGTCGAGGGCGTCGCACAAGGCCGTGAGCGTCGAGAAGCGGATCGCCCTGGCCCGACCGTTCTTGAGCACCGAGAGGTTGGCCAGGGTCAGGTCGACCCTTTTGGACAGTTCGGTGAGGGTCATGCCTCGGGCGGCGAGCACTTCATCGAGGTGAACGCTGACGCGGTGCTCGGGATCGACCATCACACGAGACCGTCCAGGTCCCTGCGCATCGCGATGCCGCGGGAGAAGACCGAGGCGATCGCCAGCAGTGCGACACCGACGGCGAACCAGACCCACGGCAACCCGAAGACGAGATCCCTGAGGGAGTACGGCGCCCATACCCACATCTCGTCGTCCGCGGTGACGTTCTGCGTCGGGGAGGCCAGGAGCGCCAGACCGTGCCCGGCGCGCTCGACCGAGCCCGCCAGAAAGCCGCCGACGGCCGCGATCCAACCGGCACGGCGCAGGCGTCGGGCGGTGTCGGAGTGGAAGGGGTCGGTGCGGCGGGCGTGTCGCACGATGTCGCGCAGGAGGAAGAGCAGGACCGTGGCCAGGGCAAGGCTCGGCAGCCAGGTGAGCACGTCGAAGATCTGCATCCGCACACCTTCGGGGTTGCCCAGCCGAACCTCCCTCACCGGGCCTCCGTCGGCCGGAAACTCGTAACCGAGTCCGGCTTCGTCGCCTTCGACGCGCCCGGTGATGTACCCGAGCGGGTTGTCGTCGTCGCTGAGGCGGGCGTACACACTCGCGGTGGCGGTGAGCACCACCGCGAGGGCTCCCAGCACCGATAGAACCGTCAGCCCTCTTTGAAGTCGCCGCAGCCAGTCCGGCGACGGCAACGGGCCCGCATCGACCCGGGCCGCCGTGTCAGCACTCATGTCCACTCTCCGAATATCGTTTATCGATGTGTCGATTATCGATAACTATATCGGCGCCGTCAAGCCCGCCACGCACGGGACGTGAAGCCGTTGCCAGGATTGAGGCATGCCGAGAACCAAGGACATCGACGAGAGCGCCGAGACCGCGGCCTCTCCGTCCACCGTGTACGCGCTGCTCCGGGACGGCTCGACCTGGCCGGCCTGGTCCCCCATCGATTCCTTCGAACTCGCCGAACCCGCCACCGACGAGCCCGAGGGCGTCGGCGCCGTCCGGCACTTCCGCACCGGCGGCGTCGACAGCCGCGACCAGATCGTGGAGCTCCTGCCCGACCGGCGCTTCAGCCACACCCTCGTCGACGGACCGCCCCTCAACGACTACCGCGCCGACATCGACATCACGCCACTGCCCGGCGGCTGCCGCATCCGCTGGCACGCCACCTACACCGCCGGCCGCTTCGGCACAGGGTGGTTCCGCCACCGCAGACTGCGCGAATCCATCGCCGCCAGTGTGCGCGGACTGGCCGCGCACGCGGCCCGCGTCGAGCACTGAACACGCACAAGGCTCCGCGGGTGGTGACGGCCGTCACCACCCGCGGAGCCTAAAAAAATAACCCTGCTACTCCCCGCGCCGTCGGCGCAGGTTGGCCAGGGCCTCCTCTAGCAGAGCCGCGCCGTCGGCCTCGGAGCGTCGCTCCATGACGTAGGCGATGTGTGTCTTGAAGGGTTTCGCGTGCGGCTTGTCCGGAGGAGCCTCACGGTCGGGTCCCGAAGGGAGCCCGCACCTCGTGCAGTCCCAGGTTTCCGGTGGTTGGACGTCCATGGCGAACGACGGACGGGTCTCATGATCGTTCGCACACCAGTAACTGATGAACTGCCGCGGTGCCGGTTCTCCACGTTCGATGAACCTTGCCGGTCCGGAGCCGATCCGGGTACCACGAATGGCGTTGCCACTTGCCACGTTCCGCTCCTGTCACAGGGGGGCTGCTGTGCGGGGCGCACTGCCGGAAGACAGCGAAGACGCAGTATGCACAATGCGCGCGGCCCGAATTGGGGCCGCGCGCATGAGTCTAAGATGATTCGCGCTCAGATGGAAGACCTCAGCTACCGCCGGACTTGAGCAGTACACCGAAGGCCACAATGCACGCGAGCCACAGGATGCCGATGACGACCGTGATGCGGTCCAGGTTCTTCTCCGCGACCGACGAGCCGCTCAGGTTGGAGGAGACACCGCCACCGAACATGCTGGAGAGACCACCGCCCTTGCCCTTGTGCAGCAAGACGAGCACGATCAGCAGCACACTGGTGAGCATCAGGCCGCCGACGAGCGAGTAGGCCAACATGTAGTCAGTTCCTTCCTTAGGCACGATCCGAGCCAGCTTAGCCGACGAACGCGGGACAGGATAGCCGTGGGCAGGGGGTTGATCGCGGGCGGTCGGCACCCTGTCGGCGCCACCTCTGCGCCCAGTGTGACGCGTGAGGGCCCTGGTGCCGCCGAGGCCCGCGCGCACGGTGATCCCCAAGAGCGCCGAGGGGTCCGGTGAGGCGCCGGAACCTCCGCTAGGCCACCGTTGCGACACCGAGCGCCGAAACGCCCGCCATGCCGAACTGAGGGTGCATCACGGCCCCGCGCACGTTCCTCCCCATCAGCTGCACGGCCTTGCCCCAACTGATCGGGACCGTCGGCGCCTCACGGGCGATGCGCTCGTCGAGCTCGCCCCACAGGCTGTACTGCTCGGCGAGGTCCGGCTCCTGCGAGGCCTGGTCGATGAGGGTGTTGATCTCGGTGACGTTGAGCTGCGCGAGGTTCAGGTTGCTCCCGTCGACGATCGAGTCGCCGTGGTAGAGCGTCGGGATCGTCCCGGAGCCGTTGGGCCAGTCGGCGACCCAGGCGGCCAGCGTGAGATCGCCCTGCTTCCCGGTCTGCTGGATCGTCGGGAAGTACTCGTCGGCCGGGATGGGGTTGGCCTTCACCTTGATCCCGAGCTTGCCGTAGGTGTCGACGATGGTCTGCGCCGCCCGCTTCAGCTGCGGAGTGTCGGCGTGGTCGAGGGTCAGGCGGTCGGGGCATTCCTCGGTCCACAGCTCGCGCGCCCGCTCGAGGTCACCGTCGGGGTTGTCCTTGGCCCGGTAGACGTCGAACTCGCGATAGGCCGGCGACTGGGGCGAGATCATCGTCGAGGCGTAGTCGCCGAAGACCGTGCCCCCGTAGACACTGAGGAACTTGCGCCGGTCGAAGGCGTAGACCAGCGCCTGCCGGCACGACAGGTCGTCGACCTTGGCGGTGTTGATGGCCAGGTAGCGCACCGAGTTCGTGTACCCGGTCAGCGCCTGGGCGTACAGCGCCGGGTCGGCCAGGACCTGCTGGATGAAGTTCGCCGGGACGTTCGAGCCGAGGAACACCGCGTTGTCGTACTCGCGGTCCCCGGCGAGCATCCGCTGCGTCGCCGCCTCACGGTCGATCCCGTACCGCACCTCGATGCGATCGGGGTAGGCCGGCCGAGCCGGGTCGGTCGTGGCGTCCCAGTAGGCGTTGCGGCCCAGGATGAGCCGGCCCGGCTGGCCGTTGTCCGGGTCGGGCGCCTTGCCCTCGACGATCTTGTACGGGCCGTTGGCCAGCGGACTGCGGTCGAAGGCGCTCTCCTTCTCGACGCCCAGCGGCCGCACCGGCGAGAACACCGGCAGCGTCAGCATGTACGGGAAGTCGCCGACCGCGTGCTTGAGATGGAAGCGCACCGTCCAGTCGTCGGCGCACTCGACCGCGCCGAAGTCGGCGTCGGGCTGCGTGTACGGGCCGGTGTAGTCCTCGTCGACGTCGAGGACCTGCCGCGGATAGGTCGGACCGCCCTGCACGACCGCCTCGGCGCCGTTGCGCGCGTCGAAGGACCGAGCCACACCGTGCCGCACCTGCTCACAGGTGATCTCCTGCCCGTCCTCCCACTTGAGGCCGCGCCGGAGACTGAACTCCCAGGTGCGGTTGTCGTCGGAGGGCCGGCCGAGGTCGGTGGCCAGATCGGGCGTCAACTCGGGCTCGGCGCCCGGCGCGACCTTCATCGTCACCAGCGTGCGGTAGATCAGCGTGCTCAGGTTGAGCTGGTTGAGGACGTAGACCTCTTGCGGGTCGAGGGTGTCGTAGAACGGGGCCTCGTCGAGCAGGACCAGCGTCCCGCCCTTTACCGGCGGGCTGGAGATGCCCTCGGCCGGCGGCGGTTCCTCGGCGGTGCAGGCGACGCCCGAGGCGGCGACCGCCAGCGCGATGACCCCGGCGGCGACCGCCCGCCGGGCGGCCCTGCGTCGTGGGGTGAAGCCGGACTCGGGCATCGTCGGAGATCCATCTGTCGGGGGCAGGCATAGGGATCGGTCGATGGTAACCGACTGATCCCCATGCGTCGCTCGATGAAACTCTCTTGATATTCAACCGTATTGCGAAAGCCGCGCTTGTCCCTTTTGGACACCCTGAGCGGGCGTTTCGGCCAGGAAAGCTGCTTGTCCAAACAGGTACCGCGAACAGATGAGCCGAACGAGACCCCGGGCTTGACCTTCCCGGAGCACCACCGCACGACCTCAGGAACGCTGCACGTGCTCCGGACCCTGCTTCAACTTCCCGGAGCACCACCGCACGACCTCAGGAACGCTGCACGTGCTCCGGGAAGCGGCACAGCGCCGAGAACTCCTCGCCGTCGAGGCTCGCGCCGCCGACGAGGGCGCCGTCGACGTCGGCCTTGGCCATGATCGAGGCGACGTTCGTCGACTTGACCGAACCGCCGTACAGGATCCGCACCTGGGTGGCGGTGGCGTCGCCGTAGCGCTCGGCGAGGCGGCCGCGGAGAGCGCCGATGACCTCCTGGGCGTCCTCGGGCGTCGCGGTCCGGCCGGTGCCGATGGCCCACACGGGCTCGTAGGCGACGACGATGCGGGCGACGTCCTCGGCCTTGAGACCGTCGAGGGCGCCGTCGAGCTGGGTGTGGCAGTGCTCGATGTGGCCGGCGGCCTCGCGCACGTCGAGCTTCTCGCCGACGCACAGGATCGGGGTCAGCTCGACCTCTAGGGCCGCCTTGACCTTGCGGTTGACCAGCGCGTCGTCCTCGTGGTGGTACTCGCGGCGCTCGGAGTGGCCGATGACCACGTAGGAGCAGCCGAGCTTGGCGAGCATCGAGCCGGCGATCTCACCGGTGTAGGCGCCGGACTTGTGCTCGGAGATGTCCTGAGCGCCGTAGCCGATGAGGAGCTTGTCGCCGTCGACGAGGGTCTGGACGCTGCGCAGGTCGGTGAACGGCGGAAGGACCACGACCTCGACGTCCGACAGCTGCTTCTCGTCGAGGCTGAAGGCGAGCTTCTGGACGAGGGCGAGCGCCTCGAAGTGGTTGAGGTTCATCTTCCAGTTGCCGGCGATGAGCGGCCGGCGGGTGCTGTTGGTCATTGTGTCCACTTCCGGGAGCGTTGGTCTGCGGTGATGCGGGTGGCGGCGCCGACCGGCGGGCCGCGCGTGCGGCTCGCCGGTCGGCGGACGGTTCCCGGTCAGTCCTGGAGGGCCGCGATGCCCGGCAGCGTCTTGCCCTCGAGGTATTCGAGGGAGGCGCCGCCACCGGTCGAGATGTGCCCGAAGGAGGTCTCGTCCAGGCCGAGCGCCCGCACGGCCGCGGCGGAGTCGCCGCCGCCGACGACGCTGAGGCCGTCGACCTTCGCGACGGCTTCGGCGACGCCCCGGGTTCCGGCCGCGTACGGCGCGTACTCGAAGACGCCCATGGGACCGTTCCAGAACACGGTGTGGGCCTCACCGATAGCGCCGGCGAACAACGCGACGGACTCGGGGCCGATGTCGAGGCCCTTCTGCCCGGCGGGGATCGCGTCGGCGGCGACGGTGGAGGTGGCCGCGTCGTCGCTGAACTCGGTGCCGACGACGACGTCGGTCGGCAGGACGAGCTTGTCGCCGGCGTCGGCGAGCAGCTTTTTGCAGGTGTCGATCTGGTCGGACTCCAGCAGCGAGTCGCCGACCTCGTGGCCCTGGGCCGCGAGGAAGGTGAAGCACATGCCGCCGCCGATGACCAGCTTGTCGACCTTCGGCAGGAGCGCGTTGATGACGCCGAGCTTGTCGGAGACCTTGGCACCGCCGAGGACCACGGCGTATGGCCGCTTGGGGTCGTCGGTGAGGCCGCGCAGGACCTCCAGCTCGCGCACGATGAGCCGGCCCGCCACGTGCGGGAGCAGCTTCGGCACGTCGTAGACCGACGCGTGCTTGCGGTGCACGGCACCGAAGGCGTCGTCGACGTAGGCCTCGGCGAGCGTGGCGAGCCGCTCGGC
Source organism: Phytomonospora sp. NPDC050363 (assembly GCF_040655735.1). Lineage (NCBI taxonomy): Bacteria > Bacillati > Actinomycetota > Actinomycetes > Micromonosporales > Micromonosporaceae > Phytomonospora > Phytomonospora sp. NPDC050363. The sequence goes on from NZ_JBFAKK010000006.1 coordinate 147,008, forward strand.
GAACGCGGTGCGCTCGGCGTCGTCCTTGCTGGTCTCACCGGCGTTGAAGCGCAGGTTCTCCAGGAGCGCGACCTCGCCGGAGGCGAGCCCGCCGACCACTTCGGACGCCGAGTCGCCGACGGTGTCGGTGGCGTAGGCGACCGGCGCGTCGAGGAGTTCGGCCATGCGCTCGGCGACCGGCGCGAGCGTGTACTTGGGATCCGGGGCGCCCTTGGGGCGGCCCAGGTGGGAGCAGACGATGACCTTGGCGCCGGCTTCGCGCAGCATCGTCAGGGTCGGCAGGACCGCGCGGATGCGGCCGTCGTCGGCGATGCGGCGGTTGCCGTCGTCGTCGGTGCCCAACGGGACGTTGAGGTCGGCGCGCACGAGCACGCGCCGACCCCGCACACCCTCACTGAGCAGGTCGGAGAGAGTACGCATGTTTCGGTTCCCCTAGAGACGCGCGCCGACGAACTTGGCCAGGTCCACCAGACGGTGGGAGTAGCCGGCCTCGTTGTCGTACCAGCCGACGATCTTGACCTGGTTGCCCTGGACCATCGTGCAGCCCGAGTCGAAGGTGCAGCTGGCCGGGTGGCCGACGATGTCGGAGGAGACGATCGGGTCCTCGGTGTAGTACAGGAGATCCTTCAGCGGTCCTTCGGCGGCGGCCTTGAACGCGGCGTTGACCTCTTCGACGCTGGTCTCGCGGCCGACGTTGACGACCAGGTCGGTGACCGAGCCGGTCGGGACCGGGACGCGGAAGGCCATGCCGTCGATCTTGCCCTTGAGCTCGGGGAGGACGAGGCTGGTCGCCTTGGCCGCACCGGTGGTCGAGGGGATCAGGTTCAGCGCGGCGGCGCGGACCTTGCGCAGGTCGAGGGTGCCCTTGCGGGACACGGCGACCTGGTCCAGGAGCTGCTGGTCGGTCGTGTACGCGTGGATCGTGGTCATGAAGCCCTTCTCGAACCCGAAGGTGTCGGAGAGGACCTTGGCCATCGGGGCGACACAGTTCGTGGTGCACGACGCGTTCGAGATGATGTTGTGGTTCGCCGGGTCGTAGGTGTTGTCGTTGACACCCATGACGACGGTCAGGTCCTCGCCCTTGGCCGGGGCGGAGATGATGACCTTCTTGGCGCCGGCCTTGATGTGCTTGCCCGCGTCCTCGGCGTTGGTGAAACGGCCGGTCGACTCGATGACGATGTCGGCGCCCAGCTCGCCCCACGGCAGCGCCGCCGGGTCGGTCTCGGCGGAGACCTTGAAGCTCTTGCCGTTGACGGTGATCGAGTCGGCGTCGTAGCTGACGTCGGCGTCGAGGCGGCCCATCACCGAGTCGTACTTGAGCATGTGGGTCAGCACGTCCGAACCCGCGAGGTCGTTGACCCCCACGATCTGGATGTCGTCGCCGGCCTTGAGGGCGGCCCGAAGGAAGTTACGTCCGATACGGCCAAAGCCGTTGATACCTACTCGGATGGTCACTCGACCCATCTCCTCGCCAGAAAAGCGCCAGCCGGCAGCGACTGGTCGCCTGAAGGTGATCTCGGCTCGCCGCCCCCAGAACGGTCCGGCGGGCCCAGCTTTCAAGCTGTCGGCCTCGTCGCCGCCATGCTTTGCGAACGTTACATCGGCATTGCCTGCCGATCACCAAGGACCCTACCCAAGGCCCGTGAAGTGGGAGGCCAGGGGCGTGGAAGTTCGGCTGGTGCCAGAGTAGGCCGGAGGGCGGGGTGTGGCGGGGGTGGGTGGGGGTGAGCAGGAGACGGCCGCCGAAGTGTGAACCGCCGGGCGGGGAGAGCTGGGCCCGGTCTCACCGCCCGGCGGCGAAAGCGGCGGAGCCCCGGCTCGTGTGCCGAAGCCGGGGAGTGCGGCTCGCGGATGGCTGCCGTGGGTCACGGCGTGAGGGGCGCCGCGGCCTGGCGGCGACACGGGCTCTCACCACGCAGGGTGTACGCGGGGCGGCACGTCGGCGATGCTGTGGGCGTGGAGTACGTGTCCAGAGTGCCGCGACCCCCGCTGGACGGGCTGATCGACGACCTTTACTACCTGGAGGGTGCGTCGCCGTACGCCCGGCTGACGCTGCCGCCGATGCCCGCGGCGTTGCTCATCGTCAACCTCGGGTCGCCGTTTCGCATCCGCGCCGGCACCGACATCGAGACGGCCGAGTACGCCGACGGCTGCGTGGTCACCATGCCCACCCGCTCGCTGGAGTTCGGCTACCCGCCGCGGACCCGGTCCGTCGGCGTGCACTTCAAGCCGTGGGGGCCGGCGCCGTTCCTGCCGATGCCCGCGACCGAGCTGTGCGACCGGCCGGTGACGGTGGAGCAGGTGTGGGGCCGGCCGGCCGTCGCCGAGCTGCGAGACCGGCTGGCCACGGCCGAGGGACCGCACGAGATGCTGACACTGCTGGAGGAGGAGCTGATGCGACGGTTGTGCGAGACCGCCGGCCTGGGTCTGGTCCGCCGTACGAGCGGCGTCATCGCGGCGACGGGCGGAGCGGTGACGATCGGCGAGCTGACGGTCTCCGCCGGTGTCAGCGGCACCCATCTGGCACAGCGGTTCAAGGAGCTCATCGGCGTCACGCCGAAGCGGCTGGCCCGCATCCACCGCTTCGCCACCACCGTGCTGTCGATCGACCCCGCCGAGCCGATCGACTGGGCCGGCCTCGCCAGCAGCGCCGGCTACTTCGATCAGGCCCACTTCGGCCACGATTTCCGGGCCTTCACCGGGCTCACACCGACACGATGGGTCGAAGTCCGGCGGCGCTTCATGCGCGAACACCCCAGCCACGTCCTGGACAGCTGGGCGCTGCCGGCCGATTGATTTCTTACAAGAGCGACAGCTCACGAGACTCTAATCTGAGGGCGTCGGCCAAGCAGAGGAGCACCCGTGGGCAAGGTAGTCATGTACGGCTCGGTGTCGGTGGACGGGTTCATCGCGGACGAGAACGACCAGCCCGGACCGCTGTTCGACTGGTTGCTCAGCGGTGACGTGCCGTTGGACGAGAGCGGCGAGTTGAAGGTGTCCCAGGCGTCCCACGACTACACCCGGGCGTACTGGGACCAGCTCGGGGCGACTGTCGTCGGCCGCCACGTCTTCGACCTGACGGGCGGCTGGGACGGGAAGCCTCCGGGCGGGATCGACCACCTGGTCGTCGTGACGCACCGGCCGCAGCCAGAGGACTGGGACCCCGCGGCGCCGTTTCACTTCGTCGACGGCGTCGAGGCGGCCGTGGCCAAGGCGAAGGAGCTCGCCGGTGACCGCATGGTCGAGGTCGCCGCCGGCGACGTCGGCGGCCAGGCACTCGCCGCGCGTCTGGTCGACGAGGTGCGCATGGACGTCGCACCGGTCGTGCTCGGGTCCGGCAAGCGCTACTTCGGGTCGGTCCACGCGCAGCACCTGCTGGAGGATCCTGACGTGGTGATCCAGGGCGACCGGGTGCTTCACCTGCGCTTTCGCGTGCGCGGTTGACCGATCCGGGCGGTTGCGCCGCACCGACCGGTCTCCCGTTCCGCTTGCCCTGCCCCGCGCTATGACACCAGCATCTCCGGCGTCACCGCCGACTCCGTGTCGGGCACGCCCAGCTCGCGCGCACGCCGGTCGGCCAGCGACAGCAGACGCCTTATGCGCCCGGCGATCGCGTCCTTCGTGAGCTGCGGGTCGGCCATCGCACCCAACTCCTCCAGGGAGGCCTGCCGGTTGGCCAGCCGCAGCTTCCCGGCCTCGACGAGGTGCCCCGGCGCCTCCTCGCCCAGCAGCTCCAGCGCCCTGGTGACCCGGGCGGCGGCCGCGACGGCCGCTCGCGCCGAGCGGCGGAGGTTGGCGTCGTCGAAGTTGGCCAGGCGGTTGGCGGTGGCGCGGACCTCGCGGCGGACCCGCCGCTCCTCCCACGTCAGCACCGAGGCGTGGGCGCCCAGGCGGGTGAGCAGCTCGCGGATCGCGTCGCCGTCCTTGATGACGACGCGGTCGATACCGCGCACGTCGCGGGCCTTGGCGATCACGCCGATCCGGCGGGCCACGCCGACCAGCGCCAGCGCCGACTCGGGCCCAGGGCAGGTCACTTCGAGGGCGCAGGAGCGCCCGGGTTCGGTCAGGGACCCGTGTGCCAGGAAGGCACCGCGCCAGGCCGCCACCGCACAGCACACCGACCCGCCGACGACATGCGAGGGAAGTCCCCGCACAGGTCGTCCGCGCACGTCCAGCAGGCCGGTCTGCCGGGCGAGGGTCTCGCCGTTCTCGGCGACCCGCACGACGTAGTGGGTGCTGCGCCGCAACCCGCCGGCCGACAGCACGTAGATGTCACTGGCGTAGCCGTACACCTCGGCGATGTCGCGGCGGAGACGGCGCGCCGCGCTGCCCGTGTCGAGTTCGGCCTCGACGACGATGCGCTGCGCCACCAGGTGGAGACCACCGGCGAAACGCAGCACGGCGGTCATCTCGGCCCGGCGGCAGCACTGCTTGGTCACCTCGACGCGACTGAGCTCATCCTTGACGGCCGCGGTCATCGCCATTACTCGCCAGCACTCCTTCGTGGTGTTTCGATGGTCTCGGGCTCGGCCGGGTCTTCTGCTTCCAGGAGCAGTCGCCGCAGCGCGGCCGCGAGGGCGTCCGGGTCGTGTCGAGGGGTCCCGTCGGTCCGGGCGACCCGGGCGAGGACGAGCCTCGCTCCAAGGGATTCTGCCGCACTCGCGACCGGATCGGGGTATCCCACGGCGCGTGCGTCGGCGATTACCGCGTCTATTGTCACCCCGTCGGCGTATCTCTCGAAGGCGCCGAGGTGCCCGGCGAGCGACAGACCGGCGGTCTCGGTGTCCTCGGAGAGGTTGAGGGTGATCAGCCGGCGCGCCGCGCTCTTTCCGATCGCCTCACGCAAACGGGGGGTCAGCAGGTGCGGGAGAACGCTGGTGTACCAGGATCCGGGCCCGAAGATGAGCCAGTCCGCGTCGGCCACGGCCGACAGGACCTCCGGCGCCACCGGCGGGTCGGCGGGGTCGAGCCGCACGTCGGTGACGGTCCCCCGGCAGATGGCGACGTTGTGCTGGCCGCTGACGACGATCGAGCCGCCGTGGTCGTCGAGGACGTCGGCCTCGATGCGCAGGGGCACGGCGGCCATCGGCAGGACACGACCGTGGGCGCGCATGAGGCGCGCGGCCTCGTCGAGCGCCGCGACCGGGTCGGCGTGCATCTCCAGCAGCCCGACGAGCATGAGGTTGCCGACCGTGTGCCCCGACAGCGCGTCGTCGCCGTCGTAGCGGTGCTGGATGAGGCGGGCGGCGGCCTCGTCACCGGCGAGCGCGGCGAGCGCCTGGCGCAGGTCGCCGGGCGGGAGGGCGTCGCGGTCGGTGCGGAGCCTGCCGCTGGAGCCGCCGTCATCGGCGACGGTGACGACGGCGGTGATGTCGGCGTCGAGGCACCTCAGTGCGCGCAGGGCGACCGAGAGTCCCTTGCCGCCGCCGAAGGCCACGACGCGCGGCCGCTTGGGGCCGCTCATTCGCGCCCCAGGTCGCGGTGGTGCGCGTAGGCCGACAGGCCCGCGTCGCGCAGGCGCAGGGCGAGCGCCTCGGCGATGGCGACACTGCGGTGTTTGCCGCCTGTGCAGCCGATGGCGACGGTGACGTAGCGCTTGCCCTCGCGTTCGAAGCCGGGTGTCGCGCGGCGGATGAGGTCGGCGTAGTCGTCGACGAAGTTGTTGGCGCCGGGCTGGCCGAGGACGAACTCGCTGACCTCGGCCTCGCGGCCGGTGTGGTCGCGCAGTTCGGGCACCCAGAAGGGGTTGGGCAGGAAGCGGGCGTCGAGGACGAAGTCGGCGTCCTGCGGGAGGCCGTACTTGAAGCCGAAGGAGAGCACGGTCACGCGCAGGCTGCGGGAGCTGGCGACGGCGAAGAGTTCCTCGACGCGGGAGCGGAGCTGGTTGACGTTGAGGTGGCTGGTGTCGATGACCACGTCGGCCTCGTCGCGCGCGTCGGTGAGCAGTTCGCGCTCGGCGACGATGCCGTCGAGGAGACGGCCGGAGCCTTGGAGGGGGTGGGCGCGCCGGACGCTCTCGAAGCGGCGGATGAGCACGTCGTCCTGGGCGTCGAGGAACACCACGCGCGGGCGGAAGCCGCGGGCGCGCAGTTCCTTGACGGCGCCGGTGAGGTCGACGGAGAAGGCGTGGCTGCGCACGTCGAGGACCATGGCGGTGCGCCGGGTGACCTCGGCGGAGGATTCGAAGGCCAGTTCGGCCATCGTCACCATCAGCGCCTGGGGCAGGTTGTCGACGACGTAGTACCCGACGTTCTCCAGTGCCCGGGCCACGGTGCTGCGGCCCCCGCCGGAGACCCCGGTGATGATCACCAGGTCCAGGTCGGCGCGGCTCGGTGAGGAGGCCGGGGACTCGGCGTCATCGTGTGGTGTCGGCGTGTCCGGCATGTTGTCAGTGTCTCTCATGGGCGGTCGGAGGGCGTCCGCGCGGTCGTTTCGCCGACGGTGGTCCTGGCCACGTGCGTCCCGCGCGGTGCCGGGGCGGCGTGGTCCGGTATCAGCGGTGATGCCGGAGATGGGGCAGCAGCTTCTCGTCGGCGGGTCCGTGGAGGCGCCAGAGCAGCACGCGCAGGTCCGGGCGTGCGCGCCAGGCGGCCACGGCGCGGTGGGCGCCGTCGAGGAGGAGGGTGTCGCCGTTGACGGTGTAGGCGGGCAGCACGAGGCGCACGGGCCCGATCGCGGCGGCGAAGTCGCGCACGTATTCGGCGAGTCGTTCGGTCCGGCGGGCGTCGTGGTTCTGGAGAGCGCCTGCCTCGCGGACGCGCAGCGGCCGGGCGCCGGGTGCGTCCCAGACGGTGGCGGCCCCGCCGGCGTCGGCGTACCAGGTGGTGTGGCACTCCCCCAGTTCGGCGGCGGAGCGGCCGACCTCGATGGTGGCTGTGCAGCCGGCTTCGGCGAGGCGGTCCCAGGCGAGCGGGACGCGCAGGTCCCCGCCCCGGAAGAATGCCTCGAAGTCGGCCGGTCCGCCCATGCTCCGAGGGTATGCGTCCTTCTCGCCGGCGTACGGCGCTCCGCCCTACTCGCCCGAGGTCTCCTTCGCCGCCGCGCTCGCGTCGGGTTCGGGGTTGAGCGCGCGCCGCACGGCCTCGGCGGTCGAGCGGCCGATGCCCTGGACGCTGGCGATCTCCTCGACGTTGGCGGCGCGCAGGCGTTTGAGGGACCCGAAGTGGCGCAGGAGCGCCTTGCGGCGGATCTCGCCGAGGCCGGGGATCTCGTCGAGGGCCGATGCGGTCATGCGGTTCGAACGGCGTTTGCGGTGGTGGCTGATGGCGAAGCGGTGCGCCTCGTCGCGCAGCCGCTGGAGGAGGAACAGTCCTTCGCTGCGGCGCGGGAGGATCACCGGGAACTCCTCGTCGGGCAGCCACACCTCTTCGAGGCGCTTGGCGAGGCCGATGACGGGGACGTCGCCGGCTCCGGCCTCGTCGAGGGCCGCCGCGGCGGCGTTGACCTGCGGGAGGCCGCCGTCGACGACGATGAGCTGCGGCGGGTAGGCGAAGCGGCGTTTGCGGCCGTTCTCGTCGCCTTCGACGGGCTGGGTCGGGTCGGCCGGCTCGACGGGTTCGGGCGTCTTGCCGTGCGCGAAGCGGCGGAGCAGCACCTCCGACATCGCGGCGGTGTCGTCGACCTGCTCGCCTTTGACGATGAAGCGGCGGTACTCGGACTTGCGGGCGAGGCCGTCTTCGAACACGACCATGCTGCCGACGACGTCGGTGCCCTGGATATGGGAGATGTCGTAGCACTCGATGCGCAGGGGCGCCGTCGGCAGGTCGAGGGCCTCGGCGAGTTCTTCGAGGGAACGGCTGCGGGCGGTGAGGTCGCCGACCCTGCGCATCTTGTGCTGGACGAGGGACTGCTGGGCGTTGCGCTGGACGGTCTCGGCGAGGGCGCGCTTGTCGCCGCGCTGGGGCACGCGGATCGACACCTTCCCGCCGCGCATCTGGCTCAGCCAGGCCGTGAGGGCCTCGGTGTCGGGCGGGAGCTCGGGTACCAGGACCTCGCGCGGCACGTCGGCGTCACGGGCCTCTCCGTAGACCTGGGAGCAGAAGTCGTGCACGAGTTCGCCGATGGACATCTCGACGGCCTTCTCGACGACGTAGCCGCGTTGGCCCCGGACGCGTCCGCCGCGGACGTGGAAGACCTGCACGGCGGCTTCTAGGGGGTCGTCGGCGAAGGCGACGACGTCGGCGTCGGTGCCGTCGGCGAGGACGACGACCTGCTTCTCCAGCGCCCGGCGCAGGGCGACGAGGTCGTCGCGCAGGCGGGCGGCGCGTTCGAAGTCGAGGTCCTCGGAGGCGGCGAGCATCTCGTTCTCGAGCCGCTTGATGAGCTGTTCACCGCGCCCGGCCATGAAGTCGCAGAACTCGTCGACGATGCCGCGGTGCTCTTCGGGGGTGACGCGGCCGACGCAGGGGGCGGCGCACTTGCCGATGTCGCCGAGCAGGCAGGGGCGGCCGGTGCGCTGTGCGCGGTTGAAGGTCGTGGTGTTGCAGGTGCGGGCCGGGAAGACGCGCAGGAGAAGGTCGAGGGTCTCCCGGATGGCCCACGCGTGGGAGTAGGGCCCGAAGTAGCGCACGCCCTTGCGCTTGGCCCCGCGCATGACCTGGAGGCGCGGGAACTCCTCGCCGACTGTCACGGCCAGGTAGGGGTAGCTCTTGTCGTCGCGGTACTTGACGTTGAAGCGCGGGTCGAACTCCTTGATCCAGGAGTATTCGAGCTGGAGGGCCTCGACCTCGGTGCTGACGGTGATCCAGTCGACCGAGGTGGCGGTGTGCACCATCTGGTACGTGCGCGGGTGGAGCGTGGCCGGGTCGGCGAAGTAGGACGACAGCCGCGACCGCAGGTTCTTGGCCTTGCCGACGTAGATGACCCGCCCGTCGGGGTCGCGGAAGCGGTAGACCCCGGGGTCGGTGGGAATAGTGCCGGTCGCCGGCCGGTAGTCCAATGCCACGAGCGTGAGCCTAACTCCAGACCCCGACATTCCACCTGTTGCGGGGTCGCGGGCCTCCCACGGCGGGATGATCGATCTATTTCCGTACGTTCAGTGACTTTTGTGGACTAGCGTGACTTTCAACCCCGCCGCGTCCGACCGTCCCCACCCCCGACGGCAGCCGCCCGGAGGAGCCATGCTCGACGACGTCGTCTCCGTCCCGCTCTGGGTGGACCTCACCGCCGTCGGCGTCACCTCGGCGCAGGGCGCGCTGGTCGCGGGCCAGGATCCCGGCCGCGACCGCCTCGACTTCATCGGCGTCATCTTCATCGGCATCGCGGCCGGACTCGGCGGCGGGCTGATCCGCGACATCCTCCTCTCACGGGTCCCCGCGGCGCTGACCACGAACTCATACCTGGCCACCGCCATCCTCGCCGCGCTCGTGGGAATGCTCTTCGCCGCGCCCGTGCGCCGGCTGGCGCCGGTCATCGTCCTGGTCGACGCCTTCGCGCTCGGCCTCTACCTCATCGTCGGCATGACCACGGCGGCCGGAGCCGGTCTCGGGACCATCCCGATGATCTTCATCGGGGTGCTGGCCTCGACCGGCGGCGGACTGGTCCGCGACCTGCTCAGCGGCGCGCCCATCGCGCTCGTGCAGGGCGGTTCCTTCTACGTCACGGCGGCGCTCGGCGGGGCGTTGCTCTTCCTCGCGGTCAAGCCCTTCACCAACATCGGGGCTGCGTCGGTGTGCGCGCTGACCGCGACGTTGCTGCTGCGGGTCGCCTCGCTGTGGTTCGGGTGGAACTCACCGCGCCCGCAGACCCTGCCGGTGGACCTGCGCTTCAGGAAACCCGGCTGAGGACGGTCTACTTCTCCGCCTGGCGGCGGACCATCTCGTTGATCCAGATCGGCGCGTACGGGGACGTGCAGCCGGGCGGGGTCGGGTAGTCCTTGAGGACTTCGAGGCTCTCCCCGATGCCGACGGCGCGAGCGCGGTGCTCGGGGTGGTGGATGCCGATGGTGGCCAGGCACTCGTTCATGGCCCACTGCAAGCGGTCGGGAGCGTCCTTCATGTGCGTCTCGACGAGGTCGAGCAGGCCGGACAGGTCGAGACCCTCGGCTTCCTTGGCCACACGGGTACTGGTCAGCGCCCACCCGGCACTGGCGACCACCGGGTCGGCGTCGGCGAACCAGGCGGTGCGGAGCTCCTCGGCGTGCGGGCTCTTCTTGACGACGTAGTTGACGAGCCAGTCGTGCGCCTTGGGCACACGGGCCTCGCGGAGCATGGCGTCCAGCTCCGGCCCGGTGTACGACTTCGGGCGGCTGATCAGGATGGCGACGAGGCGGGCCGCGGTGTCGCCGGTCTCCCAGAGCCGGCCGGCCAGTTCGTGGCGGGTCTTGAGGCCCTTGGCGACCGCGCGAAGCCTGGTCAGGTTGACGCCGTGGTCGTCGCCGTGGCGTTCGTTGACCGCACGGATCTTCGGGTCCTCCAGGGCCGCCAGATCCGCCATCACCTCGGCGACGGTGGGCTCGGGCGGTGAAGCGCTCGCCACGGCGATCTCCTCTGGTCTGGTGAGGTCCTGACGGGCCGCCGCGCCCGCGGACCGGGGTGCCGGTCCGCGGGCGCGGCGTCCGCTACTTCTTGGCCTTGGCCGTCGCCTTCTTCGCGACGGCCTTCTTGGCGGTCTTCTTCGCGGCCGGCTTGGTGCCGTTGGCCTTCGCCGGGGCCTTCTTCGGCGCCGCGACGATCTCGCCGTCGATCTCGAGGACCTTCCGGAGGAACTGGCCGGTGTAGCTCTCCGGAACCAGCGCGACATCCTCCGGGGTGCCGGTGGCGATGATGGTCCCGCCGCCGGAGCCGCCCTCGGGGCCCATGTCGATGATCCAGTCGGAGGTCTTGATGACGTCCAGGTTGTGCTCGATCACGATGATCGTGTTGCCCTTGTCCACCAGGCCCTCGAGCACCTTGAGGAGCTTGCGGATGTCCTCGAAGTGGAGACCGGTGGTCGGCTCGTCGAGAACGTAGACCGTGCGCCCGGTGGAGCGCTTCTGCAGCTCGCTGGCGAGCTTGACGCGCTGCGCCTCGCCGCCCGAGAGGGTCGGCGCGGGCTGCCCGAGGCGAACATAGCCGAGACCGACGTCGACGAGGGTCTTGAGGTGCCGGTGGATGGCGGTGATCGGCTCGAAGAACTCCGCGCCCTCCTCGATCGGCATGTCGAGGACCTCGGCGATCGTCTTGCCCTTGTAGTGGACCTCCAGGGTCTCCCGGTTGTACCGGGCGCCGTGGCAGACCTCGCAGGGCACGTAGACGTCGGGCAGGAAGTTCATCTCGATCTTGAGCGTGCCGTCGCCCGAGCAGGCCTCGCAGCGCCCGCCCTTGACGTTGAAGGAGAAGCGGCCGGGCTGGTAGCCGCGGACCTTCGCCTCGGTCGTCTCGGCGAAGAGCTTGCGGATCCGGTCGAACACGCCGGTGTAGGTCGCCGGGTTGGACCGCGGGGTCCGCCCGATCGGCGACTGGTCGACGCCGACGACCTTGTCGACCTCGTCGAGGCCGTCAACACGGCGGTGGCGGCCCGGCACGACCTTGGCACCGTTGATGCGGCTGGCCAGCACGCCGTAGAGGATGTCGTTGACCAGGGTCGACTTGCCCGAACCGGACACGCCCGTGATCGACACCAGGCAGCCCAGCGGGAAGCTCGCGTCGACGTTCTTCAGGTTGTGCTCGCGCGCACCGCGCACGACCAGCTCCCGGCCCGGCTGCGGCTGGCGCCGGACCATCGGAGTGGGGATCACCGAACGGCCCGACAGGTAGGCACCGGTCAGCGACTCCTCGTTGGCGAGCAGCCCTTCGAGCGTCCCGGAGTGCACGATCTTGCCGCCGTGCTCGCCGGCGCCCGGGCCGATGTCGACGATCCAGTCGGCGGTGCGGACGGTGTCCTCGTCGTGCTCGACGACGATGAGCGTGTTGCCCAGGTCCCGCAGGCGGACCAGCGTCTCGATCAGGCGGTGGTTGTCGCGCTGGTGCAGCCCGATCGAGGGCTCGTCGAGGACGTAGAGCACGCCGACGAGTCCCGCGCCGATCTGGGTCGCCAGGCGGATGCGCTGCGCCTCGCCGCCGGAGAGGGTCGCCGCGGTGCGGTCCAGCGAGAGGTAGTCGAGGCCGACGTCGAGGAGGAAGCGCAGGCGCGCGTTGATCTCCTTGACGACGCGCTCGGCGATCATCGCCTCCCGCTCGGACAGCTCCAGGCCGGCGAGCAGCTTGGCGCACTCCGACACCGACAGCGCGCAGATCTCGGCGATGTTGCGTCCGGTCACGGTGACCGCGAGGACCTCCGGCTTGAGCCGGGTGCCGCCGCAGTCCCCGCAGGGGACCTCGCGCATGTAGCCCTCGTAGCGCTCCCGGCTGCCCTCGGAGTCGGTGTCGGCGTGGCGGCGCTCCAGCCACGGGATGACGCCCTCGAAGTTGGCGTAGTACGAGCGCTGCCGCCCGTGCCGGTTGCGGTAGCTGACGTGCACCTGCTCCTGGACGCCGTGCAGGATCGCCTTCTGCGCCCGCGACGGCAGCGCCTGCCACTCGGTGTCGATGTCGAAGCCGAGCTGGTCGGCGAGGCCGCCGAGGAGCTGGATGAAGTAGCCGAGCATGTGGTTGCCCGCCCATGGCGCCACGGCACCGTCGCGCAGGGTGCGCTCCGGGTCCGGGATGAGCAGCTCGGGGTCCACCTCCATGCGCACGCCCAGGCCCATGCAGGTCGTGCAGGCGCCATAGGGGGTGTTGAAGGAGAAGGAGCGCGGCTCCAGGTCGTCGAGCGCGAGCGGGTGGTCGTTGGGGCAGGCCAGGTGCTCGGAGTAGCGGCGCTCCCGGTGCGGGTCGCCCTCGGGGAGGTCGACGAACTCCAGCAGCACGATCCCGCCGGCCAGCCGCAGCGCCGACTCGACCGAGTCGGTCAGGCGCTGCTTGGCGGTGGCCTTCACCGTCAAGCGGTCGACGACCACCTCGATGGAGTGCTTCTCCTGCTTCTTGAGCTTCGGCGGCTCGGTCAGCTGGTGCACGACGCCGTCGACGCGCGCGCGGGCGTAGCCCTTCGACTGGAGCTCGGCGAACAGGTCGACGTACTCGCCCTTGCGGTCGCGGACGACGGGCGCGAGGACCTGGAACTTGGTCCCCTCCTCCATCGCCAGGACGCGGTCGACGATCTGCTGCGGGGTCTGCTTGGTGACCGCCTCGCCGCAGACCGGGCAGTGCGGCTGGCCGATGCGGGCGAACAGCAGGCGGAGGTAGTCGTAGACCTCCGTGATGGTGCCGACCGTCGACCGCGGGTTGCGGGAGGTCGACTTCTGGTCGATGGACACCGCCGGGGACAGTCCCTCGATGAAGTCCACGTCGGGCTTGTCCATCTGCCCGAGGAACTGCCGGGCGTAGGCCGACAGCGATTCGACGTAACGGCGCTGGCCCTCGGCGAAGATCGTGTCGAAGGCGAGGCTGGACTTGCCGGAGCCGGACAGCCCGGTGAACACGATCAGCGAGTCGCGCGGAAGGTCGAGGTTGACGTTGCGCAGGTTGTGCTCGCGCGCTCCCCTGATGGAGATGCGCCCGCTGGAAGGCCGGTCCGCACCGGGCCCGGCCGTCTGGACAGACGGAGGCCGGGCCGAGTTGATCTTGCCGGAGGTTGGAGTCTGGGTCACGCGCGCACCCTATCGGTGGGGTCTGACAAAACCGTGTAAGCGCAGCTCACCCGTTCGACAGTACGGCGCGTGGAGCCCACCGGCGAGGCGGGCTCCACGAACCGGGATGCGATTCGCGCCTCACCCGTCTCTGCGGCGGGCGGCCGCCTGGCGCTTTCGGTCCTTGTCGCGCTGAACGGCGCGCATGCGGGCGTCGACCCGGCGGCGCTCGAAGACGAGCTCGCGCTGGAGTTTGCGCCAGTTGTCGTAGCGCCTGGCCGACAGTGTCCCGATTTCGAGCGCCTCGCGGACGGCGCAGTCGGGCTCGGTCTCGTGACGGCAGTCGCTGAAGCGGCAGGCCGCCACCATCTCCTCCACGTCGGCGAAGGCCCGGCCGAGACCGTCGCCCTCACCGCTGGTGCGGTCGAAGAGGCCCACACTTCGCAACCCTGGTGTGTCGAGGATGACCCCGCCCCCCGGGATGGGGACCAGCGCCCGGTAGGACGTGGTGTGGCGCCCGCGACCGTCGGCGCGCAGGGCGCGCGTCACCATCACCTCGGCTCCGGCGAGCGCGTTGACCAGCGAAGACTTCCCGGCACCGGAGGGCCCCACGAGCGCGAGGGTCCGGCCGCTGGGAACGTACTCGGCGACCACCTCGACTCCCTCCCCGCTGATGGTGCTGACCGGGATGATCGGGACGCCGGGGGCCGCGTCGGCGAAGGAGAGGGCGAGCGCGGCGGGGTCGCCGACCGCGTCTGCCTTCGTGAGCAGGAGGATCGGGCTGGCGCCGGAGTCCCAGGCCAGGGTCATCAGACGCTCGATGCGCCCCGGGTCGGGGTCGGGGTCGAGCGGCTCGACGACGGCGATGGTGTCGATGTTCGTGGCGATCATCTGTCCGGTGGCGGCCTTGCCGGCGCCGGCGCGGACGATCGAGGTCTTGCGGGGAAGGACCGCCTCAAGGGTGGTCCGGTCGTCGGGCCACTGCCGGACGACGACCCAGTCACCGGCGCAGGGGCCGCTGGTCGGGTCGGCGGCGAGGTCGCCGAGCATGCGCCCGGACAGGCTCGCACGGACCGTGCCGTCGGCGGTGAGGACCGTGCAGATGCCGCGGTCGACGCGGGCTACCCGTCCCGGTCGCTGGCCGCGCCGCTCGTGGCGCCGGTAGGCGTCACGGAGCCGGTCGTCCCATCCGAGGGACGGCATGGACAGATTCATTTCTGGCACCTTCAGCTCAGCTGTGTCCGCGCCATGCTTCAGGTTCGGGGCGTGGCGCACACATGCAGGGATGGTTCGGGCTCCGTACGTGCACATACCCGTACAGGGCCTGGACTTCGAAGTCCGCTTACACGCATCGGGTCACCTCCTCACCACTCACGCGCGTCGGTACGCACGAAGTTAAGACCATGGAGGGCCGCTTGGCAAGCCGGTTTGCGGAAGGATTGGCGGGGTGACTTATACCGGAGACGTGCGCCCCGGCGGGCCCCCCGCGACCCGCGACCTCGACGGCCTCTCGATCACCAAGATCTCGGTGGGGCCGATGGACAACAACGCCTACCTGCTGCGGTGTCATCGCACCGGCGACCAGTTGATGATCGACGCGGCGGCCGATGCCGAGCGCCTGTTCGGGGTGATCGGGGCGGCGGGGTTGTCGACGATCGTGACCACGCACCGGCATGCCGACCACTGGCAGGCGCTGTCGGAGTTGCTGCGGGCCACGGGGGCGGTGTCGTTCGCGCACGAGGCCGACGCGGAGCACATTCCGGAGGTGGACCGGATGCTCGCCGATGGGGACACGATCGCCTGCGGGCGGGTGGCGCTGGAGGTCGTGCACCTCGTCGGGCACACGCCGGGGTCGATCGCACTGCTATATGAGGACCGCGCGGGTGTGCCGCACGTGTTCACCGGGGACTCTCTCTTTCCCGGGGGCGTCGGCAAGACCGCGGGGCGGGCCGACTTCGACTCGCTGTTCGCCGACGTGCGCTCGAAGCTCTTCGACCGGCTTCCCGACGAGACGTGGGTCTATCCCGGACATGGGCGCGACACGACGCTGGGCGCCGAGCGGCCCGCGCTGGCGGAGTGGTTCGAGCGCGGCTGGTGACCCGCGTCTGTGGCGCGCGCCACGCCGGGAGCGCCCGTCCGTCCACCCGCGACACGCTCCGGGTTCACCGCGAAGCCGTCATTTTGACGTCTTCGCAGCTCAAAACCGCATGGGCGGGTGGGCGCGGGGGTGGCGGCGGCCCCAAATCACCCGGCCCGCCGCGATCAATCGACCGAGGGTAAGGAACCATAGACGACATGGCCCTTCGTTCCGACCTACGTAATGTCGCGATCATCGCGCACGTCGACCACGGCAAGACCACCCTCGTCGACGCCATGCTGAAGCAAGGCGGCGCCTTCAGGCAGGGCGCGAACGTCGACGACCGGGTGATGGACTCGATGGACCTGGAACGTGAAAAGGGCATCACCATCCTCGCCAAGAACACCGGCGTGCACTACCTCAACGCCGCGGGCGAGTCGATCACGATCAACATCATCGACACCCCCGGCCACGCCGACTTCGGCGGAGAGGTCGAGCGCGGTCTGACCATGGTCGACGGCGTGGTACTGCTCGTCGACGCCTCCGAGGGCCCGCTGCCGCAGACGCGGTTCGTGCTCCGCAAGGCGCTCGCGGCGAAGCTCCCGATCGTCCTGGTCATCAACAAGGTCGACCGCTCCGACGCGCGCATCAAGGAGGTCGTCGACGAGACCTACGAGCTCTTCCTCGACCTCGACGCCGACGAGTCGCAGATCGACTTCCCCATCGTCTACGCCTGCGCGCGCGACGGCATCGCCACCCTGGAGATGCCCGCCGACGGCACCGTCCCGACCGACAGCACCAGCCTGGAGCCGCTGTTCCACACGCTGCTGGACACCGTCCCGGCCCCCTCCTTCGACGAGGGGGCGCCGCTCCAGGCGCACGTGACGAACCTCGACGCCTCGCCGTTCCTCGGCCGCCTGGCGCTGTGCCGGGTCCACCAGGGCACGATCAAGAAGGGCCAGACGGTCGCCTGGTGCCGCACCGACGGCACCGTCGAGCGCACCCGCGTCGTCGAGCTGCTGATGACCGACGGTCTCGAGCGCAAGCCCGCGACCGAGGCCGGGCCCGGCGACATCATCGCCGTCGCCGGCTTCCCCAACATCATGATCGGCGAGACCCTCGCCGACGTCGAGAACCCGGTGGCGCTTCCGCTCATCACCGTCGACGAGCCCGCCATCTCGATGACCCTGGGCACCAACACCTCGCCGCTGACCGGCCGGGTCAAGGGCTCCAAGGTCACCGCGCGCATGGTGAAGGACCGTCTCGACAAGGAACTCGTCGGCAACGTCTCGCTGCGGATCCTCGACACCGAGCGCCCCGACGCGTGGGAGGTCCAGGGCCGAGGCGAACTCGCCCTGGCGATCCTGGTCGAGCAGATGCGTCGCGAGTCCTTCGAACTGACCGTCGGCAAGCCGCAGGTGGTCACCAAGGACATCAACGGCAAGCGTCACGAGCCCGTCGAGCGTTTGACCATCGACTCCCCCGAGGAGTACCTCGGCGCGATCACGCAGCTCCTGGCGACCCGCAAGGGCCGCATGGAGCAGCTGGTCAACCACGGCACCGGCTGGATCCGGATGGAGTGGCTGGTCCCCGCGCGCGGGCTGATCGGCTTCCGCACGGAGTTCCTGACCGAGACGCGCGGCACGGGCATCGCCCACCACGTGTTCGAGAGCTACGAGCCGTGGTTCGGCGAGCTGCGCACGCGCCAGAACGGTTCGCTGGTCTCCGACCGTACGGGTGTGGCGACGACCTACGCGATGTTCAACCTCCAGGAGCGCGGTTCGCTGTTCGTCGAGCCGGGCACCGAGGTCTACGAGGGCATGCTGGTCGGTGAGAACTCCCGTGAAGACGACATGGACGTCAACATCACCAAGGAGAAGAAGCTCACCAACGTGCGCTCGGCGACCAGTGAGGTCCTCGAGCGGCTGATCCCGCCGCGCCGGCTGTCGCTGGAGCAGGCGCTGGAGTTCTGCCGCGAGGACGAGTGCGTCGAGGTGACCCCCGAGGCGATCCGGATCCGCAAGGTGATCCTGGACGCCGCGCAGCGGGGCCGGGCGCGCCGCCTGGGTTCGCGCTAGATCGACCTTTGACAGGGCCGCCACGGTTTCCGTGGCGGCCCTTTTCGCGTGCGCTCAGCCGTGGCGGTGGTCGAGGATCGCCTGCCCGATGATCCTGCGCTCGGGGTCGATGCGGTCGAAGCCGTCCTCGACGTTCCACAGCGCGTCCTGGAGCACGCGGCCGAGGGTCCAGCCGGCCGCGCGGTCCCGGTCGAGGCCGAGGCCGTCGGTCATCCGGTCGAAGCGACGCAAGGCGGCCTTGGCGGGGTCGCCGGTGGCCACCATCTCCTCCCAGCGGTTGCTCAGAGCCGGGAGCAGGTCGAAGCCGACGTCGCCGGCGAGCGGCTTGGGGTCGATGGCCAGCCACGCCTCGCGCCCGGAGCCGGGCAGCGGGGCGAGGACGTTCTGGTAGTGCAGGTCCCAGTGCAGGAGCCGGTCGCCCGACTCGCCGACGAGTTCGGCGACGGCGGCCGCGCCGGCCGCGACGAGCGCGCGCTCGTCGGGGTCGGCGAGCGCGGGGAGCGCGGCCGGGACGTCGGCGAGCATCTGGCCGGCGATGTCGGACAGGCGGCGCAGTCCGGGCGGGGCCGGGGCGGAGGTGAGCCTCGCGAGCAGGCCGGTGACGATGTCGAGGGCTTCTTCGTCGTCGAGGACGAGGAGGTCGCGGGAGGCGTCGAGCGCTTCGAGAAGGAGGGCACCGGTAGCGGGGTCCTCATCGAGGAGGCGCACCGATCCGTCGCCGTTCCAGATCCGCAGGCCGACGGCCTCGCCGACGGTCTCGTCGTCGACGGGCTGGAGTTTGAGCATGGCAGGGACGCCGTCGGCGCGTTCGACGGGCACGACCAGCGAACCCATTCCGGCCATGGGGACCCCGGTCTGCCGCAGGTCCCACTCCCCGGCGTACCGGTCGATCTGGTCGGGCAGGGAGGCGAGCCATCCCCGGCCCTCCTCGTCACGTCCGCGGGTATCGAGGAGGGTCGGGGGGATCGTCAGTTCCGGCATCGGTCCATGATCGGGTGCGATCAGCCTTTGGCGCCAACGCTTTCCGCTTCCCGCACGGCCGGTCGCGACAGCTTCTCGCCCTCGACGTCCACATTGGGCAGGAGCCGGTCGAGCGGGCGCGGCAGCCACCAGGCGGACCGGCCGAGGAGCGCCATGACCGCCGGGACGATGGTCATGCGCACCACGAACGCGTCGACGAGGACACCGAAGGCCAGCGCGAAGCCGATGGAGCGGATGAGCGACTCGTCGGCGAAGATGAAGCCGCCGAAGACGCTGATCATGATGACCGCGGCGGCGACCACGACCCTGGCGCCATGCCGGAAGCCGGTCACGATCGCCTCCTTCGGCGGCGCGCCGTGCACGAAGTCCTCGCGCATGCGGGTCACCAGGAACACCTGGTAGTCCATGGCCAGTCCGAAGAGGATGCCGATGAGCAGGATCGGCAGGAGGCTCATGATCGGGCCGGGTTCGTCGACGCCGAACAGGAAGTCGAGCCAGCCCCACTGGAAGACCGCGACGACGGCGCCGAAGGTCGCCACCACGCTCAGCAGGAAGCCGAGAGTCGCCTTGAGCGGGACGAGGATCGAGCGGAACACCAGCATCAGCAGCAGAAAGGCCAGACCGACGACGATGGCGAGGTAGGGCAGCATCGCGTCGAACATCTTCTGGCTGACGTCGATGTTCATCGCGGTGAGGCCGGTGACCGAGACCTCGGCGCCGGTGCTGTCGTGGAGCTGCGCCTGCAGGTCGCGGATGGAGTGGACCAGGTCCGTGGTGGCCTGGTCGGTGGGGCCGCTGGCGGGGATGACGGTCAGCAGCGAGGTCGTCCCGTCGGGGGCCGGGGTGGGCGGCAGGACGGTGATGTTCTCGCCCAGTCCGGTGATGCGCTCGCCGATCTGCGCGGCGGCCGCGGCGGGGTCGGAGCTTCCCGACCCGTCGACGACGACGGTCAGCGGGCCGTTCACGCCGGGACCGAAGCCCTCGGAGATCGAGTCGTAGGCCTTGCGCTGCGTGGTGTCGGAGGCGGCCATGCCGTCGTCGGGGAGGCCGAGGCGCAGGTCGAGCGCGGGGACCGCGATGGCGCCCAGGCCGAGCAGCGCCACGATGAGGACGGGGACGCGGAAGCGGACCACGAAACGCGCCCACTTCTCCCCCATCGGCACGC
This sequence comes from Phytomonospora sp. NPDC050363, assembly GCF_040655735.1. Classification (NCBI taxonomy): domain Bacteria; kingdom Bacillati; phylum Actinomycetota; class Actinomycetes; order Micromonosporales; family Micromonosporaceae; genus Phytomonospora; species Phytomonospora sp. NPDC050363. Next base: position 166,894 of record NZ_JBFAKK010000006.1, read on the forward strand.
GAGTGCGGGTGTCGGTCCCCTTGCGGTCGCGGCGGCCGAGAACACGGCGTCCGGCGAACCCGAGCAGCGCCGGAAGCAGGGTCAGGGCGACCAGGACGGCGATCGCGACGGTCGCGGCGGCCGCCAGGCCCATCGCCATGAGCAGCGGGATGCCGATCACCGACAGTCCGGCCAGGGCGATGATCACGGTGAGCCCGGCGAACACGACGGCCGAGCCCGCCGTGCCCACGGCGTGGCCGGCGGCCTCCTCGCCGTTTCCGCGCACCTTGAGTTCGTGGCGGTAGCGGGACACGATGAACAGCGCGTAGTCGATGCCGACGGCCAGGCCCAGCATCAGCGCCAGGATCGTGGTGTTGGAGTTGAGGTCGATGAAGCCCGAGGCCGTGGTGATGCCGGCGATGCCGACACCGACGCCGATGAGGGCGGTCAGCAGCGGAAGACCGGCGGCGATGAGCGCACCGAAGGTGATCACCAGAACCAGCGCCGCGATGCCCACACCGATGACCTCGGTGATGCCGGTCTGCGGCATCCCCTGCAGCGCGTCCCCGCCGAACTCGACGGTCAGGCCGGCGTCGGTCGCGGCCGTGGCGCTCGACTTGAGCGCGTCACGGTCGTCGTCGGTGAGGTCGAAGCCCTGCACCTCGTAGGTGACCTGGGAGTAGGCGTAGTGGCCGTCGGGCGAGACGGCACCGACGGTGAAGGGGTCGGTCGCCTGCGCGACCTTCCCGAGATCGTTGAGCTCGGCGACCGTGGCGGCGATGGCCGCCTGGCCCGCGGGGTCCTCGGTGAGGTTCGTCCCCTCAGGTGCGGCGAACACCACGCGTGCCGTGGCCCCGCCGGCGTTGGCCTGCGGGAAGGTTTCGGCGAGGTGGTCGAGGGCCTCCTGCGACTCGGTGCCCGGAATGCTCACCGAGCTCGTCGTCTTCCCGGCGAGCGTGGCCGCGCCCAGTCCGGCGAGCGCCAGAACAGCGAGCCAGACGAGCAGCACGAGACCGCGCCGGCGGAAGGAGAACCGGCCGAGCCGGTAGAGGACTGTGGCCACGGACAACGCTCCAGCCTGTGCGAGGGCACCCCCGACAGGCGCCATGATCATCAAAAACGCTAGCCGATCGGCAAGGCGACGCCAAGCCGATCGGCTAGTGAGTAGCCTTACAATCGGCAAGGTGTAACCTTGCCGAACGACAGGCCGGCGAGACAGCGCGCCGACGCGGCGGCAGGGCAGAAATGAGCACCATGACCAGCGAGAACACCCGTACGCGACTGCTCGCCGCGGCGCGGCACCTCTTCGCGCTGCAGAGCTTCGCCGGCACCTCGCTGCAGATGATCGCCGACCGGCTCGGGGTCACCAAGGCGGCCGTATATCACCACTTCAAGACCCGCGACGAGATCCTCGAAGCCGTCCTCGAACCCGCCCTCGACGAGATGCGCGCGCTCATCGCCGACGCCGAGGCCCAGCGCGGCTTCACCGCCCGCGCCGACCGGATGCTCACCGGCTTCGTCGAACTGACCGTGCGCCACCGCGACCTGATCCTGCTGCTGGCCAACGATCCCGGCGTCGGCAACGCGCTGCGCTCCAGCGAGGACGTCGCCGACCTCCTCGCCCGCCCCGCCGACCTGCTCGCCCGCGACCGGCTCGATCCGGCCGACCGCGTCCGCGCCAGCGTCGCCCTGGCCGGCATCGCCACGTCCGCGGGCTCAGTGCTGCTCACCGACGTCGACGACGAGACGCTGCGCGCCACCCTGATCGACACCGGGCGGCGCATACTCGGACTGCGGCGCCGACCGGCGCACTGATCCACTGTCGCAATCAGACGGTATGGTCGGCGCCATGGCCGCGAACGATGCTTTCCAGGCGCTCGAACCCGCTATCTCCGCGCTCCCGGGGACGGTCTCCGTCTGGTGCGGGCGACTGGAGGGCGAACCCGCCTACACCCGGCTCGCCGATGAACCCCACTACCCGGCGAGCACGATGAAGGTCGGCGTGATGGCGGCGGCCTACCGGCTGGCCGACGCGCGGGAACTGGACCTGGACGCGCCGATCGACGTGCACTCCGACTTCGCCAGCCAGTCCCCCAAGGGCGGCCGCTTCGAGATGACCGAGTCCTACGACAGCGACCTCGCCGTGTGGGCCAAGCGCGGGTCGACGGCCCCCCTGCGGTGGCTGCTGCGGAGAATGATCGTGCGCTCGTCGAACCTGGCGACGAACCTCGCGCTGGAGGCCGTCGGGTACGACGCGGCCGACGCTCTGTGGGAGACCGTCGGCGCCACGGGCAGCCGTACGCGCCGGGGCATGGAGGACTTCGCCGCACGCGACGCCGGTGTCGACAACGTCATCACCGCCGGAGACCTGGCGGTGCTGTTTCGGGCCATCGCGAACGGGACGGCCGCCTCGGAGCGCTCGTCGCTGGAGATGATCGACGTCCTGCGGGCGCAGGAGTTCCAGGTGGACCTGGCACGCGGTCTGCCCGAGGGAACGCCGACGGCGCTCAAGAACGGCTGGATCGACGGGATCCGGCACTCCACGGCGATCATCTACCCCGACGACGCCCCGGCCTACATCCTGTCGGTGTGCGTCACGAGCCCCGCGGCGCACTCGCAGCGCGGCGAGGACGAGGCCTGCGCGCTGCTGGCGACGATCGCGGCGACCAGCTGGGAGGCACGGCACAGCCTTTAGGGCTCGGCGCCTCCTTCAACGCGGGCCGCCGTCGCCTTCGGTCATCTGGGTCACACCATGTTCCGGACAGAGGCGGCGGTCCGCATTCTTATGCACATGCACACTTTCGCTTCCTATGACGGCACCGAGATCGCCTACCGGCGCTCCGGTGACGGACCACCGCTGATCGTCGCGCCCGGCGGCCCCGCACGGGCCTCGGAATACCTCGGGGACCTCGGCGGGCTCGACCGGACCCGCGAGCTGATCATCTTCGACAACCGGGGTACCGGCGCCTCGCAGATCCCGGCCGACCCGGCCACCTATCGCATCGACCACCTCGTCGAAGACGTCGAGGCCCTGCGCGAGCACCTCGGCTTCGAGACCATCGACCTGCTCGGCCACTCCGCCGGTGGCGGGATCGGGCAGCTCTACGCGGCGACCCACCCGAAGCGGCTGCGCAAACTGGTCCTGGCCACCCCGTCGCTGGCCGCCGGCGGGCTGCCGTCGAACCTCGACGACGCCGTGACCATCGCCGAGCGCGCCGGCGAGCCGTGGCACGCCGAGGCCGTCGCCGCCCACCAGGCGGTGCTGGCCGCCGAGACCTGGGACGAGAGCGAAAGGCACCGCTACGGCATGGCGCCCCTGCTCTACGGACGCTGGGACGCCGTCGCGCAGGCTCACGCCGCCGCCGACCCGCGCCAGCGATCGAAAGAGGGCACCTTGGGGATGTACGCCGGGCTCGAACCCGACACCGCGGCGATTCACGCGGCCTTCGCCGAGCTGGACGCGCCGGTGCTGGTGCTGGCCGGGGAGCACGACATCTGGCCGACCCGCTTCGCCGCCGCCGAGGCCGCGAAGCTGTTCAAGCACGGGGAACTGGCGATCATCCCCGGCGGCGGCCACTACCCGTGGCTCGACGACGCCGAAGCGTTCACCGGCGCCGTCGAGTCCTTCCTGGCGGCCTGACTAGGCGTTCGGCGCCAGTTCGGTTCCGGCGCCCCGGCGGCGGATGCGGATCTGCTCGCGCTGCGCGGGAAGAGTCGTCTCCTCGGCGCCCTCGACGCTGAAACCGGCGTCGGCGATCATCTTCAGGTCGTCGGCGCCGGCCTGTCCCTCACTGGTGAGGTAGTCGCCGAGGAAGATCGAGTTGACGATGTGCAGCGCCATCGGCTGGAGCGTGCGCAGGTGCAGTTCGCGACCGGCGGCCAAGCGCACTTCCCGGTCGGGGCAGGCGAAGCGGACCATCGCGAGGATCCGCAGGCACCGCTGCGGGGTCAGGCCCCAGGTCCCCTCCAGCGGCGTGCCCTCGAAGGGGATGAGGAAGTTGACCGGCACGGAGTCGCTCTCCAGCTCCCGCAGCGCCAGCGCCACGTCGACGAGGTCGGCGTCGGTCTCCCCCATCCCGGCGATCAGCCCCGAGCACGGCGAAAGCCCGGCGGTGCGGGCCTTGCCGACGGTGTCGACGCGGTCGGCGAAGTCGTGGGTCGTGCAGATCTCGCCGTACTGCCCCTCGCTGGTGTTGAGGTTGTGGTTGTAGGCGTCCACTCCGTGGTCGCGCAGCCGCTCGGCCTGGCCGTCGGAGAGGAAACCGAGGCAGGCGCACACCTCCACCTGCGGGTTCTCCTCGCGGATCGCCGCGATGGTCTTGCCCACGCGGTCGACGTCGCGGTCGGTAGGGCCGCGCCCGCTGGCGACCAGGCAGACGCGCTTGGCGCCGCCGGACACGCCCGCCGCCGCGGCCTTGGCGGCGTCCTCGGGCGAGAGCCACGTGTACTTCAGGATCTCCGTCTTCGACCCGAGCCGCTGCGAGCAGTAGCCGCAGTCCTCCGGGCACAGGCCGCTCTTGAGGTTGACCAGGTAGTTGAGCTTGACCCGGTCGCCGAAGTGTCGGCGGCGCAGCCTTGCGGCGGCGGCGACCACGTCGAGGAGATCGGAGTCGGACGTGGCGAGGACGGCGAGGAGGTCCTCCCGCGCCGGCTCGCGTCCGGACAGTCCACTGTCGACGAGCGAGTCCAGTAGGGCACGGGTGTCTGTGGCAGTCATGCGACAGATAATGCCAGCACCGTCACGCAACGCGTTTGGAGGTTCCCTCCAAAGGAATTCATGGAATGTCTTCAGGTGATCTTCCGTTTCCGGGCACCTTCGGGATATGGTCCCTGGCATGCCGATCGCCGAGATCTCCACGCGCATCGCGAGGATCCCGCTCCACACTCCATTCGTGACCGCGCTGCGCACCGCGAGCCACGTCGAGTCCGTCGTCGTGACGGTCACCGACGGCGAAGGCAACACCGGCGTCGGCGAGGCACCCCAGGTGTGGCGCGTGACCGGCGAGTCCCTGGCGGGGGCGCAGGCCTGCGTCGACGGGCCGCTGCGTGACGCGATCCTCGGCGCAGACCCCGACGACCTCAACGCCCTGCTCGACCGCGTCGAGACGGCGGTGGTCGGCAACCACGGCGCCAAGGCCGCCGTCGACGTCGCCCTCCACGACCTCGCCGCCCAGCGCCTCGGGGTCACCCTCGCCCGCTACCTCGGCGGGTCGGAGACAACGGTCGCCACCGACGTGACCCTCTCCGCGGCCGGCACCGACGCCCTCGTGGCCGCCGCGACCCAGCGGGTCACCGAGGGCTTCACGGTCCTCAAGATCAAGGTCGGCGCCGACCCGGCCGGCGACATCGCGCGCATCAAGGCCGTCCGCACGGCCGTCGGCGACGAGATCGGCCTGCGGCTGGACGCCAATCAGGGCTGGAACGCCAAGCAGGCCGTGCACATCGTCGGCCGCTTCGAGGACGCCGGGCTCGGCATCGAGTTCGTCGAGCAGCCCACGCCCGCCCACGACCTCGACGCGCTCGCCTACGTCACGGCCCGCACGCTCACGCCGATCATGGCCGACGAGTCCGTGTACGGCGTGCGCGACCTCGTCGAGGTGATCCGCCGCAGGGCCGCCGACATGGTGAACGTGAAACTCGCCAAGTGCGGCGGCATCCGCGCCGCCCGGACGCTCTTCGGGCTGGCCCGCGCCCACGACATGGGCACCATCGTCGGTTCGATGATGGAGAGCCACATCGGCGTGGCCGCGGCGGCGTCCCTCGTCGCCGCCTTCGGGACCACCGCCGTCAGCGACCTCGACGCCGCGTGGTGGCTCACCGCGCCGCCGCTGACCTACGCCGAGGGCCGTATCGTATTGCCGTCCGGAGCGGGACTCGGTGTCACCGTTGACATCGAGAGCAAGGCCGGTTAACCGTTTCGTCACGACTCGCTTTCATTCTGGCGCGGCGTGGTGCGAAACCTGATCGGGTTCCGTATCGTTCGTGCGAGCAATCCGCCGCATAGTCGGCACGAACCAAGGGGAGGGAATGTGACCGTCGAGATCGGACAGTCCGCTGTCGTCTCGGTCGCCACCGCAACGCTGTGGGCTTCACCCCAGGAGCCCGACGAGATCACCGCGCCCGCCCTGCGCGTTCCTTCCGGTGTTCGCGAGTGGGTCGCGGCCATGGGCCGTGACCTGCGCGTCAACGGCCTGGGCGACAAGACCCTCAGTCAGCTGCTGTTCAACGACGAGGTCATCGTCGACGAGATCGAGGGCGACTGGGCCAAGGTCGTCGTGCCGGGGCAGCCCGCCGCCAAGCTCGGCGAGCGCGGTTACCCGGGCTGGATCCCCCTCGCACAGCTGGCGGCCCCGCCCGAGGCCGACGGTGAGGACTACATCGTCGACGCCACGGCCACGGCGCTGCGCGACGAGCCCGACGGTGACGTGACCGTGCCGGGCATCATCCTCAGCACCCGGCTGCGCAAGGTCGGCACGCCCTACCGGGGCTGGATCCCGGTGGCCGTGCCCGGCCAGAAGGACCCCGCGTGGGTCCGCGGTCACGACCTCTCGTCGGCAGACCGCACGCAGGCCGTCGACGGGCAGGCGGTCCTGACCGTCGCCGCCCGCCTTCTGGAAGTGCCCTACGTCTGGGGTGGACTGTCGGCTTACGGTGTCGACTGCTCCGGCCTGGTGCACCTCGTGTACCGGTACCTGGGGGTGACCGTCCCGCGCGACGCCGACGACCAGTCGGACGGCTCCACGGCCGTCGACCCCGCCGACGCCGCGCCGGGAGACCTGTACTTCTTCGCCAAGGACGGGCGCAACATCCACCACGTCGGCCTCGTCGGCGTGCCCGACGACAACGGCGACCCGACCATCCTGCACGCCTCCGGCGTGTACGGGAAGGTCGTGCACGAGACCTTCACCGGCGACCGCAGGGCGACGCTCATCGGCGCCGGATCCGTGCCGCTGCCGACGGGGGTCGGCGCAGTGGGGGACGGTGCCGAGGTGGGGACGACGGCCGGTTGACGGTGACTCGCTCGGGAGTGGTTTGAGCGGGGTTTGAGCGTGGTTTGAAAGTGCTTGAGAGTGGTCCGGCGGCGGCTTGACGGTCGGCGGGTCACCTGAGAGTGGCCGGCCGGCGGAAGTCGGCGGCGTGACGTGGCCCGGCCCGGGAGGTGAATCCTGGGCCGGGCCATTTGCGCACGTTGTGGGGTGGGTTGTGGGGGTGGGTTGTGGCGCGGCAGTGCGAATCCGTCGGCGAGGAGTGTGCGGCCGACCAAGCGCCCGGGCGAGCCCGTCGGGCATCGGTGGCCGAGGCGGACGGATAACGCGGCTCGCGGGTCCGGAGGATCGGAGCGCTCCGCACGCCGAGAGTGGCGGGGCGGTGGCGGTGGGGCGGGGCGGCCGTTGCGGTGGGGCGGTGGCCTCACGCCTCACACCGAAAGCGCGCGCCGGTGTGCCGTGTGCAGGCCACCGACTGACGGGGCCAGTCGGCTACCCCGAGATAGCACCACCGGTGACGAGCCCGCACGCGGCAGAACACAGAACAGCCCATGCTCCGGCTCCGGCTCCGGCTCCGGCTCCGGCTCCGGCGGATCAGGATCTCTCAGCGCGGTCGGAGGGCGGTCTCTGCCGACTCCGGGTGACGGTAAGGGGAGCCCTTCCTTGCCTGAGGTCATGCGGCGTGTCGGCACGGACCAACGTCTTCCGGGCTGGCAGGTTGAGGGCGGGCGGCCCGGACGACACGTCCGGGCGAACTCCGGCCCTCGCGGCAACGAGAGGCAAGGACAACGGCACGCCTCATCACTGACAGCGAACGCGCGCAAGTCCGCTGGCCCCAGGCCCGGAGCCAGCGGTGGCGGGCGGGGCTGGAGGGCAAGCCATGCGCACGGGACGGGCGGTCTGGGCGGGCGGCGGCGCGGGGCGGCCCGGGCGCGGCGGGCACGCAATCCCCTCCCCCACCGCACGGGGCACTTGCGCTCGTTGTCCGCGGCACCACCACGGGACGGTTTCGCTCGCCGCCCGCGGAGCGAACCTGGCCTGTGCGCAGGTCAGCGAGCAGCGAGGTGCAGCTTCATTCCACACGGCTCGGCGGCTGCCTGACGGATCTGCCAGGCTAAATGATGTCGCGGGGCTTTCCTCCGCCTCCAACCTGGCCCAACTGTTCAGCGGCCACCATGCTGGCACCCGTGCGTGCCACAGCCCTCACAGAGGCGGCACCGCCCGGCTAGCTTGGCTGGCTTTGCCTCGGCGGCGCAACGCAGGGCAGTCGCGGCGTGCGCAAGCCCAGCAGGTCTTCCACCCGTCCCCCTCGGCGGCGCCACTGTTCAGCGCGCCCGAATGAGGGCGGGACAGGGGGCGGGGGCGGGGCCGGTCCCGACGCCCTCGGGTTCCGTGCCGTGGTCGCGCAGACCGACGGGACCGTGCGGCAGGGCCTGGCGAGCGAGTCCGGAGGTGGGGAACCTCGACGGCTCAGGCGGGAAGCGGGCCACGCAACGCGCCCACTTCTCCCCCATCGACACGCGGGGGCGGGTGTCGGTCCGTCGAGCCGGCCCTCCCAGGGACAGCCACAGCGTTGGCCGAGGCGCCAGCGGCCGGGCTGGTGTCCGGGCTTGCCCCGGCTGGCCCAGCCGGCCCGCCGCATCGGCCCCTCGGCTGCGCCGGGCGGAACCCGGTCGCGCTTGCGGCCAGGCGGGACGCGTGCCGCATTCACTCGGCCGCACTCCCCCACAGCCCCCACGGCCCGCACCGCCGCACTACCGGCCGGCCGCACTGCCCTCGACCACGAACGGCCCGGGGCCTACGCCCCGGGCCGTTCGCTTCGTCCAGCGACCTCCGTGCCGCCCCAACAGGCGATGGAGTTCGCGTCGTCTCGCCTTACCGCACGTCAGCGCGTCGGTCAGTCCCGAACGCTTCAGTCAGCGCGTCGTTCAGCGCCTCGGTCGGCGCCTCGCCTCACGCTCAGCAGCGATTCACAGTGCTCACTTCGACCTATTCGCCTCGGGAATCGCCTCGTCGTGATCGGGTCGGTTCCGCTTGGACGTCACGGTCGAGGTCTTGCCCCGGCCTTTTCCCGGGCCGTCCCCGGCGTGCTTCTCCTTCGCCGTGGCGGTGAAGCCGTCCTTGACGGTGCCGTTGCTGTTGCCCGTCGCTTTGCCGTTGTCGGCGTCGGCTTCAGCGGCCTCGACGGTGTCGGAGGAGGGGGCCGAGGTGGGGCCGGCGGGTACGGCGGGGCCACCCGCGGGGGTGGGGGTGGGCGGCATCGAGCGGGCCTTGATGAGGCTGGCCACGGTCGCGACCGCGAGGACGACGACGATGACAATCAACGACAGGTTCGTCGAGATGTCGGGCACCCAGGTGATGTGCTCGCCACCGTTGAGGAACGGCAGGTTGTTCTCGTGCAGCGCGTGGAACAGCAGCTTCACACCGATGAAGCCCAGCACCGCGGCCAGACCCAGCGACAGGTACACCAGCTTGTCCAGTAGCCCGCCGAGCAGGAAGTACAGCTGCCGCAGACCCATCAGGGCGAACACGTTGGCGGTGAACACCAGGTACGGCTCCTGCGTCAGCCCGAAGATCGCCGGGATCGAGTCGACCGCGAACATGAGGTCGGTCGTACCGATCGCGATCATCACGATCAGCATCGGGGTGACGTACTTGCGCCCGTTGATGCGGGTCGTCATGCGGGAGCCGTCGTAGTCCTTCGACACCGGCAGGGCTTTGCGCGCCCACCGGATCATCAGGTTCTCCTTGACGTCCTCGTCCTCGTCCTTGCTGCGGACGAGCTGGATCGCCGTGTAGATCAGGAACAGGCCGAACAGGTAGAAGACCCAGACGAAGCGGCTGACCATGGTCGCGCCGACGGCGATGAACGCGCCGCGCATGATGAGGGCCAGGATGATCCCGATCATCAGCACTTTCTGCTGATAGATCCTGGGCACGGCGAACCGCCCCATGATGATCACGAAGACGAACAGGTTGTCGATCGACAGGCTGTACTCGGTGACCCAACCGGACACGAACTCCGTCGCGTACCTGGCGCCCGAGGTTGCATAGATGCCGACCGCGAAGGCGCCGGCCAGGGCGACATAGAAGCCGACCCACAGGCCGGACTCACGGATCGAAGGTTCATGAGGACGTCTGCCGATGATCGCCAGATCGAAGATCAACAGCAGGGCGAGGCCACACAGAGTGGCCACCCAGACCCAGGCTGGGATGTTCACGTTAAATAGCCTTCCGGTTCAACACGAAAAGGTGTGCCCGGAAGGTCTCTCCCATCTCATCGCGACTGGCGTGTCGCGCAGGGACCGGCGATGCCGGGGGCACGCCCGTTTACCAGGGTCGAGCCACCGTGTTGACGACAGTCGCCGCGGGGGATACTCCCCTCCCGCTCGCACTATTGTGGCGTACGGCTGTGCGGATGTCAGCACCGGATGCGTCCTTGCTCATTAATTGTGAGGGGACTCGCTTCGGCCCGCAAGCCAACTGTCAAACTCCCGCCATGGTACTTGAAGTCGCGATATTCGATATCGTCCCAGGCCGCGAGGCCGCCTTCACCGACGCCTACCGGAACGTTCGACACCTCGTCGAGGCCACCGAGGGCTGCCGGTCCGTCCGCATGACGCGCGGCGTGGAGTCTCCCGCGCGCTTCGTCCTGCTCATCGAGTGGGACTCCGTCGAGGCCCACGAGGTCGGTTTCCGGGCCTCCGACCGCTTCCCGAAGTGGCGGGCGGCGATCGGCGAGTTCTTCGCCTCCCCGCCGGTCGTCGAGCACTTCTCCGACGTGTGACCGACGCGGCGGGCCGTGACGAAGGTCATGGCCCGCCGCCTACTCGGCGCGGGATCCGGCGATCAGATCCAGCAGGCCCGGGAAGCGGGCCTCCAGATCGTCGACGCGCACGTGACTGCGCCTTTCGAGCCCGTACTGGCGCTGCCTGATCACCCCCGCCTCGCGCAGCGCGCGGAAGTGGTGGGTCAGGGTCGACTTGGGACGCCCCAGGCCGAACCAGCCGCAGGTGTGGTCGAAGTCCCGCGACTCCAGCAGCAGGCGGCGCACGATGCCGAGTCTCAGCGGGTCGCCGAGCACCGCGAACACCTTCTCAAGCCGCAGATCCCCGGCCGCCGGTTCCGGCAGCGGCGCGGGAGCGTCGGCGGGCACTTCGGCGAAAGCCGTCTTCCAGGACATCGAGCCTCCTTGTACGAGTTCCATCGTACAAGGTGCTAGGTTCGACCGCGCTCGTACAAGTACGAGTCAAGTCGTACAAGCTCTTCGAGGAGTTCCGATGCGCCACCATCCCCCGCACACCGGCCGCGCGGCCCTCTGGATCGCCGCCTGGCCGATCTTGGCGGTCTTCGTGCTCTCCAACGCCGCCACGCCCCTCTACGGCCTCTGGCAGCGCGAGATCGGCTTCAGCACCGGCACCCTCACGGTGGTATTCGCCTGCTACATCGCCGGCCTGCTCGGATCGCTGCTGTTCGCCGGCGCCCTCTCCGACCGCATCGGCCGCAAGCACGTTCTGCTGCCGGCGCTGGCACTGGCCGCGTTGGCCTCCGTCCTGTTCGCCTTCGCCGACTCCGTCCCGGAACTGGCCGCCGCCCGCCTCCTCACCGGCGTCACCGTCGGCGCGACGGTCTCGGCCGGCATGGCCGCCGTCGCCGACGTGGCCGGACCGGCCCGCAAGGCCCAGGGCTCCCTGCTCGCCTCGACGGCGATGGTGCTCGGCGCGGGCCTCGGTCCCCTGCTCGCCGGCGCGGTCTCGGAGACACTGCCGGGTCCGACGAGCGCCGTGTTCGTGATCGAACTGGTCCTGCTGACCCTCGCCTTCGCCGTCGTCGCGCGCCTCCCCTTGCCCACGCGGACCTCCCCGACCGGCCCGCGCCTGCGTCTCCCCTCGGTGCCCGCCGCGTCACACGGCCGCCTCGCCGCCGGGATCGCGGTCTTCGCGCCCGGCATCACCGCCACGTCCTTCGTGCTCTCGCTGGGCCCGACACTGCTCGGCGAGCTGCTGGGCGCGACGAGCCGAACGGCCGCCGGGGCCATGGCCTTCGCCATGTTCGCCGCGGCGACCGGCGTCCAGTTCGCCGTCCGGGGCCTGTCCGTACGCCGGATCCTGATCACCGGCGCCCTCGCCACCGTCGCGTCGATGGCGGCTCTGGCCATCGCCGTCGGCACGTCCTCGGCGGCGGCCCTCGTCCTCGCCGCCCTTCTCGCCGGCGGCGGACAGGGACTCGGGCAACTCGGTGGACTGACGCTGCTGGCGACGAACGTGCCCGGCGAGCGCCTCGCCGGCGCCAACGCCGCCCTCAACGGCGGCGGCTATCTCCTCGCCGGCTCGCTTCCCGTCGCCGCCGGTTACCTCAGCGCGGCGGTGGGCCTGACGGCCGGTGCGACGGTGTTCGCCGCGGTCCTGGCCGGCTTGGCTCTCCTCGGCCTCCTCGTCATCGGCAAAGGAGCGACGGCCGGCTCCCCGCGGGGAGCCGGCCGTCCGGTCGATCGTGGGCAGCCGGAAGCCGCCGGGGTGGGCCGCTAGACGCCGGCCTCCTCCATCTGCCGCAGCTCGCGCTTGAGCTCGTGGACCTCGTCGCGGATGCGGGCGGCCAGCTCGAACTGCAGCTCGCGCGCCGCCGAGAGCATCTGCTCGTTCATGTCGGAGATCAGCGAGGCGAGTTCGGCGCGGGCCATGCCCGGCTTCGCGCCGCTGACCGAGCTGGTCTTGCGGCTGCGGGTCCCGCTCTCCGGCGACTTCCCGCGACTGCGCTGACGGCCCGAACCGCCGACCAGGGTCGAGGAGTCCTCCGCCTCGGCGTAGATGTCGGTGAGCAGGTCGTCGATCTTCTTGCGCAGCGGCTGCGGGTCGAGACCGCGCTCCTTGTTGTAGGCGACCTGCTTCTCGCGGCGCCGGTCGGTCTCCTCGATGGCGTGCTTCATCGACTTGGTGATCGTCTCGGCGTACATGATGACCTGGCCGGAGACGTTTCGCGCCGCGCGGCCGATCGTCTGGATCAGGGAGGTCTCCGAACGCAGGAAGCCCTCCTTGTCGGCGTCGAGGATCGCCACCAGCGACACCTCCGGGAGGTCGAGGCCCTCGCGGAGGAGGTTGATGCCGACCAGGACGTCGTACTCGCCGGCGCGCAGCTCGCGCAGGAGCTCGACGCGGCGCAGGGTGTCGACCTCCGAGTGGAGGTAGCGCACGCGGATGTCGTGGTCGAGGAAGTAGTCGGTGAGGTCCTCGGCCATCTTCTTGGTCAGGGTCGTCACCAGGACGCGCTCGTCGCGGTCCGTGCGGGTCCTGATCTCCTCCATCAGGTCGTCGATCTGGCCCTTCGTCGGGCGCACGACGACCTGCGGATCCACCAGCCCGGTCGGCCGGATCACCTGCTCGACGAACTCGCCGCCGGTCTGCTCCAGCTCCCAGTTGCCCGGTGTCGCCGACAGGTACACCGACTGGCCGACGCGCTCGCGGAACTCGTCGAAGCGCAGCGGCCGGTTGTCCAGCGCGCTGGGCAGCCGGAAGCCGTGCTCGACGAGGTTGCGCTTGCGGGAGGCGTCGCCCTCGTACATGCCGCCGATCTGCGGGACCGTCACGTGCGACTCGTCGATGACGGTGATGAAGTCCTCGGGGAAGTAGTCGAGCAGGCAGTGCGGCGGGGTGCCGCCCTCTCGCCCGTCGATGTGCCGGGAGTAGTTCTCGATGCCCGAGCAGGATCCGATCTGCCGCATCATCTCGATGTCGTAGGTGGTGCGCATGCGCAGCCGCTGCGCCTCCAGGAGCTTGCCCTGCCGCTCCAGTTCCGCCAGGCGCTCGGCGAGCTCGGCCTCGATGGTGCCGATGGCCTTCTCCATGCGCTCGGGGCTGGTCACGTAGTGGCTGCCGGGGAAGATCAGGACCCGGTCGGTCTCACGCACGACCTCGCCGGTGAGCGGGTGGAGGTAGTAGAGCTTGTCGACCTCGTCGCCGAACATCTCGATCCGGATCGCCAGCTCCTCGTAGGCCGGGATGATCTCGATCGTGTCGCCGCGGACCCGGAAGGTGCCGCGGGTGAAGGCGGTGTCGTTGCGGTTGTACTGCATCTCCACCAGGCGCCGCAGCAGCGTGTTGCGGTCGTGCTCCTCGCCGACGGCGATGTTCTGCGAGCCCAGCAGGTACTCCACCGGAGTGGCCAGGCCGTAGATGGCCGAGACGCTGGCCACGACGATGACGTCGCGCCTGGTCAGCAGGGAGTGGGTCGCGGAGTGGCGCAGCCGCTCGACCTCCTCGTTGAGGGAGGAGTCCTTCTCGATGAAGGTGTCGGTCTGCGGGATGTAGGCCTCGGGCTGGTAGTAGTCGTAGTAGGAGACGTAGTACTCCACCGCGTTGTTGGGCAGCAGCTCCCGGAACTCCTTGGCCAGCTGCGCCGCGAGGGTCTTGTTCGGCGCCATCACCAGCGCCGGGCGCTGGAGGCGCTCGATCAGCCACGCCGTGGTGGCGCTCTTGCCCGTACCGGTGGCACCGAGCAGCACGACGTGCTCCTCGCCGGCTTCGACGCGCTTGGCGAGATCCTCGATCGCCGCGGGCTGGTCTCCCGAGGGCGTGTAGTCGCTGACGACGGTGAACGTGCCCGACGCACGCGGAATCTCGATGGCCATGCCGACAAAACTACGCCCGAGGTACGACACTGTCCGCGGCTCCGGCACCGAGACGGTGACCGGTGGGGCGCGACATCCGGTTCGGCGGCCCGCGAAGTGCGCGAGATCACCGTGCCGGCCGTGGGGCGCCGCCGGACACCGCACCTCACCCGGATCCGTGTGCGCGCAGTCACTTTCGGCGAGCTGGGTCGTTGGGCAGTGGGTGGGGATGAAACGGCAGACAGCTAAGAAACCGGCGCCCAGGACGAAGACGAAGAAGGCGGCGTCGTCGCATCCGCTCGGCCGCAAGGTCGCGGTGTGGATCGGGGCGGGAGCCTTGGTGCTCGGCGCGTTCAGCTGGGCGGGCGTCGGGTGCCTCAACAAGGGCTCGGAGGTCTCGCGGTCGGTCACGGCCGAGGAGGCCGGGCGGCTGGCGGGCATGCGCGCGCACAACCTGGCCCTCGGCACGGTCGCGCTCCTGGCGAGGATGCCCGAGGAGCTGGGCGAGACCGAGGTGTCCGGCTGGGTGGACTGGACCCAGCCGCTGCTCTACGCGGCCATCAAACCGTCGGCCCAGCCGACCTACACGGGCCTCGTCCAGGCGGTTCCGGGCCTGGTCGCGACGCGTCCCGGCGACATGGCGGCCGACCCGGAGAAACTGCCGGCCGACAACTGGAGCGTCCGGCGCACGGCCGGCGCGGCGCCCGCGGGCGAGGACCCCGACCCGCTGGGCCGGGCCCTGGACATCGTCATGTCCGCCGTCATGGTGCTCGGCTCGAACGGTCCCGACGACGTCGGGGCCTTCCAGGAGCGCGCGGTCTGGCTCGATGAGGGCACCATCGACGGCGTCGCCGTCGACGTGTTCCGGGCACCGCTGGTCGTCGGGCAGGCCCCTGACCCGGCCGAGTCCGCCGAGGCCTCGGCCCCGCCGCCCGCAAGCACGCCGGAGGCGGTCTTCCACGTCGACCACGCCGGTCAGCTGCGGCGGGTGCAGATCAATCCCGGCGGGCACGGCCTGGCCACCGTCGACCTGCTGGTCGAGCAGCGGCCGGACCCGGAGGACGCGCGGATCCCGGCGATCGACCTGCTCGGCGGTCCGCCCGTGACTCCGCGAAAGGTGACCGACGCCGAGGCCCAGGTCCTGGCCGGTCTGCGCAACGGCAACGCCGACACGGTCTCGGCGGTGAGGCTGACCCTCCCGGTCGGCGACGGCGAGCTTCTCAACGCGACCGGCTGGGTGGACTGGCGGCAGCCGCTCGCCTACCTGACGATCGACAATCCCGGCACCGACTCCGACGGCCAGATGTTCGTCCTGCCCGGCGGCATCGCCTGGCGGGCGCTTCCGGTCGAGGGCAAGGCGAAGAAGCCCTCGATGCCGGCGGCGGCCGACGGGTGGCAGACGCAGCAGTGGGGGGCGCGCATCGACGAGGAGGGCGGTGCGAGCGATCTGGACCTGCTGATGTTCAAGCTGCTCACCCTGGCCGCGGGCGGGCCCGACGACCTGGGGTCGATCAAGGAGACCGCGAGCTGGCTGCGCGAGTCGCGGCTGGGCAAGACGCACGCGACGACCTTCGAGATCCCGATGGCCGGCGACCAGACCGCACCGTCCGGCCAGGCGCCCTACCGGTACTGGCTCGACTCCGACGAGCGCCTGCGCCGCGTCGAGATGCGCACCCAGCAGCTCGGACTCGGGCGCGCCGACCTGACGCCGGTCTCGGATGTGCCGTGGATCGCCGTTCCGCCCGGCGCGCTGGCCGGCCTGACCTGAGCAAGGTTCGCCGGAACATCGACGCGAGGTGATCGGCTCGCTCGCCTGCCGTGGGACCACGGCAGGCGAGCGGGCCGTCGACGAGCTGAAGCCGAGCGCCGCCCATGTCCGCGGCGGTCCGACCGGGCTCAGCGTGGCGCGCGGGCGGGCTCCCAGTTCGTCCGCCGCGCCCAGTCCTCCAGGCGGGGCCAGATCTCGGTGAACCACGGCTCCTTCGCCTCGGCGTACTCGGTCGCCGTGGCCCCCGTCGCCGCCAGGCCCTTCTTGATGGCCTGGTAGCCGGCGCGGGCCTCGTCGTCGGCGCGGAGCCAGTCGCGGAACATCAGCGCGTACCGCCATCCAGGGCTTCCCTCGACGCGGACGTGCACGTGGGTGATGTCGGCCGGGTCGGTGCCGCCGAAGAGCCGCTTGGCCCAGTCGACGGGGTCGGGCGCGAAGGGCTTCGGCGTGTCACCGGTGATGTGCGGCACGACCACGAACCCGGCGGCGGCCATGGCGGGCCTGAGCGCGTCGACCGCGGTGAGATCGGCGACGGCGATCTGGATGTCGATGACGTCCTTGGCGGCCAGCCCGGGCACCGAGGTCGAGCCGGTGTGCTCGACCGCCAGCGCGACGTCGCCCAGGGCGTGGCGGATCCGCCCGGCGATCCGCTCGAAGCGCGCGGGCCAGGCGGGGTCGTAGTCGCCCATCCGCAGTTCCTCCGGGCGCTGCGCCCGGACGCCTTCGCGCACGTTGCGCTCGTACGGGACGAGGCGATCGCGCCAGAGGACGTCGACCGCGGCGTGCAGCGAGTCGAGGCCGCCGGAGTTGTCGAGCACGACGTCGGCGACGCGGCGGCGGGCGGTGTCGTCGAGCTGGGCGGCGATGCGGCCGCGCGCCTCGGCCTCGGACATACCGCGTTCGGCGAGGCGTTCGATGCGGGTCTCGACCGGCGTCTCGACGACGATGACCAGGTGAAAGGTCGGGGCGAGACCGACCTCGGCGAGCAGCGGGACGTCGTTGACGACGAGCGCGTCGGCGGGTGCCGCGTCGAACAACTCGGCGGCGCGGTGCCGAACACGCGGATGGATGATCCCTTCGAGGACCCGGCGGGCGGCGTCGTCACCGAAGACGCGGCCGGCGAGGGCGGCGCGGTCGAGTTCGCCGCCCGGTGTGAGGACCTCGGCGCCGAAGGCGTCGCGGATCGCGGCCAGGCCTTCGGTGCCGGGGGCGACGACCTCGCGAGCGAGGACGTCGGAGTCGATGACGATCGCGCCGAGCGACGCCAGATGCGTCGCGACCGCGCTCTTACCGGAGCCGATACCGCCGGTCAGTCCTATTCTCAGCACTCGGCGAGACTACCCGCCGGTCGGCCCCGCGACGCGCGGGTGCACGAGCCGGCGGCATGAGAAAAGGCCCGCCCGGTCGCCCGGGCGGGCCTTTTTCTGGCTAGAGCCGTCGGCTACTTACCGCCGGCCAGCTTCTCGCGGAGAGCGGCGAGCGCCTCGTCGGTGGCGAGGGTGCCCGAGGGCTCCTCGGCCGCCGAGGGGGCCTTTCCGCCGCCGCCACCGGTCGACGCCTTCTTCGGCGCGGCGGCACCTTCGGCGCCCTCGACCGGAGCCGGGGCGTCCTTGATGACCGTCTCGGCGATCTGCTTGGCGTGGGCCTCCCAGCGGGTGCGGGCCTCGGCGTACTGCCGCTCCCACTCCTCGCGCGCGGTGTCGAAACCGTCGAGCCACTCACCGGTCTCGGAGTCGAAGCCCTCCGGGTAGATGTAGTTGCCCTGGTCGTCGTACTGCGCGGCCATGCCGTACAGGGTCGGGTCGAACTGCTCCTCGTTCTCGACGAAGGCCTCGTTGGCCTGCTTCAGCGAGAGCGAGATGCGGCGACGCTCAAGGTCGATGTCGATGACCTTGACCATGACCTCGGAGCCCACGTTCACGACCTGCTCGGGCACCTCGACGTGGCGCTCGGCGAGCTCGGAGATGTGGACCAGACCCTCGATGCCGTCCTCGACGCGGACGAAGGCACCGAACGGAACCAGCTTCGTCACGCGGCCCGGGACGATCTGACCGATCGCGTGGGTGCGGGCGAACTGGCGCCACGGGTCTTCCTGCGTGGCCTTGAGCGACAGCGACACGCGCTCGCGCTCCAGGTCGACGTCGAGAACCTCGACCTCGACCTCCTTGCCGACCTCGACGACCTCGCTGGGGTGGTCGATGTGCTTCCACGACAGCTCGGAGACGTGCACGAGGCCGTCCACTCCGCCAAGGTCGACGAAGGCGCCGAAGTTGACGATCGAGGACACGACGCCCTTGCGGACCTGGCCCTTCGCGAGCTTGTTGAGGAACTCGGTCCGGACCTCGGACTGGGTCTGCTCGAGCCACGCACGGCGGGACAGGACCACGTTGTTGCGGTTCTTGTCCAGCTCGATGATCTTGGCTTCGAGCTCGCGCCCGACGTACGGCTGGAGGTCGCGCACGCGACGCATTTCCACCAGGGAGGCAGGCAGGAAGCCACGGAGACCGATGTCGAGGATGAGGCCGCCCTTGACCACCTCGATGACGGAGCCGCGCACGACGCCGTCCTCTTCCTTGATCTTCTCGATGGTTCCCCAAGCGCGCTCGTACTGCGCGCGCTTCTTCGAGAGGATCAGCCGGCCTTCCTTGTCCTCCTTCTGGAGCACCAGGGCCTCGATGTGATCACCGACGGCGACGACCTCAGCCGGATCCACGTCGTGCTTGATCGACAACTCGCGCGAGGGGATGACACCCTCGGTCTTGTAGCCGATGTCGAGCAGGACCTCGTCCCGATCGACCTTGACGACGGTGCCTTCGACAATGTCGCCGTCGTTGAAGTACTTGATGGTCTCGTCGATCGCCGCGAGGAATTCTTCCTCGGTGGTGATGTCGTCGACCGCGCCGCTCTCAGCGGCGGTGCTCGAGGTGGCCTCGATGCTGCTCGTCATTAGGGCAGGTGCTCCGGATACTGGTGGAAAACAAGTCGTGCTCGTGCGCGAGAACCCTTCGCCGTGCGGCCGGTGCCCCCAGTCCGTCCCCTCGATGGATTTCTTCGGGGATGAAGATGTAAGGCGCTGGTGACGGCGACGCTGACCTGCTCCATGCCGAGGTAGCGGATTAGTCGACGCGTCGACCAGCCTACCGTGCTCATTACCATATGGTCCAACCGCACCCCGTCAGGCGGTCAGTGGGCCGCCGAGTCCCAGTCGGCGCCCACGCCGACCGACACGTCGAGCGGTACGGAGAGTTCGCAGGCAGCGGCCATCTCCTTGCGCACCAGGGCCTCGAGTCGATCTCGCTCGCCGGGTGCGACCTCGAGCACAAGTTCGTCGTGGACCTGGAGCAGGACCCGCGACGTGAGCCCGGCCTCGCCGATGGCGCGGTCGACGGAGAGCATGGCGATCTTCATGACGTCGGCGGCCGAGCCCTGGATGGGCGCGTTGAGCGCGGCGCGCTCGGCCATCTCGCGCAGCTGGCGGTTGTCGCTGGTCAGCTCGGGGAGGTAGCGGCGGCGCCCGAAGATCGTCTCGGTGTAGCCCTCGCGGCGGGCGATCTCGACGACCGAGCGGAGGTAGTCGCGGACCCCGCCGAAGCGCTCGAAGTACTCCTCCATGAGCCCGCGGGCCTCTTCGGCGGAGATGCCCAGCTGCTGGGACAGACCGTAGGACGACAGTCCGTAGGCCAGGCCGTAGGACATCGCCTTGATCTTGCGGCGCATCTCGGCGTCGACGTCGGCCGGGGCGACCTCGAAGACGCGCGAGGCGACGGTGGTGTGCAGGTCCTCGCCGGAGGCGAAGGCGCCGATGAGGCCCTCGTCGGCCGACAGGTGGGCCATGATCCGCATCTCGATCTGGCTGTAGTCGGCCGTCATCAGCTCCTGGTGACCGGAGCCGACGACGAAGGCGCGGCGGATGAGGCGGCCCTCGTCGGTGCGGATCGGGATGTTCTGCAGGTTCGGGTCGGTCGACGACAGGCGCCCGGTCGCTGCGACGGTCTGCTGGAAGGTCGTGTGGATGCGGCCGTCGTCGGCGACGGCCGCGAGCAGCCCGGCGACGGTGGTCTTGAGCTTGTCGACCTCGCGGTAGCGCAGGAGGTGCAGCAGGACCGGGTGCTCGGTCTTGATGTGCAGCTGACGCAGGGCCTCGGCGTCGGTGGTGTAGCCGGTCTTGGTGCGCTTGGTCTTGGGCAGGCCGAGCTTGTCGAACAAGATCGCCTGGAGCTGCTTGGGCGAGCGAAGGCTGAACTGCTCGCCGATGACCTCGATGGCGGCCTGCTCGGAGGCGCGGGCGTCGGCGGCGAAGCGGGAGTCGAGTTCGTCGAGGTAGCCGGTGTCGGCGGCGATCCCGGCCCGCTCCATCTCGGCCAGGACCTGCACGAGAGGCAGTTCGATCTCGGCGAGCAGGCGGGTGCCGTTGGTGCGCTCGAGTTCGGTGTCGAGGACGCCGGCGAGGTCGAGGACGGCGCGGGCGCGGCGGATGAGGGCCTGCTCGGCGGCGTCGGCGGGGCCTTCGTCGAGCATCGCGTCGAGGGTGGGCTGGGCGCTCTCCTCGGCGGCGGCGTCGAGTTCGCGGCGCAGGTAGCGCTGGGAGAGCTCTTCGAGGCCGTAGTTGCGGCGGTCCGGGCGGACGAGATAGGCGGCCAGCGCCGTGTCGGCGTCGAGGTTCTCGACCTTCCAGCCGCGGGCCGCGGCGGCCAGCAGGAAGGGCTTGGCGTCGTGGACGATCTTGGGCATGGCGGGGTCGGCGAGCCAGGCGGCGACGGCCTGCTCGTCGTCCGGGTCGAGGGCGGTGGGGTCCCACCAGGCGGCGGTCTCACCGGTGGCGACCGCCATGGAGGCGAGGTCCCCGGTGCCGCGGCCGAAGGTTCCGGTGACGGCGAGCGCGGCGCGCTGTCCGGCGACGGCGTGCTCGGCGAGCCAGGCGGCGACCTGTCCGGTGGACAGGACGGTGCCGGTGATCTGCTCGACGGGTTCGGCGGCGGCGCGTTCGGCCATCTCGCCGACGGCCTTGTCGGGGAGGGTCTGGGCGATGCGGTCGCCGAGGACGCGGAACTCGAGGTTGTCGAAGAGTTCGGAGACCTGGGCGCGGTCCCAGCCGTGCCATTCGAGCTCGGCCGGCGCGGCCTCGAGCTCGACGTCGGTGAGCAGGCGGTTGACCTGGGCGTTGCGCAGGACGTCGCCGAGGTGGGCGCGGAGGTTCTCGCCGGCCTTGCCCTTGATGGTGTCGACCTCGGCGACGATGCCGTCGAGGTCGCCGTAGGTGGTGATCCACTTCGCGGCGGTCTTGGGGCCGACGCCGGGCACGCCGGGGAGGTTGTCGCTCTTCTCGCCGACGAGCGCGGCGAGGTCGCGGTAGCGCACGGGGGTGACGCCGTACTTCTCCTCGACGGCGGAGGGGGTCATGCGGGCGAGGTCGGAGACGCCCTTCTTGGGATAGAGGAGCGTGACGTCCTCGGTGACGAGCTGGAGCGCGTCGCGGTCGCCGGAGCAGATGAGGGTGCGGTATCCGACCTCGGTGGCCTGCGAGGCGAGGGTGGCGATGATGTCGTCGGCCTCGAAGCCCTCCTTGCGCAGGGCGGTGATCCCCATGGCCTGGAGGACGTCGCCGATCAGCTCGACCTGGCCCTTGAAGCTGGTCGGGGTGGCCGAGCGGCCGTCCTTGTACTCGGGGTACATCGCGGTGCGGAAGGAAACGCGGGACACGTCGAAGGCGACCGCCACATGGGTGGGCTGCTCGTCGCGCAGCAGGTTGATCAGCATCGAGGTGAAGCCGTACACCGCGTTGGTGGTCTGTCCCGTGGAGGTGGCGAAGTTCTCCTCGGGCAGCGCATGGAACGCGCGGTACGCAAGGGAATGTCCGTCCAGCAGGAGCAGCCGAGGTTTCTTGTCCGTCACAGCTGAAGAGCCTAGTGGGCGGGTGTGACGGTTTCGCCGATGGCGTCGGTGTGGGCGCCGGACACCCGCGGTGACATATCCCCGACACCCCCTTCCCCTTGTACTCCCCTACCGATAGTCTGTGTTTCCTATTGGACTAGTAGGAAACCATGCCGGGGGGTCGTTGTGCCGAGCCTGATCGTGCTGGCCCTCATCGGGGTGGCCGCCCAACTCGTCGACGGCGGCCTCGGGATGGGCTACGGCGTCTTCAGCTCCACCATGCTCGTCATCGCCGGACTCAGCCCGGCGGTCGCCTCGGCCAGCGTGCACCTCGCCGAGATCGGGACGAGCCTGGCCTCGGGCGTGGCCCACTGGAGGTTCCGCAACGTCGACTGGCGCATCGCCGTGCGCATCGGCCTGCCGGGCGCCGTCGGCGCCTTCGCGGGCGCGACGCTGCTGTCGAACCTTCCCGGCGACGTGGCCAAACCGTGGATGTCGGCGATCCTGCTCATCCTCGGCGTGGCGATCCTGGTCCGTTTCGCCGGCGGGCGGCGGCGTGCGCAGACGTCGCAAGCCCCGCTGCGGACGCGGTTCCTGGCGCCCCTGGGCCTCTTCGCGGGCGCCGTGGACGCCACCGGTGGCGGCGGCTGGGGCCCCGTCGCCACTCCCGCGCTGATCGCCACCGACCGTCTCGAACCGGCCAAGGCCGTCGGCACGGTCAACACCGCCGAGTTCGCCGTCGCGGTGGCCGCGAGCCTCGGTTTCCTCCTCCACCTCGACGGGGGCGTCGACTGGAAGATCGTCGGCGCGCTCCTCGTCGGCGGCGCCGTCGCCGCTCCGGTCGCGGCCTGGCTGGTGCGCATGATGCCGGCCCACTACCTCGGTCTGGGCGTCGGCGGGCTCATCATCGCCACGAACGCCCGCACGATCCTGGTGGCGGCGGGCGCTCCCGACCTCCTGCGCTACGCCGCCTACAGCCTCATCGTCGCCGCGTGGGCGGCGGTGCTCACGTACGCCGTCCGCGCCCGGCGCCTGTCGAGAGTCACCGTCTGACGCGGCCTGAAGCCGGGCCCGGTCCGCGACGCCTGTCTCCCGCCGCGGCCCGGGCCCTAACTTCTCGCACGCACGCGAACGGCCGCCCCATCGAGGGGCGGCCGTTCGACGCGCTTCCACCGGGCTAGACCGCGACCTCGGCCTGCCACATCCAGTACTGCTTCTCCAGCAGCTGGGTGATGCCGATCAGGATGTCCTGGGTGACCGGGTCCGGGTCGGCCGTGGCGTCGATGCGCTCGCGCATGCGGCCGATCACCTTGCCGTAGGCGTCGATGAAGAACTCGATCACCTTCTTGTCGGTCAGCTGGCCCGAGTCCACCGCCAGGACCGTCGCCGACGCGATGCTCGACGCGCGCGCGTCGGGAGCGATCCCGATCGCGACGGCGCGCTCGGCGACCGTGTCGGAGGCCAGTCGCGCCGCGTCCACGATCTCGTCGAGCTGGAGATGCAGCGACCGGAAGTTGCGTCCATAGACGTTCCAGTGCGCCTGCTTGCCCACCAGCGACAGGTCGACCAGATCCACCAGGGCGCCCTGCAGCGCCTCGCCGGTGACCTTGCGAGCCTCATCGGACAACGGGGACTTGATAGTCGACATGTGTGCTCCGCCCTTCGTCTTTGATTACCCCACCCGCAACGCTAGTCACTCCCGATCTCTCGCCCGGGAGGGTTCGAGAGATCCACCACGTTGTTACCCGCCCCTGACAGATGTCATGCGCGGATCGTGACGCACGGCATCGGCGTCCAGACCGCCTCCGGCCGATCGTTGGGGCATGACCAAGACCGCACAACCCACCCCCGACGGAGCGGCCGTCCGCCTCACCGGACTGCGCAAGTCCTTCGGCGAGGTCCACGCCGTCGCGGGCGTCGACCTGCACATCGCGCCCGGCGAGGTCGTCGCCCTCCTCGGCCCCAACGGCGCCGGCAAGTCCACCACGGTCGACATGCTCCTCGGCCTGACCGCCCCCGACGGAGGGAGCGCGCAGATCTTCGGCCGAGCCCCGCGCAAGGCCATCGCCGACGGCCTCGTCGGCGCGATGCTCCAGGACGCCGCCCTCCTTGAGGACGTCACCGTCGCCGAGTCGGTCACCCTCGTCGCCGCGCTCCACCGCGACCCCATGCCCGTCGCCGACGCGCTCGCCGCCGCGGGCGTCGCCGACCTCGCCGGACGGCGCTGCGCGAAACTGTCAGGCGGCCAGAGGCAGCGCACCCGCTTCGCCATGGCACTGGTCTGCGACCCCGACCTCCTCGTCCTCGACGAGCCGACGGTCGCCATGGACGTCGAGACCCGCCGCGACTTCTGGCGGACCATGCACAAGACCGGCCGCACCGTCCTGTTCGCCACCCACTACCTCGACGAGGCCGAGCAGTTCGCCGACCGCGTCGTCCTCATGCGCGAGGGCCGCGTCATCGCCGACGGCTCCGTCGCCGACATCCGCGCGCACGTGACCGGCCGGCGCGTCACCGCCCTCGTCGACCGCCCCGACACCGCCCGGCTCGGCGCGCTCCCCGGCGTCACCGACGTCGCCGTCCGAGGCGAGCAGGTCACCCTCACCTGCGCCGACAGCGACCAGGCGCTGCGCGCCCTGCTGGCCACCGAGCCGAGCAGCCGCGACATCGAGATCACCGCCATGAGCCTCGAGGACGCCTTCCTGGCCCTCACCACCGAAGGAGCAGCCCGATGAACGCCCGCTACCTCGCGCTCGAATGCCGCCGGATCATCCGCTCGGGCCGCTTCCTCATCTTCAGCATGGTGATGCCCTCGGTGCTGTTCTTGATCCTCGTCGGCATGTACGGAGGCGACGACGCCGCCTACGACGACGGCAGCCCCGTCGCCGCGGCGATGATGGTCAGCATGGGCGCCTTCGGGGCCATGTCGGCGGCCCTGTCGACCGGTGCCCGCGTCGCCGTCGAACGCGGCGGCGGCTGGCAGCGGCAACTGCGCCTCACACCACTGAGCCCCGCCGGCTACCTCTACACCAAACTGGTCGTCGCGATGCTCGTCGCGATCCCGTCGATCGCCCTGGTCAGCGTCCTGGGCGCCACCGTCGAGGGCGTCAGCCTCTCCGCGAGCGGCTGGATCATCGCCACCGCCGGCCTGTGGCTCGGCGCCCTCCCCTTCGCCGCCCTCGGCCTCCTCATCGGCCTGAGCATCCCCGCCGACAGCCTCCCCTCGGTCATGGGCCTGTCCTCGATGCTCCTCGGACTGCTCGGCGGCATGTGGATCCCGGCGCAGATCGCCCCCGACTGGCTGTCGGCGATCATGAAGGCCACCCCCAGCTACTGGTTCACCCAGCTCGGCCAGTCCGCGCTCTACGACGACTCCCACGTCCTCACCGCGATCGCCGTCCTGGCCGCCTACACCCTCGTCGCCGGCCTCATCAGCGCGCGGCGGTTCGTCGCCGGCGCCCAGCGTGCATAGTTGTCAACCGTGAACGCCGACGAAACCGCTCCCACCCGGCCCGGAAAGGCCGGGTGGGTCCGGCGCGTACGCGGCTTCCGCGCCGCCGGAGTCGCCATCAGCGCCTTCTTCACCGTCTACCTCGTGCAACTGGCGTCCACCGCGCTGGAGGACAACCCCCACCACGCGCCCCCGTGGCTCATCATCGCCCTCTACGCGGTGTTCGCCGTCGTCTTCGTCGCGCTCCCGGCCTTCTCCCACCGCAGCTCCGGACCGGCCCGCGTCGCGGCCTTCGCCGCCCTGTTCGGCCTCGCCTCGATCCTGGTGTTCATCGGCGGCATCGGCACGATCTTCCTGTTCATCTACCCCATCAACCAGGTCGCCTTCGCCGCGCCCTTCCGCGTGGCGGCCGTCGTCGACGCCGCCGTCCTGCTCGCCCTGGGCGTAGTGACGCTCCGCCTCGAAGACCCCGACACCGCCTGGGGGCAGCTGCTCCTCTTCGGGTCCCTGGCCATCGTCACGCTCCTCATGGGCCGGCTCATCGACGCCAACCGCAAACTGCTGCGGGCGCAGGACGAGGTCGCCGAACTCGCCATGCGCGACGAACGCAACCGCATCGCCCGCGACCTCCACGACATCCTCGGGCACACCCTCACCACCATCACCGTCAAGGCCGCGCTCGCCCGCAGGCTCCTCGAGTCGTCGGCCCCCGACGGCGCCGAGCGCGCCGGGGCCGAGATCGGCGACGTCGAGCAGCTCGCCCGCCAGACCCTCGGCGAGGTCCGCGCGACCGTCTCCGGCTACCGCGAGACCAGCCTCGCCGGCGAGCTGGCGGCCGTGCGGACCGCGCTGAGCGCCGCCGACATCTCGCCCGACCTGCCCAGCGCCGTCGACGAGATCGACGAGCCGCAGCGGACGGCCTTCGCCTACGCCCTGCGCGAAGGCGTCACCAACGTCATCCGCCACTCCGGCGCCGAGCGCTGCACCGTCCGGATCTCGCCGTCCGCCCTGGAGATCCACGACAACGGCACCGGCGGCCACGCCCCGCCCGGCAACGGTCTCAGCGGCCTGCGCGAGCGCCTGTCCCCCATCGGCGCCGTGCTCTCGGCCGGTCCCGCTCCCGACGGCGGATACACCCTCACCGTGAGGATGGAGAAATGATCAGGGTCCTCATCGCCGACGACCAGGCCCTCGTGCGGGGCGCCCTGGCCGCCATGCTCGGTCTGGAAGGCGACATCGAGGTCGTGGCGCAGGCCGCCGACGGGGACGCCGCCGTCGAGGCCGTCGCGGCGCACGCGCCCGACGTCGCCCTCATCGACGTGCAGATGCCGGGCACCGACGGGCTCACCGCCGCCGCCCGCATCGGCCGCGAGCATCCCGCCTGCCGGGTCATCATCTGCACGACCTTCGGCCGTCCGGGCTACCTCGCCCGCGCGATGGCCGCCGGCGCGCACGGCTTCATCGTCAAGGACGCGCCGCCCGAGCAGCTCGCCGACGCCGTCCGGCGGGTCGCGTCGGGTCTGCGGGTGGTGGACCCGACGCTGGCCGCCGAGTCACTGTCGTACGGCTCGTCCCCGCTGACCGAGCGGGAGCGCAGCGTGCTGCGCGCCGCCGCCGAGGGCGGGACGATCCGCGACATCGCCCGCGCGCTGCACCTGAGCGAGGGGACGGTCCGCAACCACCTGTCCTCGGCGATCGGGAAGACCGGGGCGCGGACGCGGGCCGAGGCGGCGAGGATCGCCGACGACAAGGGATGGCTGTGAGCGTGCCCTAGGGCGTGTCCGGTGGATCACTGCAGGGCTGCGGCCCACAAGACCCACAAGACAAGCCCTAGCCCCGCCCGACCGCCGCCCGCACGTCGGCGACCAGCTTCCCGGCGGCGTCGACCGTCGCCGAGATCTCCGCACCGGTGGTGCCGACCTCACCGAGCAGCCGCCCGACGCGCTCCGCGAAGCCGTCGACGACGCCGAGCGCGTCGGCGGCGGCGACCATGCCCTTCTCGTTGATCAGCCAGCGGCCGGCGTGCGCGTGGACGGCGTGGCAGAGGACCCCGACGGCTCGGAACAGGCAACCGGCCGTGTAGGCGGGGTCGACGCCCTTGGCGCCGTAGCCGGCGCCCCCGGTGATGAAGTCCGCCTCCCACAGGCCGTCCAGGAGCGCCTCGCGCAGTGCCTGCGGATAGTCATCGGCGGCCTCGCGGAGCTGGGCGAGCTCACCGGAGGGGTCGGCGAGCACCTTGCAGAGGGCGGCCTCGCCGGCGTAGGTGTGGGAGTAGAACCCCAGCGGGTGTCCGGGCTGCACGGCGACCTCGTAGCGGCCTTCGCGGCAGTCGTTCCAGACGCGCTCGACGCGTTCGAGGTCGCGGTAGATCCAGTCGACGCGCCATTCCCCGACGGTCAGCCAGCCGCCGCCGTCGACCCAAGGGCCCCAGCCGCCGGGTTGGGTGACCTCGGTGGGCCGTCCGGAGACCTGCGCGGCGAGTTCGCGCAGGGCCGCGACGTCGAGGCCGTCTCGGTAGTAGAGGCCGATGTCGACGTCGGAGTCGGGGCGGTGGGTGCCGCGTGCCCGGCTGCCGCCGAGCGAGACGGCCCGCACGCCGCCGATCCCGGCGAGGCGTCCGGCGAGGGCCTTGAGGTCGGCGTCTTCCACAGTGGGCAGTGTGCCGGACCGGCCGATCTTGCACAAAGGATTTCACCTTCTCTTCAGCCGGAGTCAATACCGTTTCCGGCCGTGCCCCGGGCAAGCTGGGCTTCCCGCCCCTCGCCGCAGGACTGGACCCGTGTCTGCCGATCCCCTCGCCCCCGCCCCCGTACCTCCCGCCCCGCTCGCCGGCCCGGAGGCCGCGCCGCCCAGGCCCCCACGGGAGCACCGGCACGACATCGACCTCCTGCGCCTCATCTGCGCTGTCGGAGTGGTCATGGGGCACGTCGGCGGTGACTACCTGATGTCCGTCGACGTCGACCCCGGCAACGGGCCGGCCACGTACTGGACCGGCATGGTCTTCGACTCCTTCAGCCACTTCGCGGTCCCGATGTACTTCGCGATCGCCGGCTGGGCGGTATTGGTGGGCGCGCCGCCCAAGGACGGCAGGCGGCTCGCGCAGCGGCTGGTGCGCATCGTGATCCCGCTGTTCGTGTGGACCGCGATCTACCTCGCCTGGGGCAGGCTGAACGGCACGAACGGCGGCTCGGCCGGCGAGTTCGCCTGGCAGTCGCTGCTCGGCACGATCCGTCCTGCCTATCACCTCTGGTACCTCTACACGTACGTGCCCGTCGTTCTCTTCCTCGGCTTCGTCGTACTGCTGAAAGCGGGCAGGCGGCCCTGGGGCATCGCCCTGGCACTGCTCGGTTTCGCCGTCGCGGGCAAGCACACCGGAGACCTCGCCTGGTTCACCGGCTGGGAACTGCCCACCTTCGCCTGGGGCTTCGGCGTCTACCAGGTCGTGTACGCCGCAGCCGGCGCGATGGTGCTGGCACTGCACAACCGCAGGCTTCCGCGCTGGGTCTGGCCCCTGGTCGCCACCGCGGCCCTGGGCGGTGTGATGTGGTACCAGCACGCGGTGCACTACGTGATCCCGAACTCGAACCTGCTCACCGCCGGGCTGATGATCGGCGTGGCCCTCACCGTCAGCCGGGTGCGGGTGCCCGAGCGCGTCCGGCCGCTCCTGAGCAGTCTCGGCGCCGCGGCCCTCGGCGCGTACATGATCCACGTGCTCGTGCTGCGCTCGCTCAGCGACCTGGTGGCCCACCCGGGCCACGGCTGGCTCGCCGCGATCGGCGTGGCGGTGGCCCTGACCGTCGTGACGCTCGCGATCTCCTTCGGCGCGAGTCTGCTGTGGGGAAGGCTGAGGCTGCGCCGGCTGCTCGGGTAGTCACCCGCCGGCGCGACGGCGCAGCCTGCGCAAGACGCGGCTGCGCTCATGGTTCATGTCGAGGAGGGTCCGCTCCAGGATGTCCTGCGGCATCCGGCCCAGCGCCTCGGCGGCCATGACCTTGAGCCGGCGCCTCGCCTGGGCCTCGTAGCGCCCGGCGGTCATCACGTGGAAGGCGATCATCGCGCAGTAGGTGCGGACGGCCTTGGGAAGGAAGCGGTCGGCCTCGGCGTCGGCGGCGACCATCTCCAGGAGCGCGTCGTGCGCCGGGAGGAAGTCGAGCTGCCGGACGTCGCCGATCTGCGTCAGCGAGGTCGTCACGCCCCGGCGGTAGAAGATCCCCAGCAGTCCGGCGACCGCGAAGGACTTCGCCGTCAGGTGCAGCCGCCAGGTGAACAGCCGGTCCTCGGCCGTCCGCAGGTTCTCGTCGAAGCGCATCCGGCCGCCTTCGAACAGCTCCCGCCGGTAGATCGCCGCCCACACGAAGGGGTAGTCGACCATCGTCTCGGAGTCCGTCGGAGTGATCACGTCGCGCGGGTTCAGGACCGACCGGCGCGGAGCCCCTGGGGCGCGCACGGCCGTACGCTCGACCCCCGAGACGCGGACGTGGTCGGTCCGCACGAAGTCGCAGCCGAGCTCCTCGATCGCGCCGACCAAGTCGCCGAGATAGCCGGGCCGGTACCAGTCGTCGCCGTCGAGGAAGGTGATGAACTCGCCCGCGGCGGCGTCGATGCCGCTGTTTCGGGCCGCGGCGATCCCCTTGTTCTGGGGATGTCTGATCACCGTGGTGTCGTGGCGGTCCTTCGCCCAGGCGTCCAGGATCCGGCCCGTGCCGTCGGTCGCCTGGTCGTCGACGAGGATGAACTCCGTCGACGGCGACGCGTTGCGCGCCAGGCTCCCCAAGGTGTCCGCGGCGAACTCGCGGACGTTGTAGAACGGGACGATCACGGACAGCTTGGTCACTTGGGTTCTCCAGTGGCGGTGGTCGGCGGAACGGTCGCCAGGCCGTGCCGGGCTTTGGCGGAGCCGGTCACCTCGGCGAGGAACCGGGCGGCGTGGTCGCCGGCGGTGGCCGTGAGCCAGTCGGGGCCGATCTCGCGGATCATCACCCGCACACCGGTTCCGGCGAGGATCAGCGGCAGGGTGTGCACCATCGTCGACGGGAAGCTGATGATCGTTCGCGCGGTCGGACCGGTCCGGGCGTGCAGTTCGAGCGGGAGTTCGGGGTGGACGACCTCGACGCCGGTGGCCTCGACGAGCGCGGCCAGCTTGGCCGGACTCTCACGCCGGTGGGCGAGGTAGCGGGTCACGCCGTGCTCGGCGACGAGTCCGGCGACGCCTTCGAGGTAGGCGGCCCGCGACACCACGCCGGTCTCGACGAGCGAGGTGCCCAGGAGGTCGACGGTGTCGATGATCTCGGGTGGGCCGAAGCGTGAGACGGCCCAGCCGTAGTGGTTGACGGTGACGCGCATCCACGGCGGCGCCTGCACGTCGAGCGAGGTGTAGACCTCCAGTCCGCCGGCCTCGCCGCGCGCGGCGAGCCACCGGGTCGCGCGCTGGGCGCGACCCGGTGGCTTCAGCGTGCTGTGCCAGCGGACGAGCGGCCGCCGCCCGGCGAGCCGGGCGACGAACTCGATGGTGGCCGTGCCGTCGTCGACGACCACGACCCGCCGGGCCCGCGTCAGCGGCAGCAGCGACTGCGCGAGCTGGGAGAACGGGTCGCCGAGGACCAGCGTGGCGGCGCGACACACCCGCGCCGACAGCACCGCTCCGCAGCGCGCCAGTTCCCGCATCCCGTCCCGGGGCGAGTACAGCGACACCGTCGGGCCTTCGGCCCGCGCCAGCGCCGCCATCGCCCGCAGCTGCTCGCGCGCGGCGGCGGCGCGCGGCAGGATCACCGCGGCCGTCACCTCGCGCGGGTCGGCCGATCCGTCCGAGTGGATCCACTCCAGCAGGTTCAGGATCTGCGCCGGACTCTCCAGCAGCGCGAGCGTACGGGTCATGCCGGTTGCTGCTCCAGGTTCTCGGCGAGGCTGCCCTGGACACGGCGCAGCTTCTTCATGGCGGCCTTCTCGCCCTCGTAGACCTGCTTGACGCCGTCGCCGAGGGACGCCTCGACGGTGCGGATGTCGCGCACGAGACGCTGAAGGCCCTGCGGCTCGACCGAGGCGGCCTGGTCGGAGCCCCACATCGCGCGGTCGAGGGTGATGTGGCGTTCGACGAACACCGCGCCGAGCGCGACGGCCGCGACGGTCGTCTGGAGACCCGTCTCGTGCCCGGAGTAGCCGATCGGGACGTTGGGGTACTCGCGCTCCAGCGTGCCGAGCATCCGCAGGTTCAGCTCGTTGGTGGGTGCCGGGTAAGTGCTGGTGGTGTGGCAGAGCAGGACGCGGTCACTGCCGAGGACCTCCACGGCGTGCCGGATCTGCTGCGGTGTCGACATCCCGGTCGAGGCGATGATCGTCCGGCCGGTCTCGCGCAGGCGGCGCAGCAGCTCGTCGTCGGTGAGGCAGGCCGAGGCGACCTTGTGCGCCGGGAGGTCGTACTGCTCCAGGAAGTCGACGCTGGGAACGTCCCACGGCGAGGCGAACCAGTCGATGCCGCGCTTGCGGCAGTGCTGGTCGATCGCGTGGTAGTCGTCGGCGTCGAACTCGACCTTGTGCCGGTAGTCCAGGTAGGTCATCCGGCCCCAGGGCGTGTCCCGCTCGATGTCCCACTGGTCGCGCGGGACGCAGATCTCGGGGGTGCGCTTTTGGAACTTGACGGCGTCGCAACCCGCGGCGGCGGCGGCGTCGATGAGGGCGAACGCGTTGTGCAGGTCGCCGTTGTGGTTGATGCCGATCTCGCCGGTGACGTAAACGGGGCGGCCGGGGCCGACCTCGCGGTCACCGAGCTGACGCATGCGAACGGTGGTCATATCGCGTTCAGTTCCCTTCCAATGTCGAACCGAGCAGCCACGCCGCGATCTCTCGGATCGCGCCGTGCCCACCGCGCGTGCCGGTCACGGCACGCGCGGCCGCCCGCACGACCTCATGGGCGTCGGCGACCGCGACGGGCCACCCGACCAGGTCGAAGCAGGGCAGGTCGTTGACGTCGTTGCCGACGTAGAGCACCCGTTCGGGCGCGATCGCCTGTTCCTCGCACCAGCGTTTGAGCGCGATGTCCTTGCGGTCGATGCCGTGCAGGACGGGAACTTTGAGCTTGCGGGCCCGGGCGGCGACGACCGGGTTGGTCTCGGTGGACAAGATCAGCACGGGCAGCCCCGCCCGGCGCATCGCGGCGACCGCGAGGCCGTCGCCACGGTGGACGGCGACGATCTCGCGGCCGTCGGCGTCGATGAGGACCCGGTCGTCGGTCTGGGTGCCGTCGAAGTCGAGGACGACGGCGTCCACGTCGGCCCGCGAGGGGGTCCGGCCGCGTTCGAGGAGCGGCGCGAGCGCGCGGGCGCGCAGCAGGTCGGAGGGATCGTCGATCTCGAGCGTGCGGGCCGGATCGGTGGCGACCAGCGCGACACGGCCGAAGAACCGGTGCCCGTGCTCGCGCAGCCCCTCGGCGCGCATCGCGTAGGCCGAGCCGGTCTCCAGGAACTCCCTGGGCCGCGACTGGCGCATGGCACGGTGCGCCGCGTCGTGGTTGACGCCGTGGACGCCCTTGACGGGGCCGTCGTCGGTGTCCCCGTGGCGCCACACGAAGCCGTGGAAGGGCGCGGCGGTGAAGGCGCTGTCGGCGCCGTCATCGGCGATCGCGGCGACCACTCCGTCCACATCCGACGGCGAGAGGAACGGGCTGGTGCACTGCACCAGCACCACGATGTCGACGCCGGAAGCCCCTTCGAGGCTGTCCATCGCGTGCAGCACGGCCGCCTCGCTCGACGACAGGTCGCCCGAGATCGCCGGCGGACGCATCACCACCTCGGCACCGGCGTGCCGCGCGGCGGCGGCGATGCCGTTGTCGTCGGTGGACACCGCCACCCGCGACACCCGGCTCGCCGCGAGGCTCGCCGACACCGCACGGGCCACCAGCGGCACACCCGCCACCGGCGTCAGGTTCTTGCCCGGCACGCCCTTCGAACCGCCACGCGCGGGGATCACCACCAGAACGCTCAAAGCACCACTTTCCCTAGGAGGACTCACAACTGACCCCACCGGCGGATCACCGGCGCCAGCCGATGGGCGGCGACCCGGTAGACCGAGCGCAGCGACCGCCGCGTCAGCCGCCGCACCGCGAGGCGCCCGGCGCCCGCGGCCTCGGCCGCGACACCCGGACGGGGCGAGCCGTCGGGCTCCAGACCCTGCCGGGACAGCAGACCGCGCAGGTAGCCGCCCGCGCGGGACATCGTGTAGTACGGGCTCAGGCCCGGCAGTCCGGCGCCGTCGCGCCGCGCGATCAGCTCGGCTACGCGTTCACGGACGGGTGCGAAAGGATCCGTCCCGGCCGGCAGGACGCCGTTGCGTCGCAGCCACGCCGGATCGGCCGTCGGCGAAGCCCCGGCGTCCAGGTCGTCCCACGACGCGAGGCAGCCCGAGGACACGAAGTGGTGGTTGCCGAGCGACTCCCGGATTCCCAGGTCGGTCAGCACGACCGTCGGAATCCCCCGGTGCATCGACTCCAGCGCCGCCGTCGAGCTCACCGTCACCGACAGGTCGGTCCGGTCGAGGACCTCCCCCATGTTCCCGTAGACGAGCGAGAGGTTCGGCGGAGCGTTCTCCAGCCGGGCCAGCAAGCGCTGGTACGGGAAATCCTCCAGATGCGTCGTGTGCTCCCCCGGGCGGCTGCGCAGCTTCACCAGCACGTCGCGCTCGGGGTGCAGACGAGCGTGCCCTGCCGCGCGCTCCAAGAGGTGGAAGCGCTCGCCCCGCAGAGCCGGCGAAGAGGGCTGCGCCGCGAAGCACACCGTGTACCGGCGCTCCCCGCGCGCCACCGCGTCCGGGTCGTAGGGGTCTCCGGAGAGGAACGGCAGCCCGGTCTCCACCACCGACTCCGGCGGGACGCCGACGGCGGTGAAGACCTCGCGGAACCGCTCGGCGTCGAAGACGCTGTTGGCCAAGACGACGTCGGCCCCCGCGCGCAGAAGAAGACCGTCGGTCATCTTCTCGTAAACCACGCCGACATATCCGGTGACCACGATCGGCCGTTTCCCGCGCCCTTCCCAGGCTCTGGAAAAACCGTGCATCGCGCTCTGCGCCACCCCTCCCGGGGCGGCCAGGATCACCACGTCGGCCTCGGCTAGTCCGGGGTCGGTGAGGAAGTCGGCCAGCGGCGCCTCGGCCGTCTCGTCGGGCCGCACGCCGACCTCGCCGAGCTGGCGGGCGGTGGGCGTGGCACGGGCGTGCAGGAACCGCGCCGTGAGGTGACACCCCTGGTCGACGCGGCGCGCCAGCAGGGCGCCCCACTTCCATCGAGTGTCGGAATCGGCGAGGACATCGATCCGCAGCGGACGCGCCGCGGGGGACGATGCCTGCGATCCGGCTGTAGTCGGTCCGGTCGGCACCGAACGGACACTAGGGGCGTTCAAGGTGACTTCGCCAAAGGCAGTTCCAACGCGAGGTAAACAACTCGCGTACATAAGATCCGGCCCCGCGAAAGCGCCTTATCGCCGCTCGGAGAGGCGATAAAGCCGATGTACTCTGCACGCGACTCCCGCAGAACAGCACACCGCGGACCGACCGGCGCCGCTCCACGCGCGCGCCCGAACCCGAGGAGCCACACGTGAACCTTCCGGCCGCCGCCGCGCCGGTCCGCGGCGAGGACGACACCGTCCAGTTGTTCCTCGCGTCCACTCTGTACGGCGCGGCGACCCTGGCCGCCGCCGTCGACGCCGGCGCCTTCGGCGACGGCGCGGCACGTCGCGTACTCCTCGTCACCACGAACACGCCGACGCCGGAGACGAGCACACCACTCGACCGCGCGCCGGGCTTCGCGCCCCTCGCCGCCCGCTTCGACGAGGTCCTCGACTGGAACGCCACGATCCATCCGCAGCACCCCTCGGCCTGGGCCCCGCAACCCGACGACACCCCGATCTGGGAACGCCTCCTGCGCGACCGGTGGCGGCTCGGCGACGCACCGGTGCGCCTGGTGGTGGAGTCCATCCAGGGCAACCCCGCCCGCGCCCTCGTCGACGTCTTCGCCGACAGCACCGTCGACATCTACGCCGACGGCCTCATGAGCTACGGCCCCACCCGGGTCAAGATCCCCGGCGGCGTCGGCGGGCGCGTCGCACGGCTGCTGCACCTCGACCTCGTCCCGGGCCTGACGCCGCTGCTGCTCGCCGAGCACGGGGTCATCGCCGAACCGATCCCATCGGCGGCCTTCACGGCCGTCCTCGCCGAGATCTCGGCCGAGTCCCCCGCCGACCCGCCGGTGGGACCGGGACCCGCGTTGATCCTCGGCCAGTACCTCGCCGCGCTCGGCATCCTCACCCCCGAAGAGGAGGACCGCCTCCACCACCGGATGCTCACCGGCGTCCTGGCCGCCGGACACCGCTCGGTGATCTTCAAACCGCACCCCAGCGCGCCCGCCGGCTCGATCGAGACGCTGGCCGAGACCGCCGCCGACCACGGTGCCGAGCTCGCCGTCGTCGACACTCCCGTGCTCGCCGAGACGCTCTTCGCCAAGGCGCGGCCGTCGCTGGTGGTGGGATGCTTCTCCACGGCGCTGTTCACCGCCGCGGTGTTCCACGGTCTGCCGGTGGCCCGGGTGGGCACCGATCTGCTGCTGCAGCGGCTGACGCCCTATCAGAACAGCAACCGGATCCCGGTGACCGTGGTGGACTCGCTCCTGCCGGACCTGGAGGCATCGGGCTTCGCCGCGGGCGCGCTCGACCTGTCCCCC
The DNA here is from genome assembly GCF_040655735.1 of Phytomonospora sp. NPDC050363. Classification (NCBI taxonomy): domain Bacteria; kingdom Bacillati; phylum Actinomycetota; class Actinomycetes; order Micromonosporales; family Micromonosporaceae; genus Phytomonospora; species Phytomonospora sp. NPDC050363. Next base: position 203,254 of record NZ_JBFAKK010000006.1, read on the forward strand.
GCGCGGGTCGGCGAGGTCGCCGCGCTGATCACGGCGGTGGGGTACTGCATGCAGTCGCAGAACCGCCCTGACCTTCGCGAGGCGGCCGCCGCCTATCTTGCGGAGTTGCCGGGTTCGCTGATCCCGCGCTACTTCCGGCGCCGCAGGCTCACCGTTCTCGGCCTGCCGGGAGGTGTGCAGGGCCGGGCGGTGATCCCCCGCAACCGGCTCACCCGGGGCGCGATGCGCACGGCGAAGGCGTTGGTGCGCAAGGGAAAGGCGCTCAAGGGCAGCGGAGCGGAGGGCTTAGCCGATGAGCGCTGAGACCGCTTCACGGCGTACCGAACACGCGGGGGGAATACGACGGCCGGGGGCCCGCGACCGGCGCGCCCTCGGCGACGTCCGATTCGCCTCGGACCGATTCGCCGAGCGCTGGGGAGAATGGGGCACGACAATTGCGCGACCGCCCCTGTGAGATACCGCGAAAACGGTACCCTGGGTGGGATTCGAACCCACACTGTATGGATTTTGAATCCATCGCCTCTGCCATTGGGCTACCAGGGCGTATTCAATTCTTGGAAAAGTGCTGCGAAGGAGGGCGCGGCCATCATCCGGACGGCGTTCTGCGCACCCGCCGCCATCCTACAGACCCGATCACCCGCACCGCACACGTGTATCCACCTCACCAGCGCGTCCCACACCGCGAGCGGTCCGCGCCGGGGACGCGGGCCGACCGGATAGGCTACTACCTCGCGCACGTGACCGGCCCGAACGCCCACGCGCGCGCCCAGCAAAGGACACCGAGAGGGTAGGTCGCAGTCATGGCCGAAGCACCGCGCCGACGCGTACTCATCGCTGAGGATGAGGCGTTGATCCGGCTCGATCTGGCCGAGATGCTCACCGAAGAGGGCTACGACGTCGTCGCCGAGGCCGGCGACGGCGAGGCGGCCGTCAAACTCGCCGAGCAGCACCGCCCTGACCTGGTGATCTGTGATATCAAGATGCCCATCATGGACGGTCTGGCGGCGGCCGAGAAGATCGTCTCGGGACGCATCGCACCGGTGGTCATCCTGACCGCCTTCAGCCAGCGCGACCTCATCGCCCGGGCCAACAGCGCCGGCGCCATGGCCTACCTCGTCAAGCCCTTCCAGAAGAGCGACCTGGTGCCCGCCATCGAGGTCGCCATCGCGCGTTTCGCCGAGATGGTCGCCCTTGAGCGCGAGGTCGCCGACCTCTCCGAGCGCCTGGAGACCCGCAAGCTCATCGACCGCGCCAAGGGCCTGCTGATGACCCGCTACGGGATGGCCGAACCCGACGCCTTCCGATGGGTCCAGCGCACCGCCATGGATCACCGCCTCTCGATGGGCGAGGTCGCCGCGCGGATCATCGCCGAAACGACCGAGGAGAAGGAAGCGACCGGTCCGTCCGAGACGCCCTGATCCATTAACGGTTTGGACCCGATCATCGCGTCCGCGCGGTTTTACATCACGCTTAGATGACCTTGACAGACACAGAACGATAACGGTTTGCCCTCACTTAACGTGACCCCCTTCACAAGGCTCGTTCTGCGCGATAACGTCCCTCGCCAGCGGGCCGATTTTCCGGCCTCGCGCAGTCCTGAGCAAGGGTGGCTTCGGACGACTCCGGGTCACCTCGCCCTCGGGACACCCGGAATCTCCCAGGAGGGCAAGACTCGTGAGGCGAACACTCCTACGCACGCTGACCGGTGTGGCGGTCGCGGCGGCTCTGGTCGGAACGGCTGCCTGCGCGCCGAGCGACAAGTCGGGCGACAGCGGCGACGGTTCCTGCACCTACAAGATCGCCATGATGGGCCCGATCACCGGCGACAACGCGGGTCTTGGCAAGCCCATCTACCAGGCCGTGAAGCTCGCGGTGGACAAGCACAACGCGGCCAAGGCCGACAAGTGCGTCACCCTGGTCCAGTCCGACGACAAGGGTGACTCGGCCATCGCGCCCGGTCTGGCGTCCAACCTGGTCGCCGACACCAACGTCCTCGGCGTCGTCGGCCCGGCCTTCTCCGGCCCGACCTCGGCCTCCGGCGACATCTTCGAGCAGGGCAAGCTGCCGATCATCTCCGCCTCGGCCACCCGCCCGGACCTGTCGACCAAGGGCTGGACGACCTTCCACCGGACCCTCGGCAACGACGCGTCCCAGGGCCCGGCCGTCGGCAAGTTCATCAAGGAGAGCCTGAAGGCCGAGAAGGTCTACCTGATCGACGACACCACCGACTACGGCACGGGTCTGTCCGAGCAGGCCTCCGCCGCTCTCGGCGACACGGTCATCGGCCTCGAGCAGATCCAGCCGAAGCAGACCGACTTCTCCGCCGTGGTCGCCAAGGTCAAGACGGCCGCGCCCGACGTGGTCTTCTTCGCCGGTTACTACAACGAGGGCGGCCCGCTCGCCAAGCAGCTCAAGGCCGGTGGCGTCGAGGCGACCTTCGTCGGCCCCGACGGCATCAAGGACCAGGGCTTCATCACCGGTGCGGCCGAGGCCGCCGAGGGCGCCATCGTGACCTGCCCGTGCATCCCCGCCGAGAAGGCCACCGGCACTTTCGCCGCCGACTACCAGGCCGCCTTCGGTGAGGAGGCCGGCACGTACGCGGCCGAGGCCTTCGACGCCGCCAACGTGTTCCTCGACGGCATCGCCGCCGGTGTCACCGACCGCGCCAAGATGCTCGAGCACGTCAAGGCCTACGACAAGGCCGGCGTCTCCAAGCAGATCAAGTTCGACGCCCAGGGTGAGATCGACAAGTCCGTGATCGTGATCTGGACCTACGACATCAAGGACGGCAAGATCGTCGCCCGCGAGGAGATCAAGTAGTCCCGACCACAACGTGGGCACGGCGGGTGCGACCGCCGTGCCCACAATGCTCCCCACGGACGTTGGTCCACAAAGGACGTGATCTATGACCTACCTCGCCGCCCAGGCGGACAGTTTCGGCGACCTGTGGCACAACCTCGCCGATCTCACCGTCTCGGGCCTCACCCAGGGCTCGATCTACGCGCTCATCGCCCTCGGATACACCCTCGTCTACGGGGTCCTCCAGCTGATCAACTTCGCCCACTCCGAGGTCTTCCTCGTGGGCACCTTCGGCTCCATCGTCGTGTGGGGCTGGCTCGGTTACGCCTCCGGCGACGGTGGGGGCGTCCCCGGCCTCGGGATGGTGATCCTGCTGCTGGCGGTGGGCGTCATCGTCGCCGCGCTGATCTCGGGCGGGACGGCGGTGCTCATCGAGCGCGTCGCCTACCGGCCCCTGCGCAGAAAGAACGCCCCGAGGCTCATCTTCCTTATCACCGCGATCGGCGCCTCGGTGGCGATCGCGGAGTTCGTCGGGGTGCTCACCGACCGCAAGCCCGTCGGCGTGCCGGCCCTGGTGTCGCCCACGACCCAGTGGCAGATCGACCCGCGCGACATCGGCCTCGACATCCAGCCGGTCAACATCACCAACCTCCAGATCGGCATCGTGCTCAGCGCCGTGCTGATGTGGTTCGCGCTGGACAGCTTCCTCAACCGGACGAAGTTCGGTCTGGGCATCCGCTCGGTGGCCCAGAACGAGGACACCGCGGCCCTGATGGGCGTCAACAAGGACCGGGTCATCATGCTGACCTTCCTGCTCGGCGGCCTCGCCGCGGGCGTCGCGGCGGTGCTCTACAACCTCAAGATCGGCACGGTCACCTTCAACATCGGCTTCCTGCTGGGGCTCAAGGCGTTCACCGCCGCCGTCCTCGGCGGCATCGGCAACCTCCGGGGCGCGCTGCTCGGCGGGCTGCTGCTGGGGCTGGCGGAGAACTGGGGCGCGGGCTTCTTCGGCAGCGAGTGGATGAACGCCGTCGCCTTCGTCGTGCTCATCGTCATCCTCATGTTCCGTCCCACCGGCCTGCTCGGTGACTCGCTGGGGAGGGCAAGGGCATGAGCGCACCCGAGAAGGTCCGTCCGGCGACCTTCGTGTCGAAGGTCAAGGCGGCCGACGCCAAGCGCGCCGCGGCCGTCAGCGGCTTCCGCGACCGCTGGAGCGACCTGCCGAAGATCTGGCGGATCCTCGCGGCCGTCGCGGGGATCGCCCTGCTGTTCGGGCTGCCCAACATCGCCATCCCGGGCATCCCGTTCCGCACCGACGAGATCCCCAACGGGACCTCGTTCTCCTTCGTGCTGTCCAGCATCGCCATCTACGTCCTGGTGGCCATCGGCCTCAACGTCGTGGTCGGCATGGCGGGTCTGCTCGACCTGGGCTACATCGGCTTCTACGCCGTCGGCGCCTACACGGTGGCGATCTTCGGGTCGCCCAACTCCATCGTGGCCACCGAGTACCCGTGGCTGGTCTGCGTACCCATCGCCATCGCCCTGACCATGGTCTCCGGGGTCATCCTCGGCATGCCGACCCTGCGCCTGCGCGGGGACTACCTGGCGATCGTGACGCTCGGCTTCGGTGAGATCATCCGGCTGATCGCGGTGAACTCCGCGGTCACCAACGGGCAGCGCGGCATCCCGGTCATCCCGGCCCCCGACAAGGGCCTGGTCGAGGAGACGTTCTTCCCGGTCGGCGACTTCCGCTCGCACTACTGGCTCGCGCTGGTCCTGATCATCATCGTGGTCTTCGCGGTGCGCCGCCTCGAACACAGCCGGGTCGGCCGCTCGTGGCTCGCCATCCGCGAGGACGAGGACGCCGCGTCGCTCATGGGCGTGGAGGCCTTCAAGTTCAAGCTGTGGGCCTTCGCCATCGGCGCGGCCATCGGCGGCCTGTCGGGCGCGCTGTTCGCCAGCCGGACCGGCTTCATCAACTCCGACGGCTTCAACCTGCTGCTTTCGGTGATGTTCGTGGCCGCGATCGTGCTCGGCGGGCAGGGCAACATCCTCGGAGTCACCCTCGGCACCGTCCTGGTGTTCTACCTCCCCGAGCGCTTCCGCTTCCTTGAGGACAAGCGCGAGCTGGTCTTCGGCGTGGCCCTGATCGTGATCATGGTGCTGCGGCCGCAGGGCCTGTGGCCCAGCCGGCGAAGGGCGCGGGAACTCAAGGACCGCAAGCTGGAAGCGAAGGAGGCGATCGTCAGTGGCTGACACCGTCAAAGCGGCCGACGCCGAGCAGACCGGCCAGACGACCGCGCCGCTGCTGTCGATCGAGGACGTCACCCTCCGCTTCGGCGGCGTGGTCGCCCTCGACGGCGTCGACTTCGAGGTCCGGGAGGGCGAGATCCTCGCCCTGATCGGACCCAACGGCGCCGGGAAGACCACCTGCTTCAACGTGATGACCGGCCTCTACAAGCCCACCGAGGGCCGGGTGCGCTTCGCCGGCGACACCCTCACCGGGCGCAAGCCGCACCAGATCACGCGCATGGGCATCGCACGCACCTTCCAGAACATCCGCCTGTTCCCGGAGATGACCGCCGAGGAGAACATCCTCGTCGGCGCCGACGCCCACCACCGCTCCAGCGTCCTCGGCGCCCTCTTCCACCTCCCCCGGTTCCACCGGGAGGAGCGGGACGGCCGGGCGGTGGCCCGCGAGCTGCTCGAGTTCGTCGGGCTGGACGGACTCAGCGGCCAGGTCGCGCGCAACCTCTCCTACGGCGACCAGCGCCGCCTGGAGATCGCCCGCGCCCTGGCGACCCGGCCGAAGCTGCTGTGCCTCGACGAACCGGCCGCGGGGTTCAACCCGGCCGAGAAGGAGCGGCTCCAGCAGCTCATCCGCGACATCCGCGACCGCGGGCACACGGTCTTGCTCATCGAGCACGACATGCGCCTGGTCATGGGCGTCGCCGACCGGATCGTGGTCCTGGAGTTCGGTCAGAAGATCGCCGACGGCGCGCCCGCCGAGATCCGCGAGGATCCCCGGGTCATCGCCGCCTACTTGGGGGTGCCCGACGATGCTGCTTGAGATCGAGGACCTGAACGTCCACTACGGACGCATTCAGGCGCTGCACGGGATCAGCCTCACCGTCGACGAGGGCGAGATCGTGGCCCTCATCGGCGCCAACGGCGCGGGCAAGTCGACGACCATGCGGGCCATCTCGGGCCTGCGCCGGGCGTCGGCCGGCCGGATCGTGTTCGGCGGCAAGGACATCACCAAGCTGCGGGCCGACCGGCGCGTCGTCGCCGGCATCTCGCAGGCGCCCGAGGGCCGGGGCATCTTCCCCGGCATGACGGTCGGCGAGAACCTGAACATGGGCGCCTACACCCGCAACGACAAGGCCGGCATCGCCTCCGACCTGGCGCGGGTCTTCGAGCTGTTCCCGCGACTGGCCGAGCGGCGCAAGCAGCCCGGCGGGACGCTGTCGGGCGGCGAGCAGCAGATGCTGGCGATCGGCCGCGCGCTGATGTCGCGGCCGAAGCTGATGCTGCTCGACGAGCCGTCGATGGGGCTGGCGCCGAAGCTGATCGCGCAGATCTTCGAGATCATCCTGGAGATCCGCGAGCAGGGCACCACCATCCTCCTGGTGGAGCAGAACGCGCAGCAGGCGCTGTCGCGGGCAGACCGCGCCTACGTCCTGGAGACCGGCGTGATCGGACGCTCCGGAACCGGCCAGGACCTGCTGGTCGACCCGGCGGTCCGCGACGCCTACCTCGGCGTGGCCTGACCCTCGTCCCCGCTATTCGGCGCCCCGGGTGTTGTCACCCGGGGCGTCGGCTATTCCCAGGCTTTGGGGTCCTCGGTGAAGCGGCGGACCTTGTCGGGCAACTCGCCGGAGGCGACGTCGGCGACGGTCACCGATTCGAGGATGTCGCGCTCGCTGGCCCGCAGGGCGATCCACACGTCCTGGAGGGAGGCGGCCGCGCCGGGGTAGCCGAGCTGTTCGGGGCGGTGCCCGCGGACGCCCAGGAGGGGGCCGTCGATGACGCGGATGACGTCGGCGAGGCTGATCTGGGAGGCGGGCAGGGCGAGCTGGTGGCCCCCGTCGGGGCCGCGGCGGCTGGCGACCAGTCCGCCCCGGCGCAACTGGAGGAGGATGCTCTCCAGGAACTTGGCGGGGATCTCCTGGGCGGTGGCGAGGCGTTCGGCGCTGACCGGGTCGTCGCCGGACACGGCGAGCTGGACGGTGGCGCGAAGGGCGTAGTCGACGCGTGCGGACAGTCGCATGTGGTTAGGGCACCCCGGGCGGGACGGACGGCATCGCGCGCAGCAGCCCCTCCTGTACGGCACTGGCGATGTGCCGCCCGTCCGCGGCGAAGAACCGTCCCGTCGCCAAACCGCGCCCGGCCGAGGCCGAGGGGCTGACCGAGTCGTACAGGAACCAGTCGTCGGCGCGGAAGGACCGGTGGAACCACAGGGCGTGGTCGAGGCTGGTGCCGAGGTAGCCGCCCGGGCCCCAGACCTCGCCGTGGTTGTTGAGCACGGTGTCGAGCAGCGTCAGGTCACTGGCGTAGGTCAGGACGCAGACGTGGATGAGCGGATCGTCGGGGAGCTTCCCGTCGACCTTCATCCACACCCGCTGCTCGGGGTGGGCGGGCCGCGCGCCGGAGCGCGCGAACCCGGACTCCCCGATGTAGCGCACGTCGATGGGGCGCGGGGTGCGCGCCCAGATCCCGAGGCGGTCGGGAGTGTCGGCGAGACGTTTCGCCAGGGTGGGCACCTCGTCGGGCGGTGGGACCGCGGGCATCTCGTCGGCGTGCTCGAGTCCGCTCTCCCCGATGTGGAACGACGCCGACATGAAGAAGATCGTCTTGCCCTGCTGGCGGGCGACGACCCGGCGTACGGAGAAGGACCGGCCGTCGCGGATGCGCTCGACCTCGTACACGATCGGCAGCGTCGAGTCGCCGGGACGCACGAAGTAGCCGTGCAGCGAGTGGACGTGCCGGTCGGCGCTCATGGTCCGCCCGGCGGCCACGAGGGCCTGGCCGGCGACCTGGCCCCCGAAGACGCGCTGTGGCGCGACCTGGGGGCCCGCACCGCGGTAGATGTCACCGTCGATGTGTTCGAGGTCGAGGACGCGGAGGAGGTCGTCCACCGCGTCCTGTCCGACGAGGTTGCTCATTCCTTGTCCAGCGAACCGATGCGGTGGACTCGGATGGTGTTAGTCGAACCGGGGGTTCCGGGCGGGCTGCCCGCCACGATCACCACGAGGTCGCCCGGCTGGGCGCGGCCGACGCTGATCAGCGCGTGGTCGACCTGCTCGAACATCTCGTCGGTGTGGTGGACGAACGGCACCAGGAACGACTCGGTGCCCCACGACAGGGCCAGCTGGCTGCGCACCGAGGGCTCGGGCGTGAAGGCCAGCAGCGGCAGGTCGCTGTGCAGGCGCGCCAGGCGCCGCACGGTGTCACCGGTCTGCGAGAACGCGACCAGGGCCTTGGCGTCGATGGCCTCGGCGATGTTGATGGCCGCCGCGGTGATCGCGCCGCCCTGCGTGCGGGGCGCGTGGCCCAGGTGCGGGGCGTCGAAGTTGCCGGCCTCGGTCGTGGCGATGATGCGGGCCATGGTCCGCACCGTCACGATCGGGTAGCGGCCGACGCTGGTCTCACCGGAGAGCATGACCGCGTCGGCGCCGTCGAGGACGGCGTTGGCGACGTCGGAGGCCTCGGCGCGGGTCGGGCGCGAGTTCTCGATCATCGAGTCCAGCATCTGCGTGGCCACGATGACGGGCTTGGCGTTCTCGCGGCACAGCTGCACGGCGTGCTTCTGCACCAGCGGGACCTGTTCGAGCGGCAGTTCGACGCCCAGGTCGCCGCGGGCGACCATGATCCCGTCGAAGGCCATCACGATCGACTCGAGACGGGTGACCGCCTCGGGCTTCTCGATCTTGGCGAGCACCGGCAGGCGGGCGCCCAGCTCGTCCATGATCGCGTGCACCGGCTTGATGTCGTCCGGCGAGCGCACGAAGGACAGCGCCACCAGGTCGACGCCGAGCCCGAGGGCGAACCTCAGGTCGTCGGTGTCCTTCTCCGACAGCGCGGGAACGCTGATCGCCACGTTCGGCAGCGAGAGTCCCTTGTTGTTGGAGACCTGGCCGCCTTCGACCACCAGGCAGCGGATGTCGTCGGTGTCGACGTCGAGGACCTCAAGGGCCAGCTTGCCGTCGTCGACGAGGAGCCGGTCGCCGGCGTGTACCTCGGCGGGGAGTTTCTTGTACGTGACCGAGACGCGTTCGGCGGTGCCGGGTACGTCCTGGCTGGTGATGGTCACGTGGTCGCCCGTGCTCCATTGAACGGGGCCGTCGGTGAAGGTGCCGAGCCTGATCTTGGGGCCCTGCAGGTCTGCCACGATGCCGATGGGCCGCCCCGTCGCTGCGGCGGCCTCCCGCACGAGCTGGTAGACCTGCTCGTGGTCGGCATGCTTGCCATGGGAGAAGTTGAGTCGGGCGATGTCCATCCCGGCTTCGACGAGGCCCCGGATCCGGTCGGGAGTTGCGGTGGCGGGGCCGATGGTGCATACGATCTTCGCGCGACGTGTCACGGGGATCAGGGTAGTCGGGTGGGCCTGCCGGTATGTGTCGGGGCGGAAAGGCGCCTCCCCCGTCGCAGCGGGGTCGGCGCCTCTCCGGTTCCGGCGGGTCAGCGGCTGTGGCAGCCGACGCCGGGAGGATTGTCGGAGGTCGGGTAGGAGCAGGTGTCCCTGTTCCCGCCGGTGGGCTTGACGAGGTAGGCGGTGTCGCTGGTGTTGTTCCAGACGTACCAGGTCTTGCCCCAGTACAGGTGGGCGGCGGAGTTCGTCCCCTTGCCGGTGTGCAGCGCGACGGACTTCCCGGCGCCCAGCTTGAAGGTGGGGAACGTGAAGGTGTGCCCCGCCTTGTCCTTGATCTTGTACCCGGTGAGGGTGATCGCGCCCGTCGTGTTGTTGTGGAGCCTGATCCACTCGTCGTTGAGGGACGTGTTGGAGCCGGAGTCCCTGCCCGCCGAGTCGTAGTTGATGTAACCGATGTGCAGGGTCTTCGGGTCGGTGGCGGCGTGGGCGGCGCTCGCCAGGGCGAACTGGCCGATCAGCATCGCGGCGAGGGCCGCTGCGGCGACCGTGAGACGGCGCGTGTTCATGGATGCTCCTTGTGGACCTGGGCAATGGACTGCCCCCCTGTGGTGGTGCTGGGCGTCGGGGCGCTGTCGGCGCTTCCGGGAGCTGGGGGCCAGAGCCGGAACAGTACGTGTCCATCCGGTTACGGGAGCTCGTCGTAAGCGGCGGTGAATGCTCGGCCGATCGGTCCGTTGTACCGATCTTGACCTGCGACTTTGTCGTGCACAGTGCGCCGCTAGCGGGCGGCGGTGGCTTCGGCGTCACCCGGGCGGGCGATGGCGTAGCCGGGTGTTCCCGGCACAGTGGGGCACACCGGGCAGGCGGACATGACCGTGATGCCGACGCACAAGAATGTGCGTCGGCATCACGGTGGAGTACTCGGTTATTTGCCCATGGTGCGGGCGATGACCATGCGCTGGATCTGGTTGGTGCCCTCGACGATCTGGAGGACCTTCGCCTCGCGCATGTAGCGCTCGACGGGATGGTCGCGGACGTATCCGTAACCGCCGAGGACCTGTACGGCGTCGGTGGTGACCTTCATGGCCATGTCGGTGGCGAACAGCTTCGCCTGGGCCGCGGTCGTGCTGTAGGGCCGTCCGGCGTCCTTGAGGCGCGCGGCCTCCAGCGTGAGCGCGCGCGCCGCGGCGATCTGCGTCGCCATGTCGGCGAGCATGAAGCCCACGCCCTGGAAGTCGATGATCCGCGTGCCGAACTGCTCGCGTTCCTTGGCGTAGTTCGTCGCGTAGTCGCACGCGGCCTGCGCCAGGCCCACCGCGCAGGCGGCGATGCCGAGACGGCCGGAGTCGAGGGCCGACATCGCGATGCGGAAACCGGCGCCTTCCTCCCCCACGAGGCGCTCGGCGGGCACGCGGGCGTCGTCGAAGGCGATCTGGGCCGTCGGGGAGGCGTTGAGGCCCATTTTGCGTTCGGGGCGGGCGGCCTCGATGCCGGGCGTGGAGGCGTCGGCGAACAGGCAGGACACGCCCGCCGCGCCGGGACCGCCCGTGCGGCAGAAGACCTGGTAGAAGTCGGCGACCCCGGCGTGGGTGATCCACGCCTTGGTCCCGTTGACGACGTAGTCGTCGCCGTCGCGGACCGCGCGGGTGGTCAGCGCGGCGGCGTCGGACCCGCCGGCGGGCTCGCTGAGGCAGTAGCCGCCGAGCAGTTCCCCGCCGAGCAGGGCGGGAAGGTGCTCCGCGCGCTGCTCGGGCGAGCCGAAGGTCGCCAGGGGGTAACAGGCCAGCGTGTGCACGCTGACCGCCTCGGCGACGGTCAGCCAGCGCTGGGCGAGCACCTCGAGGACCTGCAGGTACACCTCATATGGCTGCCCGCCGCCGCCGTCGGCCTCGTCGTAGGGCAGGCCGAGCAGACCCGCGCGGCCCAGCACGCGGATCGTCTCGCGCGGGAAGGCCCCGCGCTCTTCGTGGTCGTCGGCGAGGGGCGCCAGTTCGCGGTCTGCGATGTCGGCGGCCAGCTCCAGGATCGCGGCCGCCTCTTCGGAGGGGAGCAGACGGTTGGGTTTCACAGGATGGTCACCTCGGTGGGGAGTGTGTCCAGCCGCGTCACCCCGGTCTCGGTGCACACGACGATGTCCTCGATGCGCGCGCCGTGCCGGCCGGGGATGTACACGCCCGGTTCGATGGAGAAGGCCATTCCGGGCGCGAGCACGGTGTCATCCCCATCGACGATGTAGGGCGCCTCGTGCCCGTCGAGTCCGATGCCGTGCCCGGTGCGGTGGGTGAAGAACTCGCCGTACCCGGCGTCGGTGAGCACCGCGCGGGTCGCGGCGTCGACGGAGGAGGCGGTGACGCCGGGACGCACGGCGTCGACGCCGGCCTGGTGGGCGGCGCGAAGGGCCCCGTAGTAGTCGTTGAAGTCCGCGGGCGTCTGACCGACGCAGTAGGTGCGGGTGCAGTCGGAGCCGTAGCCGGTGTCGACGACGCCTCCGATGTCGACGACGACGGGCTGCCCGCTCTCGATCACTGCGTCGGAGACGCCGTGGTGAGGGCTGGCGCCGTTGGGACCGGCGGCCACGATGGCGAAGGAGACGGCCGTGTGGCCCTCCTCGACGATGGCGGCCTTGATGTCGGCGGCGACCTCGCGCTCGGTGCGGCCGGGGCGCAGCCACTCCCCCATGCGTGTGTGGACGCGGTCGATGGCCTCGGCCGCCCGGGTCAGCTCGGCGACCTCCGCGGCGGACTTGACCATCCGCAGCGGCGACAGGACCGTCGCCGCCATGGCCAGGCTCGCCGAGGGCACCGCGGCCTCGATCCCGTGCCAGTGCGAGGCCCACATGCGCTCGGCGGCGCCGATGACACGGCGGCCGGAGCCGACGTGCTCGTCGAGGAAGGACGCGAGCAGCGCGTAGGGGTTGACGCCGTCGCCGAAGTCGACGATGCCGACCCCTGTCCCCGGCAGCGGCGAGGAGGCCGCCAGCGGCCGTTCCAGGCGCGGCACGATGAGCGTCGCGGGCCCTTCGGCGGGCACGACCAGCGCCGTCAGCCGCTCCGACGCGTGCGCGTCGTAGCCGGTGAGGTAGCGCAGTTCGGCACCTGGGGTGATGACGAGGGCGTCGATCCCCGCGGCGGCCGTCGAGGCCCGCACGGCGGCGATGCGTTCGGAGGTGTACAGCGTCGTTGCGGCATCCACGCTGGGGAGCTTAACGGTAGTTCAGGTGGCCTGTCTGGCAGGCTGGCACCATGTTGATGATTGTGGACGCTCCCGGACTGTGGTTCCGGTCCTTCTACGGCGTGCCCTCCTCGGTCCGCGCCCCCGACGGCACGCCCGTCAACGCCGTTCGCGGCTTCATCGACGGACTCGCCACGCTCATCCGGGCCCGCCGCCCGAGCGAGCTGGTGTGCGCCGAGGACCTCGACTGGCGCCCCCAGTGGCGCGTCGACCTGCTCCCCACCTACAAGACCCACCGCGTCGCAACCGACGGCGAGGAAGAGGCCCCCGACGAGCTCGGGCCCCAGGTCGACGTCATCCGCGAGGTGCTCACCGCCTACGGCATCCCGATGATCGGCTCGGCCGGCTACGAGGCCGACGACGTGCTGTGCACGCTCGCCGCCCGCGCCAAAGGGCCCGTCGACGTCGTCACCGGCGACCGGGACCTCTTCCAGCTCGTCGACGACGAAGCCCAGGTCAAGGTCGTCTACCTGGGACGCGGCATCTCCAAGGCCGAGGCCTTCGACGCCGCGGCGGTCAAGGAACGCTTCGGCGTCGACCCCTCACGCTACGTCGACTACGCCGTCCTGCGCGGCGATCCCTCCGACGGACTGCCCGGCGTCAAAGGCATCGGCGAGAAGACCGCCGCCCGGCTCATCAACCTCTACGCCGACTGGAACTCCCTCGTACAGTCCTCACCCTTTGCGCACACCGCGCGCATCCGCACCGCGCTCGCCGAGGCCGCCGACTACCTCAAAGCCGCGCCGACAGTCGTGCGGACCGTCGCCGACGTACCGCTCCCGGAGGTCGACGGGACCCTCCCCGACGCGCCCGCCGACCCCCAGGCCCTCGACGCGCTCTCGGAGCGCTGGGGACTCGCCTCGCCGCTGACCCGCCTGGCCGGGGCGATCGCCGAGACGAAGGCCGTCTGACACCGAGGCCGCGGCCCGAGCGCGGGCCGCGGCATCACACGTAGGCGACGACCCCGCGACGCAACGACGAGGCGGCGTCCTTGGCGACCTCGTGCAGGCGGTGCTTGGGCCCCACGGCACCGGCGATCTGGCCGAGCAGGTCGACGGTCTGGCGGGTCCAGCGCACGAAGTCGCCGGCCGGCATCTCCGCGTCAGGACCGGCCGCGGACGCCAAGACCTTCGCCAGCGGCTCACCCCGCGCCCAGCGGTACATCGGCCACACGAAACCCAGATCAGGTTCACGGGTGGTGTCGAGACGCTTGGCCCGCTCCTCGGTGACCACGCCCTCCCAGATCCCCAGCGTCGCGGTGACCGCCTGCGTGACCGGCCCGTGCGGCAAAGCCGCCGGGAGGTCACCGTCACGGCGCGACTCGTAGAGCACCGTGCTGACCACCGCCGCCAGCTCCGAAGCCCCCAACTCGTCCCAGATCCCGGCGCGAAGGCACTCGGCGACCAGCAGATCCGTCTCCGTCCACAACCGCGACAACGTCCGTCCATGCGGCGTGACCTGACCGTCGGCCAGATAGCCGCGCGAGATGAGCACGTCGCACACCGCGTCGAAGACACGGGTGAGCGAACCGCTGCGCTGATCCACCTTGCGGCGCAGATGCGCGTTGTCGTCGAGCAGCCGCTGCCGGCGCCTCGCCCACCCGGCGTGCTCGGTGCGGTCAGGGCACGCGTGGCACGGATGCGTGCGCAGCCGCTCCCGCAGCACCGTCAGCTCACGATCCTCGCCCTCCGGCAGCCGCCGCCGCGAGCGCCGCGGCCCGTCGGCGGTGACCCCGGTGTTGCGGACACTGGCGGCCATGTCGCGCCGCGCCGCGGGAATCTTGTGGTTGAAGTGCCGGGGGACCTTGATGTGCGCCAGCGCGTCGACCGGCTCGGCGAACACGCTCTCCCCGATCCGCCCCGCCCACCGATTCTCGGTCAGCACCATCAGACGCTGCTCACCCCCGCGCGAAATGCCCGGGTCGAGGACCACGGCCAGCCCCGCGCGCTTCCCACCCGGAATGTGGATGACATCGCCGACCTTCAGATGCGCCAGCGAGGAGGCCACCGCGTCACGGCGGGCCGCCTTCCCCGACCGCGCCAGCGACTTCTCCTTACCGGTGATGTCGAGCATCAACCGGTAGTACTCGTCGAAGTCCCCGAGATGGCACTTGATGTCACGATCATGCGTGGCCGCGGCCAGCTCGGCGGTGCGCACCTGCTCGGCGAGACCCACGACGGCCCGGTCGGTCTGGAACTGCGCGAAACTCGACGACAACAGATCCCGCGCCCGCTCGGCGCCCAGCGAGGCCACCAGGTTGACCGCCATGTTGTACGACGGACGGAAACTCGAACGCAACGGGAAGGTCCGCGTCGAGGCGAGACCCGCCACGTGCCGCGGATCCAGCTCCGGCGACCACGCCACCACCGCGTGGCCCTCGATGTCGATGCCGCGACGGCCCGCCCGGCCCGTCAGCTGCGTGTACTCCCCCGGCGTGATGTCGACGTGCGCGTCACCGTTGAACTTCACCAGGCGCTCCAGCACCACACACCGCGCGGGCATGTTGATGCCCAGCGCCAGTGTCTCGGTGGCGAACACCGCCTTGACCAGACCCGCCGAGAACAACTCCTCGACGACCTCCTTGAACACCGGCAGCAGACCCGCGTGATGCGCCGCCAGCCCGCGCCTGAGCGCGTCGAACCAGTCCCAGTACCCCAGCGCGTGCAGATCGTCGGCGGCGATGCCGCTGGTCCGCTCCTCCACGATCCGGGTTATCTCGGCGCGCTCCACCGCGTTCGTCAGGTGCAGGCCCGCCCGCATGCACTGCTGCACCGCCGCGTCGCAGCCCGCCCGGCTGAAAATGAACACGATCGCCGGCAGCAGACCCTCGTCGTCGAGACGCGCGATCACGTCCGGACGGTTCACCGGCCTGCCACGCCTCGGACGGCCCCGATGGTCGAAACCCAGACGCCGCTGCTGCTCACGCGTATAACGCAGCAACTGCGGATTCACCTCACGATGCTCGGCGGCGTCGGCGTCGCCGAACAGGTCGAACATCCGCCGCCCCACCAGCATGTGCTGCCACAACGGAACCGGACGATGCTCCGAGACGATCACCTCGGTACGCCCCCGCACGCTCACCAGCCAGTCGGCGAACTCCTCGGCGTTCGACACCGTCGCCGACAGCGAGATCAACGTGACCGACGCCGGAAGGTGAATGATCACCTCTTCCCACACGGCACCACGGAAGCGGTCAGCGAGGTAGTGCACCTCGTCCATGACCACATAACCCAGACCGTCCAAGGTCGCCGAACTCGCATAGAGCATGTTGCGCAGGACCTCGGTGGTCATGACCAGGACCGGCGCGTCACCGTTGATCACGGTGTCACCGGTCAGCAGACCCACCTCGTCGGGACCGTAGATCCGCACCAGATCGGCGTACTTCTGGTTCGACAGCGCCTTGATCGGCGTGGTGTAGAAGCACTTGCGGTCCGTGGCCCGCGCCATGTGGACGGCGAACTCGCCGACGACGGTCTTGCCCGCCCCGGTCGGCGCGCACACGAGGACGCCCGACCCGCCCTCAAGGGCCTCGCAAGCGCGCACCTGGAAGTCGTCGAGCCCGAATTCGAGCGAGGCCGTGAACTCGGCGAGCGCGGGGTACGTCGCCCGCCTGCGGGCCGCGGAATACCGCTCGGCGGGACTACTCATGTTCCAACCCTAACGGTCGGGTGCGTCAAGTCCTAAGACCGCGCCGCAGGCGAAAGCGGTAAATGGATCATGCCTGACCGTTCAGCCTAGATCCCCGCTGTCCGAACCCCGCCGCCGACACCAGCCACATCCCTGTCCAAGGCCTCTCGATAGGGTCGGGTGCGTGGCCGGAAACACACCGAAAGCCGTACTGCTGGACTTCCACGGCACCATCGCCCAGATCGAGCCGGCGCCCGTCGCCGTCGCCCGCGCGGCGGCGGCATGCGAGGTCGAACTCGATCCCATCCGGATCACCGCCATCGCCGACGCCCTCAACCTCGCCGGCTGGCCGAGCGGCCCGGGGCCCTTGCGCGTGCGGCCGCGTCTGGCGGCGGCGTGGGCGAACCGGGACCTGACGGAGGCAGACCACGAGGAAGCCTTCACAGGGCTCGCCGCGCAGGTCTGGGAGGACAATCCCCGTCTCGGCTTCGAAGGGCTGGCAGAGGCCCTTTACGCCCGTCTGGTGTCCCCGGAGGGGTGGCTCAACTACGCCGACACGCTGGGGATGCTCACGACCCTGCGGGAGCGCGGCATCCCGACGGCGGTGGTCAGCAACATCGGTTTCGACCTGCGGCCCGTCGCCAAGCACCTGGGACTCGACGAGCTGGTCGACGTGTGGCTGCTGTCCTACGAACTGGGCGTGTGCAAACCGGATCCGGCGATCTTCCAGCGCGCGTGCATGCTGCTGGACGTCGAGTGCGAGGACGCGCTGATGGTGGGCGACACGCTCGCCGACGCGGCGGCGGTGAACGCCGGATGCCGCACCCTGCTGCTGCCCGTCACCCCCGCCGGAACGGTCCACGGACTCGACGCGGTGATCCGGCTCACCGAACGGAATTAAGGCACCCACCTGCGACGTCTCTACTCACGTTGGCACTCGACCCATGGGAGTGCTAATCGACGAACGTGAGAAACGAGGAGGCACCACGATGGTGTTGCGTTACTGGGAACCGACCGCCCGCCTCGACCGCGCCGACACCGAGTTCGACCGGATCGTGACCCGGTTCTTCGGCACGGCCCCCCGCGCCGCCGACGGGATCGCACCCGCCGCCGACGTGATCGCCGACGGAAACGACGTCGTCATCAGTGTCGAGCTTCCGGGGCTCTCCCCGGCCGACATCGACATCGAGGTCGCGCCGCGCCGTCTGACGATCTCCGGTGAGCGCAACGCCACCGAGGTCGCCGAGGGTCAGCGCGTCCTGGCCCGCGGCCGTCGCCACGGCCGCTTCCGCACCGACTTCCGGCTGCCCGCCGGTGTCGCCGCGGACAACGTCAAGGCCAACTACGAGCACGGCGTCCTGACCGTCCGGGTCCACGAGGTCACCAAGCCCGCCCCGGAGCCGGTGAAGATCGCCGTCGAAGGCGGCGAGTCCGCCTCGGTGAAGGCCGTCGACGCGGAGTAGATCGAACAGCACGCGATGAGCGGTGGGCGGCGGATTCCTCCGCCGCCCACAAGCGTGTTCCCGGTCAGGCGCGGTGCTTCTCGCGCCACTCGTCCTCCAGCATCGCGTAGACCAGCTCAGTGGTCCACGGGTCCTCGCGATGCTTGGAGTACCAGAGGATCTCGTTGCGCACGAAGGTCGCCTCGCGGCGCATGCCGATTCGCTCCATCAGGCGCCACGAGGCCGTGTTGTCCTCGTCGCAGCGGGCGTAGATCCGGTGCAGATCGTAGATCTCGAAACCGATCCGCAGCATTTCGCGGGCGGCCTCGGTGGCGTAGCCCTTGCCCGCGAACTCCGGGTTCATGATGTAGCCGGTCTCGGCGTGACGGAAGTCGGGATCGAAGCCGAACAGGCACACGTCGCCGATGACCCGTCCGCTCTCGCGCTCGACGACGGCGAGCTTGAGTCCCTTGCCGGTGTGGAAGTCGACGATGGTGGCGTCCTCCGCCAGCTTCTCGGCGACCTGCTCACGGCTCTGGACGTCCCACAGCAGGTAGGAGACGACGTCGGGGCGGGAGCGGTAGGCGTGCACGTCGTCGAGGTCGCCGGGGCCGAGCGGCCGCAGGTCGAGCCGCTCGGTGCGCAGCGGAAAGGTGAGCCGCATGGGTCAGAAGACCTCGATTCCGGTGGGGGCGACCGGCCACGAGAAGGCCGTCGTGGCGGCGTCGACGGCGCCGCTCAGGTGCTCGGTGACCTGGCCGAGGCTCGCGTAGAGGCGCAGCGGGCGGCCCCCGAGATAGATCCCGCCGAGCACGTCGACTCCCATGGCGAGCGCGGCGGGCCGGTCGGTTCGCTCGCAGGTGGCCTCGCCGTCACGGACCACGAGGCGCCAGCGGCCGCGGTTGGCCTCGACGATGGGGTCGGTGACGTCCAGGACCACGTCGAGGTCGCGCATGTAGGCGCGGGCGGTGAGCGCGGCGGGGAGGTCGACGAGGCGGATCCACAGCGCGTCGGTGAAGCGCGGCTGAAGGTGGCGCGGTTCGCCGACGAGGTGGCGGAGGCGCTCGTCGAAGGCCGCGCCGCGCCGCCAGGTGAAGGTGGCGGCGAAGTCGAGGCCGGACAGGAAGTGCCACAGGGCCAGGTACACGTCGGTGTCGGCGGCGATGAACTCCTCGACGATCAGGTTGTAGGCCGGGCCGGCCTCGCCCCACTTCATCTCCGAACGCCACAGGACATAGCCGTCGACGGCGCCTTCGGTGTTCTCGTGCACGAGGACGCGGCGGGCGCCGGCGCCGTGGCGCTGGCTCTGCGGGTCCTGGAGGCGCTTGTCCCACCAGCCGTTGGGGCGGGTGGACAGGCCCGGGCGTTGCCCGACGGCTTCGGCGTACACCTCGGGGAGGTTTTCGCGCGCCTGCTCGGGAGTGATCTCGCGGATGCGGCCGGAGACGGTGGACTGCGGGACGCCGGCGAGGCGGAGGTCGCCGCTGTAGCTGACGGCGTCGGCGGCGTCGCGGTAGCCGTAGCGGCGGTAGAGGGCGCTCTGGGAGGCCCAGAGCGCCGCGACGGGCTCGGGCGCCTCGGTGAGCTGCCGGCGCATCATGGCCGACAGGACGCCGCGGCGGCGGTCGGTGGGGCGCACCGACACGCCGCTGACGTGGGCCGCGGGGATGACCGCGCCGGGCACCGAGAGGTCGCGGGTGAAGATCGCCGAGGTGCCGATGAGGCGGTCGCCGTCCTCGGCCAGGAGCCAGCGTCCGGGCTCGTAGACGGGACGGATCCCGTCGGCGAACTCCGGCGTGTTGTCCATCAGGAAGCCCGAGGTGAAGGTCTCGGTGATCGCTTCGAGGTCGTCGTCTGCCGCTGGCCGGAGGGTGAACGGATGGTCGGTCATGCCCGTTTGTCTACCTCACGGGCATGACGGGCGTCGAGCCGTTTGCGATCTTGTCACTGAGGGTGCTGGCCGTGTTGCTGTTGTCCCGGCCACTGCTGCGGTGAGGAGGTCTGGCCACCGTACGTGGTGCCCTGCGCGGGCGCCTGGTACTGCTGCTGGACCGGCTGGTAGGCCTGCTGGGCGGGGGGCTGGTAGGCGTTCTGCGGTGGCTGCGGAGCCGGCGGGGCCGGTTGCGACAGCCGGGGCGGGATGGGCTTGTCGGCGCGGTCGGGAAGGGCGGGCCACAGCGCCGGTGAGAGGCCCACGGCGGTGATGGCGGCGATGACTCCGAGAATTGACCAATGCTCGCCGAGCGTGTCGCGGGCGAAGAAGAGACCGATCCCGCCCAGGGTGAGCAAGGCCCGCAGGATCCGGTTGATGACATGTAAGGGTCGCGGCATGCGGGCACCGTAGCAGCGCGAAGCGCCCGGCGGAAGAGTCCGCCGGGCGCTTCGGAGAGCGGTTTTCGTACTTCTAGGTGACGTCGTCGTCGTAGCGTCGCGCCGGTGGTGCGGCGGGACTGACGGGCGTCGGGTCGTCGACCGTGGCGACCTTGTCGTCGCCGTCGACGGCCACCTCGTCGATCTCGGAGGCCTCGTCGTCGTCCACGTCGCCCCAGGCGGCGGCCTGTCGCTTGGCCTTGCGCTTGTCGTGCAGGAACGCGAAGCCGACGGCGGCGAAGTACATGCCGACCATGGGGATGGCCAGTGCCGTCATCCCGAAGGGGTCCGGGGTGGGGGTGACCACGGCGCAGAACACGAACACCAGGACGGTCGCGATGCGCCACCAGCCGAGGAGCCGCTTGGCGCTGGCGATGCCGACGAGGTTGAGGGCCACGATCAGCAGGGGGAACTCGAAGCCGGCGCCGAACAACAGCATCACGTTGGTGACGAAGTCGTAGAACCCGTTGATGTCGGGTGTCAGGTCGTACTGGTTGCTCAGACCGAGGAAGAACTCGAGGCTCTTGGCGATGACCAGGTATCCGAGGCCGGCGCCGAGGATGAACAGCGGACCGGCCACCGCGGCGAAGCGGTAGGTGTACTTCCGCTCGTGGCGGTGCAGACCCGGGGCCACGAACGCCCAGAGCTGGTAGAGCCAGACCGGCGCCGAGAGGATGAACCCCACGAGCAGCCCGACCCGCAGGTTGAGCATGAACACGTCCAACGGCGAGACGACGTTGAACCTGCACTTGAAGTTGGTGACGTCCTGACCGGCTTCGATCATGCCGTCCCGGATGTAGTCACAGTAGGGGTCGGTGATGAAGTTCAAGATCGGCTGCGCGAAGGCGACGCCGATGATGAGACCTAGGACGAGTCCGAGGCTGGCCTTGAAGAGCCTCGAACGCAGCTCCCGCAAATGGTCCATGAGTGTCATGGACCCGTCGGAGGCACGCTCGAACTGACTCTTCTTCTTCTCGCCTCGACGGATTCTCAGGGCCATGAGAGCGTTCTAAGCGTCTTGGAGGTCAGCGACCGTCCTCGTGGGTCTTGTCCCGCGAGGGCTGCGAGAGCGCTTCACCTTCGATGGTGGCCGGCTTGCGCGTGTGCTGCGCGTCGGCCTTCGAGTCCATCTCGTCGGTCTTGTCGTCTGCCTTGGCCTCGTCGCGCAGGTTCTTCGTCTCGGCCTTCAAGATCCGCAGCGAACGGCCGAGGCCGCGAGCGGCGTCGGGAAGCTTCTTAGCACCGAACAGCAAGATCAGCACCACGACAAGAACGGCGATGTGCCAGGGCTTGAGCGCGTTGAACACAGCGGCACCTCCTGATAAGGGGACGACCCCAATCCTACGGGTCCAAAATCGTCCCCGCCGGGCCGGTTCACCCGTCGGCCGGGAGCGGCACCGGCTGCCATCCTGACTGGACAAACGAAGATCGTCAAGCGGCCGAATGTCCGTTTCACGTGAAACGTTCGGCTAATGGCCTATGTCACGGCGCTTCTGAACGGATATTTTCCAGTCGTCGGCGTACCGTCTGCGCCTCGGCCGTCAGAGCCTGCAACCGGCCGCGCAGAACCTCACCCTGCTCGGCGCGCACTTTCAGCGCACCCATCTCGGCACGCAGCCGGAACAACCGCTTCACCAGCGGCAACATGAACAGCACCAGCACCACGAGCGCCGCGGCGACTCCGCCGCCAAGAATCCACCAGAACACGCAGAAGACCCTACCCGTCGCTCTCGTCGTAGGCCGCCAGCGCCGCCCGGACGTCCCCGGCGACCCGGTCGGCCAGCTCGGCCGGCGCGACCACCTGCGCGTCGGCGCCCAAGCCCAGCGCGAAGCGAGCCGCCCAGTCCAGGTTCGACGCCCGCAGCGACACCAGCCACCGCCCGTCGGACTCGGCGCGGACGTCCTCGCAGCGGTAGTACTCGGTGATCCAGCGCGAGTCGCGCCCGATCCGCACGGTGACCAGGGGCTGGTCGTCGGAAGGCTGGAACAGCCCGGCGCGCACGTCCGACGGCCGCGCCTGCGGCGGAGGCGCCGCGGCGTCCTCCAGCTCGGCGAGCGCGTCGATGCGGTCGAGCCGAAAACGCCGCATCCCCTCCGCCCGGCGGCACCACGCCTCCAGGTAGGTGAAGTCGTCGACCACGAGCAGCCGCATGGGGTCGACGACGCGCTCGCTGGAGGCGTCGCGCCCGGCGGTGTAGTAGGTGATGCGCAGCGCCCGCTGATGGCGCAGGGCGTTGCGGATCTGCGGAACCCAGCCGTCGGCGGCACGCAGGGAGACCTCGACCCGCCCGGCCGCCGCGGCGGCGTCCCCGCAGGCCGACTCCAGTTTCGCCAGGGCGCGCCGCACGGCGTCGACGTCGCGCAGACCGGGCGTCTCGGCGAGCAGACGCAGGGCCACGATCAGGGCGAGGGCCTCGTCGGAGTTCAGGCGCAGCGGGCGGTTGAGCTCCGCCCCGAACGTGATCGTCACCGTCTCCTCGTCGAGGGACATGTCGATCAGGTCGCCCGGCCCGTATCCGGGCAGGCCGCACATCCACAGCAGCGTCAAGTCGTCGCGGAGCTGGGCCTCGGTCACACCGAGCTCCCCGGCCGCCTCGGCCACCCGGATACCGGGCCTGGTCTGCAGGTACGGAACCAGGTTCAACAGCCTGGCCAGCCTGCTCGGTGCCGACATGGTCATCGCGCCACCGCCGGAACGGACTCGGCCATCTCGGTGAGCAGGGCGACGATCTCCTTGCGGACCTCCGGCGGGTCCTCGACCACCACGTCGGGTCCGTACCGCAGCAGTCTGGTCGCCAGCGCCCGCGCGTCGGTATAGGGAACCACGATGCGGTCGACGGCCCCGGCTCGCGGGAGGATCTGCACCGCGCGGCGGCGAATGCCCGCGGCGCGGCCCGGACTCACCCGCAGGGTGGCACGCCGCGAGGTGACCGCGCGGCCCTGCGGCGACGCGGCGACATGGGCGATCAGGTCGCAGTCGGCCGGAATCTCGTAGGCACCGGCAGGACCGGTCGCCTCGACGGCACCGACGATCCGCGACAGCCGAAAGCAGCGTTCCGCCGCCCGGTCGACATCGCGGCCCACGACATACCAGCGCCCGCGCCAGCACACCACGCCCCACGGCTCCAACCGCCGGGTCGCGGCGACATCGGCACTCGGCGCCCGATACCCGAACTCGACCGTCCGGCGCACGTTCACCGCGGCCAGCATCGGCGCCAGCGCGTCGTCCACCGTGCTCACCGGCGCGATGTCGTCATACGGAACACTCGACAAGTCGACCTCCGCACCACCGGCCCGCAGTTTCGCCAGCGCCGAGGTCGCCGTCGACGCCAACCCGGCGTGAAGCCACAACCTCGCGGCGACCCCCAAAGCAGCCGCCTCATCTCCCGCGAAGGACAACTCCGGCAGCTCATAGTCACGCCGGGCGATGCGATAGCCGGACTCGGTGTCGAAGACACTCGTCGTCCCGGTCTCCACCGGGATCCCCAGATCACGCAGCTCCGCCTTGTCACGCTCGAACTTCCGCTGAAAAGCCTCATGCGCCCGCGAATCCCGCGAATCGTGCTCATAACCGGGCACGGTACGGGCGATCTCCGCCGCGGTCAGAAACCGCCGCGTCGACAGCAGACAGATCACCAAATTCACCAGGCGCTCAGTTCGGGTACGCGACACCCACCGAAACTAGCAGCACGACACGCGCGGCCACCTCCGCCAGCCAGCCAACTCACCCGCCCCTGCTAACCTCCACGCCGTGGTGCGATGGCGAACCGGAACAGTTACCCGACACCGGAACACATGGAAAGGCGCCGTCGAACTCGACATCGAACTCGACCCGCGCGCCCCCGACGACCCCCCACACGTGAAGGCACTCGCCTACACCGACCTCGTCGGCACCCCCCGCCCGGGAGACCGGGTCATCCTCAACACCAACGCCCTCAAAGCAGGCCTCGGCACCGGCGGCTACGCCCACGTCATCGCCATCCCCGACAACCTCCCCGCCGACAGCGACTCCCCCGGCCACATCGTCAAAGCCCGCTACAGCCCACTCCAGACGATGCTCCTCGCCGCCGACGAAGAAGCCTCACCACACCGCGAGACCCTCGCCACCGCCGACGACATCGACGGCATGCCCGTCGTCACCGCCGACCTGCACAGCGCCCTGCCCGCCATCCTCGCCGGCATCCACCAAACCCGGCCCGGCACCCGCGTCGCCTACGTCATGAGCGACGGCGGAGCACTCCCGGCCGCGTTCTCCCGCACCCTCGACGCCCTCGCCCCCCACCTCACCGGCACCGTCACCATCGGCCAAGCCTTCGGCGGCGACCTCGAAAGCACCAACATCCACACCGGCCTACTCGCCGCCCGCCACGCCCTCCGCGCCGAGATCACCATCACCACCCAAGGCCCCGGCAACCTCGGCACCGGCACCACCTGGGGATTCTCCGGCACCAGCACCGGCGAAGCGATCAACGCCACCCACACCCTCGGCGGCCGACCCATCGGAGCGCTACGCGTCAGCGACGCCGACAAACGCTCCCGCCACGTCGGCATCTCCCACCACAGCATCACCGCCTACGGCAGGGTCGCCCTCGCCCAGGCCGACCTCGTCCTCCCCGAAGGACTGGACCCCGAACTCAAAGCGCTCATCGACACCCAACTCCCCGCCCTGACCCGCCACCGCGTCATCACCGTCGGCACCACCGGCCTCGACCAGGCGCTGCGCGACCTCCCCGTCAAACTCTCCACCATGGGCCGCGGACTCGACGCCGACCACGCCTACTTCCTCACCAACGCCGCCACCGGCCGCCACGCCGCCCACCTCCTCTAGACACACCGAAAGCGGCCGGCCCAACGGCCGACCGCCTCCAGCGAACAACTCAAGCGAACACGATCAACGCCGCCCAACCCGCCACGAAGACCACCAACGCCACCGCCAAGACCCACGTCGGAACCTTGTAATCCCCACGCCGATTCCGCTCGATCTCAGCACGGATCTTCGCCCGGCGCCTCTCCAGACGCGACAGCTTCGGCTCCTCACCGAGCACCGCCCCCGACCGGGCACCGGCCTCCGACTCAGCAGCACTCCCGACCTCGGCACCGCCCTGAGCCTGAGCCTGCGCACTCGCCTTCGCCTCAGCCCTCTTCGCCGCCGCAGCCGCCGCAGCCTCCTCAGCACGCAGATCGGCATTCAGCGCCTGAGCCTGAGCCTGTGCCTTCGCCTCAGCCCTCCTCGCCGCCGCAGCCGCCGCAGCCTCCTCAGCACGCAGATCGGCATTCAGCGCCGCCACCTCCACGTCGACCGCCCTCGTGTCAGAACCCTCGGCACCCACCGACGCCCCCGAACGCACCGGATCAGACGAACCCATCACTCACCACCGCCATCGACGCCGTCACATTCCAGCAATCAGCTTATCCACCCGCTCATCACGCGACCGGAACGGATCCTTGCACAACACCGTGCGCTGCGCCTGGTCATTCAGCTTCAAGTGCACCCAGTCGACCGTGAAATCACGACGACGCTCCTGCGCCTTCCGAATGAACTCACCCCGCAACCGCGCACGAGTCGTCTGAGGCGGACGCTCCTTCGCCTCGAAGATCTCCACATCATTCGCGATCCGATCCACCATCCCCCGACGCTCCAGCAGATAGTAGAGCCCACGACCCCGCCGGACATCGTGATAAGCCAGATCCAACTGCGCCACCCGCGGCGAGGACATCGGCATGTCACCGTTCTTCGCCCGATAACGCTCGATCAGCTTCAACTTCGCGACCCAGTCGATCTCACGCTCGACCGCCGACAGATTCTCCGCCTCCACCGCCGCCAGCACACGACCCCACAACTCCACCACACGCTTGGCCGTCTCATCACCACCACGACGCTCCACGAAGTCCGCCGCCTTCATCAGGTACTCCTGCTGAATCTGCAGCGCGCTCGCCTCACGCCCGTTGGCCAGACGGACCTTCCGGCGGCCGGTGATGTCGTGGGAGACCTCGCGGATCGCCCGGATCGGGTTCTCCAAGGTCAGGTCGCGCATCGCCACACCCGACTCGATCATCCGCAGCACCAGGTCCGCGCTGCCCACCTTCAGCAGCGTCGTCACCTCGTTCATGTTCGAGTCGCCGACGATCACGTGCAGGCGCCGGTAGCGCTCGGCGTCGGCGTGCGGCTCATCGCGGGTGTTGATGATCGGCCGAGAGCGGGTCGTCGCCGAGGACACGCCCTCCCAGATGTGCTCGGCACGCTGGGAAAGGCAGTACACCGCGCCACGCGGAGTCTGCAGCACCTTTCCGGCTCCGCAGATCAGCTGACGGGTCACCAGGAATGGGATGAGGATATCGGCCAGCCGACCGAATTCGCCGTGCCGCGACACCAGGAAATTCTCGTGACACCCATATGAATTGCCGGCCGAATCGGTATTGTTCTTGAACAGATAAATGTCCCCGGCGATGCCCTCGTCGTGCAGCCGGCGCTCGGCGTCGATGAGCAGGCCCTCCAGGATCCGCTCGCCCGCCCGGTCGTGCTTGACCAGCTCGACGACCGAATCGCACTCCGGCGTGGCGTACTCCGGGTGCGAACCCACATCAAGGTACAAACGCGCACCATTGCGCAGGAAGACGTTGCTAGACCGGCCCCAGCTCACCACCCGCCGGAACAGGTACCGCGCCACCTCATCCGGAGAGAGACGACGCTGCCCACGGAACGTACAGGTCACACCAAACTCGGTCTCCAGACCGAAAATCCGCCTGTCCATGCGACGACACTACCGGTCGAAGCCGACAAGTCCACAGTGTCGAGCCAGACTGTTTTCGGCGAGGCGACCCAGAGTGACCACGACACCGCCCGCTAACGCAGCGCGCCCGGCGCCGAGACCGGCACCGGGCAGCGTGTGAACCACGTTCTCGCAGGCCCTCAGGCCTTCTTACCGTCGCCGTCCTCATCGGACGGCAGCTCGACGTCCACAATGTCCTTGGCCACCGCGGGCGGCTGAGGGTCCGCCGGACTGTCCGACTCAGGCGTCTGCGGATCCACCGGCTCGACCACCTCGGCCCCCACCTCCGCCGAAGGCAGCAGCAGCGCCTCCAGCGCCGCACCGCGAATCCGCCGGAACGAACGCCCCGGACGGCCCCGATCCAGCACCGCGACCTCAAGCTGGTCGGCCTTCAGCTCACGCTGCGCACCACCGTCGCCGCCGATGCTCCCCAGAGCACGCACCGCGAGCCGCAGCGCCTCCTCCAGGTCGGCCTCCACCCGATGCGACTCGCGCACCTTCGTACCGATCTGCTCCGACTGGCCGCCCATCGCCACAAAGCCCGGCTCATCGTTGATGGAACCGTCATAGGTCAGGCGGTAAAGCTCATCGTCCTCCGGCGTCGCACCGACACCGGCGACGCACACCTCGACCTCGAAAGGCTTCGTGGACTCGGTGAAGATCGCACCAAG
The DNA here is from genome assembly GCF_040655735.1 of Phytomonospora sp. NPDC050363. Taxonomy (NCBI): domain Bacteria; kingdom Bacillati; phylum Actinomycetota; class Actinomycetes; order Micromonosporales; family Micromonosporaceae; genus Phytomonospora; species Phytomonospora sp. NPDC050363. The sequence continues at coordinate 230,756 of NZ_JBFAKK010000006.1, forward strand.
GTTCTGCGCGAACACATTCGCCAAGGGCCACGCCGTCACATCACGGCGGTCATAGGCATAACCCCGCAGATCCGCCATCCGCACACCGGCGGCCCGCAGATTCTCGAACTCGTTATAGCGGCCCACGGCCGCGAAACCGATCCGGTCATAGATCTCACTGATCTTGTGCAGCGCGGTCGACAGATTCTCCGCGACGAACAGAACACCACCGGCGAAACTCAGCACCACGACACTGCGACCGCGGGCGATCCCCTTACGGGCATACTCCGAACGGTCCCGCATGATCTGCTCGGGCGAGGTGTAGAACTGCATGGCCATGACGACGAACTCCCTTCAGGACAACGGCAAACCGACAACCCGACCTAACGCCCGGGGTACTCCGACCTCTCCCCGATCACATCGCGCGCGAGACGCTCGACCTCGGCGTCCGGGATCCGCACGGTCCCCTCGGCCGAAGCCGTCATGATGACCGGGAACAACCCCCGCGTCAGGTCCGGACCACCCGTGGCACTGTCCTCATCGGCGGCGTCGTAGAGCGACTCCACCGCCCACTTCACCGCGGTGTCGACGTCGGCGCCCGGCCGGAACCGCTTCTTCAGCGCCGAACGCGCGAAGAGCGAACCCGAACCGATCCCGTCGTAGTCGCGCTCCTCGTAGAGACCGCCGATCACGTCGTAGGAGAAGATCCGGCCCGCCTTGCCCGGCTCACGCGAGTCGAGGTCGTAACCGGCGAACAACGGCACGGCCGCCAGGCCCTGCATGGCCGCCGACAAGTTGCCGCGAACCATCGTCGCCAGCCGGTTCGCCTTCCCGTGCAAGGAGAGCGGAGTCCCCTCGATCTTCTCGAAGTGCTCCAGCTCCACCTGGAACAGGCGCACCAGCTCCAGACCGAGACCCGCCGTACCCGCGAAACCCACCAGCGAGTACACGTCGGAGGCGAAGACCTTCTCGATGTCGCGACTCGCGATCAGATTCCCCTGCGTGGCCCGCCGGTCGCCGGCCATCACCACGCCACCCTCATAGGTCATCGCCACGATCGTCGTCGCGTGCGGCGAAGCATGCGACAAATCCCCCGGCGGCAGCGGCCGCCGGCCCGGCAGAAACTCAGGCGCCGCCGCCTGAAGGAACTCGGTGAACGACGACGAACCGGTCGCGCTGAACGCCGCCGGCATCCGTCCCGGGAAGTCTGCTCCTGTGGTCACGGGCTCCCTCTTCCTGTCACTCGTCGATCCTCATTCACCTCGCGCTGAGCGGGCACGCCAAAGATACTGTGCAGCCGCCGGACGTGATGCTCACGGTGCGCCTCCATGTCCACACGCGCACGATCCCACGTCCCCTTAGGATCACGATGCGCCTCCGGCACCCGGTGCCCGGCCTCGCCGGACGACAAGTGCTCGCCGATGTACTCGATCGCGGCCTTCATGCGGAAGTAGTCCTCCTCGAACAGGCCCAGCGCGTTGTTGCACTTGAAGCACAGGATCCCGCGCACCTTGCCGGTCACATGATCGTGGTCGACGTGGTAGCGCTCGTGTTCGAGCTTGCATATCGCGCACACCCAGAATTGAGCGGCCAGCATCTCCTCGACCTGAGCCTCGGTCAGGCCGTAGCGGCGCTTGAGGTGGTAGTTGCGCATACTTCCGTGATACCGGGCACGGCTCTCCTTCGCGGCGGCGTTGAGGCAGGGCTTGCAGTAGGAGTGCAGGCCCGAGACCGCCGCCGTGGCCTTCACGAACTCGTCGTGATCCTTGACCTCATCGCACCTCCGGCAGCGCTTCCGTCCTTCGGGAAGTACCTCGGGCTTGCGGACGCCGCGTCCCTGTGACTCGAAGACCCTCTTCGCATAGCTCGCCTGACTGCGCAGGTTCATGCACGACCGGCAGTAGCTCCCGTAGCCGGACTCGCGCCTCGACGACGGCGCGAACTCCGCCAGGCGCAGCCACCGTTCGCAGTCCCGGCACATCCGCTGACCGTCTCGGTCCTCGGGCCCTCTGGCGCGGATCTCCCGGAGCACTCGTCCCTCGGCCTCCGCCTGAGCGACGGCCTTGGCGCGCGATCGGCGATTCGAGCAAGGCCTGCAATAGCTCGCCCTCCCCGACCGCTGGTACTTCGTCGGGGAGAAGTCCTCGACCGGCAACCACTCCTCGCACGCACGGCACATCCGCTGACCGACACGGTCGGCCGGCGACACCTTCCGGGGAGTCTTGCCCGCCTCCGCCCGCTTCGCCCGATAGCGCTCACGAGCCAGACTGTTCACGCATTTCCGACAAGAATTGTACCGATAACCCTTTTGATTCTTTTTGAAATTGTCGAGCGGATACCATTCCCCGCAGGTTGCACATGGCCTTCTGTCGTCCTCACCCAAGTCCATTCCCGCCCCTTTTAGTGCGCCCGGTATGTCCGACTTCATCCCTATTTAAATCGGACATACCGGGACATTACTCCCCGCCCTTTTGTACGAATGAGCGAACGAACTCTGCGCTGTTAACCTCCAGGACTTCATCAATCTCGTCCAGCAGGTCGTCGACGTCCTCGGTCAGTTCCTCGTGCCGTTCGGCGATCTCGGGGTTGACCTCCGGCGCGGCGGTCTCGTCGGTTTCGGAATCGCGGCGCGACCGCGACGACTGCGACTGACCGCCCGTGTCCTTCGTTGCCATGTCCGGCTCCTTCTGTACTGGTGTGCTAACCGTGTGGTCTCGACCGTACCGCGAAGATCCGACCTTCGGGTGCGCCGACATCGGGTCCCCGGTGTCCGGTCAACGACCGCCGGTGATGATGTCGAGCAGGTCCTTGGCCGACGCGCAGCGGTCGAACAGCGCTCCGACGTGGGCCTCGGTCCCGCGCTCGGGCTCCATCATCGGCACGCGGACGAGCGATTCGCTGCCGACGTCGAAGATGACCGAGTCCCAACTGGCCGCGACGACCTCGGTGCCGTACTTGGCCAGACAGCGGCCCCGGAAGTAGGCGCGCGTGTCGGTCGGGGGCAGCCCCATGGCGTCGACGATCTCGTCCTCGGTGAACAGGGTCTTCATGGCCCCGCGGGCGACGAGCCGGTTGTAGAGCCCCTTGCCCGCGCGCACGTCGGAGTACTGCAGGTCGACGAGCTGAAGCTTGGGGTTCTCCCAGGACAGCTGCTCACGGTCGCGGTAGCCGTTGAGCAGCCTCAGTTTGGCCACCCAGTCGAGCTCGTTGGCGCACAGCATCGGATCGCGCTCCAGCCGGTCCAAGACGCTCTCCCAGCGCGCTAGGACGTCGAGGGTGTCCTCGTCGGCGTCGGCACCGAAACGGCTCTCCACATAGGCCTTGGCGCGTTCGTAGAACTCCCACTGGACCTGCACGGCGGTCATCCGGCGGCCGTCGCGCAGCCGGACCTTGTGCTGGAGCGTCGGGTCGTGGCTGATGGCCTTGAGCTCGCTCACCGGGTCGACGATGGACAGTTCGCCGGTGAGGGCCTTGTCCTCGATCATCGCCAGGATCAGCGCGGTGGTGCCCATCTTGAGGTAGGTGGAGATCTCCGACAGGTTCGCGTCACCGATGATCACGTGCAGGCGGCGGTACTTGTCGGCGTCGGCGTGCGGCTCGTCGCGGGTGTTGATGATCGGCCGCTTGAGCGTGGTCTCCAGGCCGACCTCGACTTCGAAGAAGTCCGCCCGCTGCGAGATCTGGAACCCCGCCCGGCTGCCGTCGGCGCCGATGCCGACGCGGCCGGCTCCGGTGACGACGTTGCGCGTGACGAAGAAGGGCGTCAGGTAGGAGACGATGTCGGCGAACGGCGTCGCGCGGCTCATCGAGTAGTTCTCGTGCGCGCCGTAGCTGGCGCCCTTGTTGTCGGTGTTGTTCTTGTAGAGGTTGATCGGGGCGTTGCCCGGCACGGTCGCGGCACGCCGTGCGGCCTCGGCCATGACACGCTCGCCGGCCTTGTCCCACAAGACCAGGTCGCGAGGGTTGGTCACCTCGGGTGTGGAGTACTCGGGATGAGCGTGGTCGACGTAGAGACGGGCCCCGTTGGTCAAGATGACGTTCGCCAGACCAAGGTCCTCGTCGGCGAGCGTTTCGGCGGGGTCGTACATGGCCCCGGTGTAGGTGAAGCCCCTGGCGTCGCGGAGCGGGGATTCCTCCTCGTAGTCCCATCGGGCACGGCCGCCCTTGGCCAGCTCGGGCCGGGCTCCGTAGGCGTTGACGATTTGGGACGAGGTCACCATCGGGTTGGCCCCTGGCTGTCCCGGTACCGAGATGCCGTATTCGACCTCGGTGCCCATGATGCGGCGTACGGTCATGCTCCGAGACTAGACGCCTTGAGGCCTTCAGGTGTCAGGCGTGCGCGGGTGGTCCTTCTCCGGGCATGTCGGGAAGGTATACGACCGTCAGTCCCCCGCCGGGGTTCGTGGCCGCGAATTCGTTCAGCAGGGCCGCGGTGTTGGGGTCGTTGGTGAGCACGCGCAGGGGGACGGTGCTCTCGGTGACGACCAGTTTGTAGAGGTCGAGGCTGGCCTGTGCCTCGCCGTTGAGCGGGGTGGCGGGGTCGTGGCCGTTGAGGTTGTCGAGTTCGACGCCGTAGACCTGGCGGTAGAGGCCGCCCAGGTTGCGGTTGAGCATGGCCAGGATCAGGGTGAGGTGCTGGTTGCTGCCGCCGTTGGGCGAGAAGACGACCTGCGTGGGGATTCCGTCGGCGGTGAGTCCTCTGTCGTCGAGGTATTCGAGGGTGTTGCTGACGGAGGAGTGGATCTGGCCGCTGCCCCACACGCTGATCCAGTTGGTGTCGGTGCCCGGCTGGTGGAGCGCGCCGTTGTAGGACGGCGGGGTCCCGGTCGGGAGGGCGCCGGTGACGAAGACGGCGAAGGCGACCGCGGCGGTCGAGGCGAGCGCGCCGCGTAGGCGGGGTGTTGTGCCGCGGTGCCACCAGGTGGGGGGGCGTAGGAGGGATACGGCGGCGCCGGCGGTGATGATGAGGATGATGACGAGGGCTTGGATGACTTTTTCGTAGTAGTAGGAGCCGGTGCCGATGTAGGCGACGTTGTAGGCGCGTAGGCCGATGGCGAAGAGGAGGCCGCCGAGGCTGGTGGCGGCGAGGATTTGGAGGCGTGGGCTGCGGCGGAGGTTGGGGGTGAGGACGGCGACGGCTGCGAGTGCGAGGGAGGCGTAGAGGACGACTTTGGGCATCGCGACGATGAAGCCGGTGGCGTTGACGTGGTGGGCGCCGTCGAAGCCTCGGATGTAGGGGATGAGGACTTGCATGGAGGCGGCGAGTCCGAAGAAGGCGCCGAGGGTGATGGTGAGGATGGGGCGGGCTTTGAGGCGTGGCCAGTGGGTGGCGGCGGTGGCGAGGATGGCGATGCCGGCGAAGGCTGCGTAGAGGGTGTAGGTGTAGGTGACGGCGATGGTGAGGGCGCCGGCGAGGGCGATGTGTTCGGCGAGGTGCTTGGCGGGGCGGGCGAGCACGGCGATGAGGATGGCGAGGTAGGCGAGCCCGACGATTTGGGCGTCGAAGCCTTCCCAGACCATGGTGGTGAAGATGCCGGTGGTGATGAAGAGGGTGATGGTGCTGACGATGAGGGCGCGTTTCCAGCCGGCGGCTTGTGGTCCGGCGATCCAGCGGGCGGCCCAGGCGGTGGTGAGTGCCATGAGGCCGAAGCCGATGGTGACGTACCAGTGGTAGCGCTGGAGGGCGTCGAGGGCGGGGCCGGGGTTGTTGCCGCCGGTGATGTAGGCGTCGATGGTGGCGAGGACGTAGTGCATTCCGGGTGGGTAGGCGGGGAACATGCTGGATTCGAGGATGGGGGCGGCTGCTTCGGGGTTGAGGGCCGGGTAGCCGCCGATGTGGCGGATGGTGTCGAAGAGGTTGAACTGGCGTAGGCGGTCGCCGCTGATGCCGGCGTAGGCGGTCCAGCCGAGGCGGGTGGTGGCGAGGGTGGGGGTGGCGGCGAGGTAGGTGGTGAGGGTGGCGCCGGCGGCGAGGAGGAGGTCGGTGCCGTGCGCGCGGAGTGGCAGGTGGGGGCGGCGGCCGGTGAGGGCGCTGATGGCGATGAGGGTGGTGAGGTAGGTGCCTGTCATGGGGATGGGGTGGAGGCCCCATGGCCAGTAGGTGGTGAGGAATCCGAGGAGCATGACCGCGGCGCTGGTGAGGCCGAGTGCGGGGATGAGGCGGTCGAGGAGTCCGGTGCCGGTGCGTAGGAGGGTGGCGGTGGCGACCCAGATGACCGGGAGCATGAGTATGTCGATGCCGAGCAGGTGTGCCAGGGCGGGGAGGGTCCAGGCGGCGGCGAGGTGGGCCGCGAGGTGTGCGGCGGGGCGCCGGTGTGGTGGTGTTCGGGTGTCTTCCGGCTCCGCGGTGGTCGTTTCCGGCGACCGGGCGTCGGTCAGCATCCTCAGAGGTCCTTTGCGGCTGGCCGGTTCCGGCGCATTTCGGTGAAGGCGGAGGCGCCGGCGGCTCCGGCGGCCATGAGGTCGGCGAGGGTGAAGACGAGGCGGGAGACCACGGCGATGCCGGCGGCCGTCCCGAAGCCGACGTAGGGGGTCAGCGCGGTGGCGATGACGGCGTCGCGCACTCCGATGCCGGAGGGGACGATGATGACGAGCATGCCGCAGGTCATGGCGAGCGCGAAGGCGCCGATGCTGCGGAAGAGGCCTTCGACGCCTGGTGTGGCGGCGGCGTTGGCGAGGAGCCAGAGGTGTATGCCGAAGCAGACGTAGGCCAGTGCGCTCCAGGCGGTGGCGGTGTTGACGGTGCGCCAGGTGATGGCGTGGCCGAGGGGGGGTTTGCGCACGATTTTGAGGAAGGTCTCGACGAGTTTGGTGAGGACCTTGGGGTGTGCGCAGACCAGGGCGATGGGGATGAGCGCCAGGATGATGGGTACGAAGGGTTCGCCTTCGTCGGAGGCAGCCAGGGCGGGGATGGCGAGTGCGCCGAGGATGAGGCTGGCGGTGGTGGAGAGTCCGACGGCGATGAGGCTGGCGATGAAGGCGCGGGCGCGGGGGATGCCGGCGCGTTTGCCGAGTTCCATTTGGGCGACGTAGGACCAGACGCTGCCGGGGAGGTATTTGGCGAGGTTGCCGAGGAGGGTGATGCGGGCGGCGGTGTTGATGGTCACGGGGCTGTCGAGCTGGGTGACGATGGAGCGCCAGGCCATGATGTTGGCGGCCATGCCGGCGAAGGCGGCGGCGAAGGCGAGGAGTACCGACTGCCAGGCCAGGTCGAAGAGGTAGTCGCGGATGTCCTTCCAGCTGCGGATCACGGTGTAGGTGACCGCGGCGAGGACTGCTGCGATGAACAGGGCCCGGAGGGTGTTGATGATCCAGGGTCTGGCGATGACGGCGCGGGCCCGGGCCAGGATGGACTTGGGGGCGGCGGGTTCGCTTTCGCGCGGGTCCGTCGTTGCCATGTCTGGGGGGGTCACGGCGGTGGTGTCGGACACCGACGCTCTCTCCTTTCAGGCCTATCGTGGCACGTCTTTTTTCGTGTCGGGCCGGGAGGTCGACCTGCGTCCGAGGGGACAGGAGACCCTAGCATGCGTGCACAAGCTGGTCACGGGTTGTGCGGGGTTGGGGGTTTGGTACCGTCGGCTCCGCTTCGTGTCGGCTGGTTGGTTTTTTCTGGGGAGTGTGGCCTGTGATTCCGGTGTCTGCGGTGCGTTTGCCCGAGGGTGTCGAGGCGGGTGTCCTGGAGGTTCTTCGTTCGGGGATGCTGGCGCAGGGGCCGAAGGTCGCGGCTTTGGAGGAGGCTTTCGCGGGGTTGGCGGGGGTGGATCACGCGGTCGCGGTGAACAACGGTACGACCGCTCTGGTCGCGGCGGTGGAGGTGTTGGATCTGCGGCCGGGTGATGAGGTGGTGACGTCGCCGTTCACGTTCGTGGCGACGCTCAACGCGATTCTCGAGGCGGGTGCGACGGTGCGGTTCGCCGACATCGACGTGGTGGACTTCTGTGTCTCCCCCGGTGCTGTCGATGCGGCGGTCACTGATCGGACGCGGGTGGTGATGCCGGTGCATCTTTACGGGCAGGTCGCCGACATGGCGGCGTTGGCCGCGTTGGCCGAGCGTCATGGGCTCGCTGTGATCGAGGACGCGGCGCAGGCCGTCGGTGCGACTTTTGAGGGGCGGGGTGCGGGTTCGTTCGGGCTGGGCTGTTTCTCTCTGTACGGGACGAAGAACATCACCACGGGTGAGGGTGGGATCATCACCACCGGCGACGAGGTGCTCGCCGACCGGTTGCGGGTGCTGCGCAACCAGGGGATGCGGGCGCGCTATCAGTATGAGATGGCGGGCCACAACTATCGGTTGACCGATCTGCAGGCGGCGCTGGCGCTGCCGCAGTTGGCGGTGTACGACGAGCAGGTGAAGCGCCGCAAGGCCAACGCCGCGCGCTTGTCGGAGGGGCTGGCGGGGGTCGGGGGTCTGACGCTTCCGGTGGAGCTGCCGGGCCGGTCACACGTCTGGCACCAGTACACGGTGCTGGTGGGTGCTGAGGCTAGGGTGTCGCGTGATGAGCTGTCGGCGGCGCTCGCTGAGCGCGGGGTCGGCAGCGGGGTGTATTACCCGCGGGTGGTCTTCGACTATGACTGCTACCGGGGTCACCCGCGCGTGATCGCCGGGGACTTCCCGGTGGCGCGGCGGGCGGCGGCGGAGTGCCTGTCCCTGCCGGTGCACCCGTACCTGTCCGATGCCGATCTCGATGTGGTCATCGAGTCGGTCCGCACCGTCCTTGGAGCGTGAAGCCGTGCCTGCAGTTCGCATCGCCCTGGTCGGCGCCGGTTCGATGGGGTCCCTGCACGCGCGGGTGATCTCCCAGTCGGATCGCGCCGAGCTGGCCGTGGTCGTGGACCCGGTCAAGCAGACCGGTGAGAAGATCACCGAGCGCTTCGGCGGGACGTGGGCTCCGGGCCTCGACGCGATCGACGGTGTCGACGCCGTCGTGATCGCCGCCCCGACGCACCTGCATCACCAGCTGGCCCTGCCGGTCTTGGAGGCGGGGAAGCCGTTGCTGGTGGAGAAGCCGGTGACCTCGACGTTCGAGGAGTCGGCGGAGTTGGTGGCGCTGGCCGAGAAGGGCCGCATCCCGCTGATGTGCGGTTTCGTGGAGCGTTTCAATCCGGCGATCGTGACCGTCGCGTCGATGCTGGAGGAGCCGGTGCACCTGGCCGCGGTGCGGCACGGACCGTACGCGCCTCGTATCCGCACCGGCGTGGCGTGGGACCTGCTGATCCACGACCTCGACGCGTGCCTGCGCATGGCGGGGGCGACGCCGTCGAGCGTGTCCGGCGGCGTCGGCCGTTTCCATCCCTCCTCGGTGCCGGGCGCCGAGGACGTCGCCGACGCCGTGGTGACCTTCGACAACGGCGCAGTCGCGACCTGCTCGGCGAGCCGGCTCGGGCACCGCAAGGTGCGCACGCTGTCGGTGACCGAGCGGCAGCGGGTGATCGAGATCGACCTGCTGCGCCGCGACGTGACGATCTACCGGCACGTGTCGAACGAGCAGCCCGCCGAGATCGGGCTCGGCTACCGCCAGCAGACGATCATCGAGATCCCCGAGCTGGTGACCAACGTCGAGCCGCTGGTGGCGCAGCTCAACCGTTTCCTGGACATGCTCGACGGGAAGGTCGACATCGACGAGGAGCGGGACTCGATCCTGTCCCCGCACCGTCTGGTGGCCTCGATGCTGTCGGGTGAGCCGCTCAACGGCTGACGGATGTGCGAGTCGAGGACGCGGCGGGCCTTCACGGGCCGCCGCGTTCTTCGTGTCCGGGTCCGGCGGTGGTGGTCGACCGCGTCCGCCTCAGGCGCGTTCGGCTCCCGCGACCTGCGCTTCGAGCACGGCGAGGTGCTTGTCGAGGACGCGGTCCATGGTGAAGTGCTCCCGGACGAGGTCGCGGCCGGCCTCGGCGACCCGCCTGGCCCGCTCGGGTGAGGCGAGGACCTCGATGAGCTTGCCGGCGAGGCCCTCGGCGTCGCCGGGGGTGGTGAGGTGGATGTTGCCGCCGTCGACGAGTTCGATGCCGGGGAAGTTGTCGGCGCGGACCGGCGCCACGACGGGCACGGCCGCGGCCATGGCCTCCAGGCTGGCGGTGCCCAGGCCGATGCCCTGTTCGTGGGACTCGACGGACGCCGCGGCGAGGTAGTGCGGGATGTCGGCCTTGGGGACCACGCCCACGGGGATGATCGCGTGTCCGACGCCGAGTTCCTCCGCGCGCCGCTGGTAGGCGTCGAAGTAGGTGCGGCCGACCACGAGGAGCTTCGCCTCGGGGAACTCGCTGAGGACCTTCGGCAGCGCCTCGGTGAGGGTGACCCGGTCGCGCAGCGGGATGACGTGCCCGATCGACAGGATGACCGGCGCGTCGCCGAGCTGGTGGCGGTCGCGCACGACCCGCGCGTCGGCGTGCGCGGTGAAGTCGGGCTCGACGCCGACGGGAATATAGTCGAGGCCGGAGTGGGCGCCGGCGTAGCGGGCCTTGATGTACTCGTCCATGAGGACGTCCATGACGACCAGGCGAGGCTTGTGGAGCCTCATCGGCGGCCGCACCATCGTGGCGTCGAGGAAGCGGAATATCCCGTGGTAGGACGCCTGCGGGTTCTCCAGGCGCGTGTGAACCGACAGGAGCGTCGGGATCTTGCGGCGGCGCGCGTAGAGGCCGCTGGCCCAGGTCAGGTCGAAGAACTGGCCGTGCTGGTGGATCGCGTCGGGCCGGAAGTCGTCGAGGACGCCCTTCAGTCGGCGCCACAGGCTCGGGCGGGTCGCGAAGAGGATGTCGAAACTGACCGCCAGGCGCGTCTGCGGCAGCTGCCAGGACGGCAGGCGGACGATGCGGACGCCGTCGCGTTCTTCCTCCGCCGGGGCCCCGCCGTAGGCCGCCGCGATGACGAGGACCTCGTGGCCGCGAGCCGCGTAGCCTTTCGCCAGCGCCTCCGACAGGTGGGCGCTGCCGCCGGTGCGGGGCGGGAAGAAGTTGTTGACGACGGCGATGCGCACGTTGTGTCCTCGTTAGGGTCTTCGGCTCAGGCGGCGTCGCCGGGGGCCGCCCCGGGTACGACGGCGGGGAATCGAACGTCGGCGCCGTCGATCTCGACGGTGGCGGCCGGGCGTGCCGGTACACCGGTTACCACGGTACGGGGCGGCACGTCACGGGTCACCACGGCTCCGGCGCCGACGACGGCCTCGTCGCCGATCGTCACGCCCATCATGATGACGGCGTTGGCGCCGACGAAGACGCGGTCACCGATGGTCACCGGCGCCCGGTCGACGTCGGCGTGGGCACGGCCCGACACGCAACGCCGCGTCGTGGAGTGCGTGTAGATGTGCACACCGCAGGAGATGTCGCAGCCGGCTCCGATGGTCAGACCACCGGAGCCGTCGATGACCGTGAACGCCCCGATCCACGTCCCCTCGCCGATGGCGGGGTCGCCGATGATCCAGGCGTGCTCGTTGAAGGGGTTGGCGGGCAACCCACTCACGATTCGATGGCCGCCTTGACGAGTTCGGACATGCCTTCCTCGACGGTGATGGTCGGCTCCCAGCCCAGGAGCTCCCTGGCGCGCGTGATGTCGGCCGCGCGGCGCGAGACCAGCACGTCGCGAGGCCGGAAGATCGGCTCGACGTCGGACCCGAGGGCCTGGATGAGGATCTTCGCCAGCTGCGCCACGGAGGTGTCGACGCCGGTGCCGATGTTGACGGCGAAGTTCTCCGCCTCGCACTCCAGCGAGGCCACGACGCCCTTGGCGAGATCGTGGACGTGGACGAAGTCCATCGACTGCTCGCCCTTGCCGTCGATCGTCGGCGCCTGACCCGAGCGGATCCGCTGGATGAAGGTGTTGATCACCGAGGTGTAGTAGGCGTCGAGCTTCTGGCCGGGCCCGTAGACGTTGAAGAAGCGGTCGGCGACCCACGACAGGCCCTTGGTCCGCTGGTAGAAACCGAGCAGGTCCTCACCGGCGCGCTTGGTGATGCAGTACGGCGTCAGCGGGCGAAGCGTGTCGTCCTCGTGCATCGGCAGCCGCTCGGGGTCACCGTAGACCGACGCGGTCGAGGCGAACACCAGACGCTCCACGCCCTGGTCGGCGGCGGCGGCGAAGACGTTGTTGTTGCCGGTCATGTTGATGTCGATCGACTCGTACGGGTCGGCGACCGACTTGTTGATCGACACCGTCGCGAAGTGGATCACGTGGCTGCAACCGCGCATCGCCGAGGCCACCGCACCGCCGTAGCGCACGTCGCCCTCGACGAGCTCGACCCGGCCGTCGGCGGCGAACTCGTTGACGCGGGCGCGGTCCCCGCGGCTCATGTTGTCGAAGATCTTCACCGAGTAACCACGCTCAAGGAGCAGCGGCACCACATGCATACCGATGAATCCGGCCCCACCGGTGAAGAAGACCTTCTTGGACTGGTCGGTGACTGGAGTGCTGGTCATGGGGAGCTTCTCGTCCTAGGGGTTGGTGGCGACGGCGGACAGGACCTCACGCAGCGTAGCAGCGACGGTCTCCACCTGCGATTCTGTCAGGTTGGCGTGCATGGGGATCGCCAGGTGCCGGGCGAACAGGTCCGCCGAGACCGGGCACGGTGAGGTGGCGCCGTAGACGGGCTGGAGGTGGGAGGCATAGGTCCCGAAGGTGCACTGCACGCCCTTCTCCCGCAGGCGCATCGCCACGTCGCCGCGGTCGATGCCGGCGGCCAGCGTCACGACGTACGACTGCCACGGGTGCGTGCGGTCGTCCGGCGTCGACGGGAGGGTCAGCAGCTCACTGCCGCCGAGGAGCTCGGCGTAGGCCTCGGCGACCTTCGTGCGGGCCGCCAGGATCGCCGGGAGCCGGTCGAGCTGGACGATCATCATGGCCGCCGCCACGTCCGACATGCGGTAGTTGTAGCCGGCCTCGTCGAACTCCGGCAGCGGCAGCTTCGACAGCGCCGCGCGCGTCACCGCGCCCTCGATGCCGTAGGAGTGCAGCTTGCGGGCGTGGGTGTCGAGCTCGGGACGATCGGTGACGAACGCGCCGCCCTCGCCGGCGGTGATGCCCTTGCGACCGTGGAAGCTGAACACCGCGACGTCGCCCTGACCGCCGGCGGGCACGCCCTGGTAGGTCGCGCCGGCCGCGCAGGCGGCGTCCTGGACGAGGAAGAGCCCGTGGCGGCCGGTGATCTCGCGCAGCGGCGCGTAGTCGGCGGGCAGACCGAAGGCGTCGACGGCGATGACGCCGACGGTCTTGTCGGTCACCGCGGCCGCGACGGCCTCGGGGTCGATGGTTCCGGTGTCGGCGCGCACGTCGGCGAAGACCGGCTTCGCGCCGGCCCACATGACGGAGTGCCCGGTGGCCGGGAAGGTGTAGTCGGCGACGATGACCTCGTCGCCGGGCTTCACGCCCAGGGTCTCCATCGCCAGGTGCAGGCCACCGCCGCAGCTGTTGAGAGCCAGCGCGTGAGCGGTACCGACGACGGCGGCGAAGCGCTCCTCGAACTTGCGGCACGTGGGTCCGTTCCCGGCGAGCCAGCCCGAGGCGAACACCTCCCGGACGGCGGCCAGTTCCTCTTCCCCTACCGTCGGCTGCCCGAGCGCGATGACCTCTGTCATGAACTCCCCTGCCCGCGTGATTATGACCGCCGGGAAGTCTAGACCCCTTGGCTGTCGCCGAGGTTGATGGGTTCAGGCCGCCACGCGGACCCGGGGTTTCCTGCCGTACGGTCGTGCACGGTGTCGGCACGAGCGAAGGAGCCAGAGGTGGCGCGGTACGTCGTGGTCGGTGGAGGGATCGTTGGCCTGGCCACGGCGTGGCGGTTGCTGATCGACCGGCCGGGCAGCGACGTGACGGTCGTGGAGAAGGAGGAGCGGGTCGGCGCCCACCAGACCGGCCACAACTCCGGCGTCATCCACGCGGGCGTCTACTACAAACCGGGCAGCCTCAAGGCGCGTCTGTGCGCGGCCGGCAGCGCGTCGATGGTGGAGTTCTGCCGCGAGCACGGCATCCCCGTCGACATCTGCGGCAAGCTGATCGTGGCCACCTCCGGCGAGGAGCTGGGACGGCTGGGAGCGCTGCACGAGCGTGCGCTGGCCAACGGGCTGCCGGTGTCGCTGCTGGAGCCCGAGGAGGCCGCCGAGTACGAGCCGCACGTCGAGTGCGTGCGCGCGCTGCGAGTCGCCTCGACCGGAATCACCGACTTCGGGCGCGTCTGCGAGGTGCTGGCCGAGCTGATCGGCGAGCTCGGTGGCCATGTTCGGCTCGGTACGAAGGTCGTGTCGGTCTCGACGACGGTGGGCGGGGTCGTGGTGGGCACCGACCGTGGCGAGTTCGCCGCCGATGTGCTGGTCAACTGCGCCGGTCTGCACTCCGACCGGGTCGCGAAGCTGGCGGGTCTGCGGCCGCCGGCGCGGATCGTCCCGTTCCGGGGTGAGTATTACGAGCTGCGTGAGGACCGTCGTGACCTGGTTCGGGGCTTGATCTATCCGGTGCCCGATCCGCAGTTCCCGTTCCTCGGGGTGCATCTGACGAAGATGATCGACGGGAGTGTGCACGCGGGGCCGAACGCGGTGCTGGCGCTGGCGCGTGAGGGGTATTCGTGGGGGCGGATTCGGCCGGTGGACGTGGCCTCCGCGGCGGGGTATGGGGGTTTGTGGCGGTTGGCGCGCAAGCACTGGAGGTACGGGGCCGGGGAGGTGCGTCGGTCGTTGTCGAAGCGGCTGTTCGCGGCGAGTCTGGCGCGACTGGTGCCGGAGGTCGGCGCGGAGGACATCGTGCGGGCGGGTGCGGGTGTGCGGGCGCAGGCGATCTCGCCCGACGGGACGCTGGTCGATGATTTCTTGATCGTGGAGGCGGAGCGGCAGGTCCATGTGCTCAACGCGCCTTCGCCGGCGGCGACGAGTTCGCTGGAGATCGCGCGGGAGATCGTGGCGCGGATCCCCGCCGCGGGTTAGCAGTACGCGTGTGATGCTTGCGGGCATGAGTGATGACGAGTCGCGCGCGTCGGCGCGTGAGATGGCCGCCCGGTCGTTGGCCTCGGGTGACGACACCGGCTGGTTCGAGGCGCTGTACTCGGCGGCCGCCGAGGGCCGCGCGATCGTGCCGTGGGCGGATCTGGCGGCCAATCCCGACCTGGTGGAGCGGGTGCGCCCGGGGTCTGGTTCGGCGGTCGTGGTCGGGTGCGGGCTGGGCGACGACGCGGAGTACCTTGCCTCCCTCGGCTGGAAGGTGACCGCCTTCGACGTGTCGCCGAGCGCCGTGGAGCAGGCGAGGGCGCGGTTCGGCGGATCGTCGGTCGATTATGTGGTCGCCGACCTGCTGGCTCCGCCTGCCGGGTGGGCCTTCGACCTCGTGGTGGAGATCTACACGGTGCAGGTTCTCACCGCTGGGGCGCGGCGTGCCGCGATCGCCAACACCGCCGCGCTGGTGGCGCCGGGTGGGACGTTGCTCGTCATCGCCAGGGCCCGTGCCGATGACGAGTCTGAGGGCCTCATGCCGTGGCCGCTGACGCGCGGTGAGATGGAGTCCTTCGCCGATGGTGGTCTGAGGCCGGTGACCATCGCCGACTTCCTTGACGGCGAGGACCCGCCGGTGCGCCGCTGGCACGGCGAGTTCCGGCGGGATTGAGTCAGGCGTGGGGGTCGGTGCCTTTGGCGACGGCGCTCGCGAAGCGTGAGACTACTTCGGCGTAGGCCTCGGGTTCCTCGATGTAGGGGAAGTGTCCGGAGTTCTCGAAGGTGTGCACGCCGCCGTTGGGCGCTCCGGCGCGGTAGGCCTCGATCACGGCGGGCGCGGCGACCAGGTCGGCGCGGCCGTGGACGAGCAGTGATGGCTGCGGGGTCGGCAGCAGGCCGAACAGCGGCTTGTACATGTCGGGCAGGAGCGCCAGGTGGGTCGCGCCGCGTCCCCAGTCCTCGCCGCTGAAGCCGGAGGCGTCGTGGGCCTTGTCGTAGGCGTCGATGTGGGCCTGGGAGGCGAAGAAGAGTTCGTTGTAGCGGGCGCCGAGGGGCAGCATGGCCTCGTAGGTCTTGTCCTCGGCGGTCAGCCGCCCGGGTCGCGCCGCGAAGGCCCGGCATTTCTCGGCGGCCTCGTGCTCGCCGATCTCGTCGAGGAGGGTGGCGGCGACGGGGAGGCGGTGGCGGTCGGTGAGGTCGGAGTCGAGGGCGGGGCAGTCGAGGATGACGCCGCTGACGGCCTCGGGATGCTCGCAGGCGTAGCGGACGGCGGTGTGGCCGCCGGCGGAGTGGCCGACGATGGTCCACCGTTCGACGCCGAGGGCGCGGCGGATCTCCTCGAAGTCGGCGATCAGCGCGTCGACGCTGATCTCGGTGCCCTCGGGCAGCGGGTCGGAGCGCAGGAGGCCGCGCTGGTCGACGGCGAAGACGCGCAGGGTGGCCGCGAGGTAGCCGATCTGGAAGTGCGTGAAGGTGAAGGCCGACTGGCCGGGCCCGCCGTGGATGAACAGCAGCGGCGGCGCGGAGGCGTCGCCGCGCTCGTCGACGAACAGGCGGGTGCCGTTGACGGCTAGGAGATGCGTTGGCATGGCGAGAGAGTACGACGCGCAACGATCATCACCGTCTCGGAGTTCGCGCGCTTGCGCACAAAGCGAAAACGCCACCCCCGGAAGAGTTCTCCGGGGGTGGCGCCTCGTGCGAGCCTTTACAGGTACTGGCCGGTGTTGCTGGCCGTCTCGATCGACCGGCCCGCCTCGCTGCCCTTGCCCGACACGAGCGTGCGGATGTAGACGATCCGCTCGCCCTTCTTGCCCGAGATGCGGGCCCAGTCGTCGGGGTTGGTCGTGTTCGGCAGGTCCTCGTTCTCGCGGAACTCGTCGACGCAGGCGTCCAGCAGGTGGTGCAGGCGCAGGCCCTTGCGTTCGGTGGTGAGGAACTCCTTGATGGCCATCTTCTTGGCCCGGTCGACGATGTTCTGGATCATCGCGCCGGAGTTGAAGTCCTTGAAGTACAAGACCTCCTTGTCACCGTCGGCGTAGGTGACCTCGAGGAACCTGTTCTCCTCGGTCTCGGTGTACATCCGCTCGACCGCGGCCTGGATCATCGCGTCGACGCACGCCTCACGGGAGTTCCCGTGCTCGGCGAGGTCGTCGGGGTGCAGGGGCAGGTCGGTCAGGATGTACTTGGAGAAGATGTCGCGGGCCGACTCGGCGTCGGGCCGCTCGATCTTGATCTTCACGTCGAGACGGCCGGGTCGCAGGATGGCCGGGTCGATCATGTCCTCGCGGTTGGAGGCGCCGATGACGATGACGTTCTCGAGACCCTCGACACCGTCGATCTCCGACAGCAGCTGGGGCACGATCGTGTTCTCCACATCGGACGACACGCCCGAACCGCGGGTCCGGAAGACCGAGTCCATCTCGTCGAAGAACACGATCACCGGCTGACCCTCGCTGGCCTTCTCACGCGCACGCTGGAAGATCAGGCGGATGTGCCGCTCGGTCTCACCGACGTACTTGTTGAGCAGCTCGGGACCCTTGATGTTGAGGAAGTAGCTCTTGGCGCGCTCGCCGCCCTTCTGCTCGCCGGCGACCTGCTTGGCCAGCGAGTTGGCGACGGCCTTGGCGATCAGCGTCTTCCCGCATCCGGGCGGTCCGTAGAGCAGCACGCCCTTGGGCGGGCGCAACTGGTGCTCCAAGAACAGCTCGGCGTGCAGGAAGGGCATCTCTACGGCGTCCCTGATCTGCTCGATCTGCCGGGCGAGGCCGCCGATGTCCTCGTAGTTGACGTCGGGGACCTCTTCGAGGACGAGTTCCTCGACCTCGCTCTTGGGGATCCGCTCGTAGGCGTAGGCCGAACGGGCCTCCACCATGAGCGAGTCACCGGCGCGGATAGGCGCTCCGATGAGCGTGTCGGCCAAGTGCACGATGCGTTCCTCGTCGGCGTGCGAGACGACCAGGGCGCGGCGCGGGTTGCCGTCCTCGTCGTTGAGCACCTCCTTGAGGGTCACCACGTCGCCGGCCTCTTCGAACCCGAGAGCCGCGACCACGTTGAACGCGTCGTTGAGGAGCACTTCCTGCCCGAGACGCATCTCCTCGGGGTCGACCGACGGGGACACCGCGACGCGCATCTTGCGGCCACCGGTGAACACGTCGACCGTGCCGTCCTCCTGAGCACCCAGGAACACCCCGTAACCACTCGGGGGCTGGGCGAGGCGATCGATCTCCTCTTTGAGCGTGACGATCTGCTCGCGTGCCTCCTTGAGAGTCGACACGAGCCGTTCGTTCTGCTCGGACATCCGTTGAATCTGAGCCTGTGCCGCGGCAAGACGGTCCTCGAGCAACCGCACGTGTCGCGGCGTTTCGGTCATCTTGCGCCGGGCGAGAGCGAGCTCCTCCTGCAGGTATGCCACCTGACTGGAGAGATCTCTCGTCTCTCGTTCCCATCGCGCGGCGCGGGCCTCTGCGTCATCGCTACGTGCCACGTCCCCACCTCCCGGGGGCTGAAGGTCGACCGTTCAACCCTAACCGTTACAAGGCTCCGAGCATAGATCGCCACGCTCGGCCACGGTTACGGTTCCGTTGCCGAATCGGGCATGGCGTACGGTGCGGGACCGACTCGGCGGCTCGGAGTTAGTCTTGGGCCGTGGCTACCGAGACCGAAGCTCTGAACGTTTTCATCGACCAGGACCTGTGCACCGGTGACGGTCTGTGCGCGCAGTACGCGCCGGACGTTTTCGAGTTCGACATCGACGGTCTTGCCTACGTGAAGGGCCCCGACGGTGAGTTGCGGACCGATCCGGGCTCCCGCGTCGACGTCCCCGAGAAGTACCGGCTCGACGTCATCGACGCCGCCAAGGAGTGCCCGGGAGACTGCATTCACGTTCGGCGTGTCGCCGACGACGGTGTCGTCGCCGGCCCCGGAGCGGAGTGAGACGACTCCGAAACGGAGTGACCCGGAGGCGACGGAGAGTCGCCAATATGACAGCCCGGGCCGCGTCGGATCCACGACGAAAGGGCTTTCGCGTCCACTGAGGACGCGTTCCGGGCCGGTGCTCCACCGGCCCGGCGCCGTGATCGCGCCTACTCCGCGGCCGCGGCGGGACGGGCGCCCGGCGCTTCCCCGCGACGCTGCTGGTAGGCCTCCTGGCCCTTGCTGGGCTTGCGCTTGCGGATCGGGGCGACCGCACCGGGTGCGAGCCGGCGCGCGGTCACCAGGAACGCGGTGTGGGCGATCATGCGATGGTCGGGGCGGACGGCGAGCCCTTCGAGGTGCCAGTCGCGCACGAGCGTCTCGAACGCGCGGGGCTCGGTGAAGCAGCCCCGGGCGCGCAGTCCTTCGACGAGGTCCGACATCTGGGTCGTGGTGGCGACGTAGCCGATGAACACGCCGCCGGGGATCAGTGCCCGTTCGATCAGATCGAAGTGCTCCCAGGGGGCGAGCATGTCGAGGATGATCCGGTCGATGTCGGTGACGTCGGCCCCGGCGACGTCGCCGGTGGTGAGCGTCCAGTTCTTCGGCGGGCCGCCGAGGAAGGCCTCGACGTTGGCGCGGGCGATGTCGGCGAAATCGGGGCGCAGTTCGAAGGAGTGGAGGTGTCCTTCGTCTCCCACGGCCCGCAGGAGCGAGCAGCTGAGGGCGCCGGAGCCGGCGCCGGCCTCGAGTACCCGGGCGCCGGGGAAGATGTCGCCGATGCCGATGATCTGGGCGGCGTCCTTGGGGTAGATCACCTGGGCGCCGCGGGGCATGGAGAGCACGAAGTCCGACAGCAGCGGGCGCAGCGCGAGGTACTGGGTCATGCCCGCGGAGGTGACGACGCTGCCTTCGGGGAGGCCGATGAGGTCGTCGTGGGCGATGCCGCCGCGGTGGGTGTGGAAGGACTTCCCGCTCTCCAGGACCACCGTGTGCATGCGGCCCTTGCTGTCGGTGAGCTGGACGCGGTCTCCCTCGCGGAACGGTCCACGGCGCTGTTCCATCAGGTGTTGACTCCGTTGCGGGTATTCGTTGTTTTCGGACGGCTGCGTATCGTACGTGGATCGAGAACCTCGGCGATATCCGCCGCCGTCACGACGCCGAGGACGACGCCTTCTGCCATCACCAGGTACTCGGTGGAGGGATTGGCGCGCACGGCGGTGATGACCTCCTCCCCGTGCATCTCGGGGCTGAGGGCGGCGCGGGGGTTGAGGTCGCGGGACACGCTGTCGACCGAGATCCAGGGCCTGCGGTGTTCGGGGACGCTCCTGGCGGCGTGCGCGTGGAGCAGCGAGAGGGGCCGGTCGGCGCCGTCGACGACGAGGACTCCCTGCGCGGCGTGGTCCTCGGCGCGACGCAGCGCCTCCGACAGGGGTGTGCCGGTGGGGACCGAGGTCAGCGGGCGGATGAGCTTGCGCACGGCGAGCAGGTGGACGCGGCCGCCGAGCCGGCCGATGCGGATGGCCTGGGACGCTCCGGCCCACAGGACCATGCCGACCATGCCGGTGAACAGCAGGCTGACGATGTTGGTGCCGCGGGAGGCGAGGAACAGCGCCAGGCCCCCTGCGAGGGTGAGGACGGCGACGACGCGGCCGGTCCAGCCGGCGACGCGCGTGGCGAGGTGGCGGTCCTTCGCGGCGGCCCACACCGCGGCGCGCAGCGCGCGGCCGCCGTCGAGCGGCAGGCCGGGCAGGACGTTGAAGATCGCGACGATGATGTTGCTCACGGCGAACTGGAAGGCGAGCTCGTAGGCGATGCTCGGGCTGTCGAGGGCGATGAGCAGGCCGACGCCGACGGCGCCCAGTACGGCCGAGACGGCGGGGCCGGCGAGCGCGACGAGGGCCTCGATGCCGGGGCGGGGCGCCTCCTCTTCCATCTCGGTGTATCCGCCGAGCATTTCGAGTGTGATGCCTTTGACGCGGATGCCGAACTTGAGGCTGGTGAGGGCGTGGCCGAGTTCGTGGAGGAACACCGAGAGGCAGAGGCTGATGACGAAGGTGAAGGAGACCGCGTAGACGAGGGGTCCGGTGAGTTCGGGCAGTGCCTCGCGGACGATGTCGGAGTAGATGACCGTGACCAGGACGGCGAGGATGATCCAGGAGGGGCTGAGGTAGACCGGGATGCCGAACACCCGGCCGAGGCGAAGGCCTCGTCTGCGGAGCCCGCGGGGACCGTTGCTGGGTGCGCTGTCGTCCATCACGACGATGCTACGGGCCGTGGTGGGGTGGTGAGGCGTGCGGTGCTTTGTCGGTGGTGAAACCTACGATGGGGCTCATGCCTTCCCCGCTGCCGCTGCTGCCCGTGTCGCTGTCGCCTTCGCGGGCGGCGGACTTCAAGACCTGTCCGCTGCTCTATCGCTTCCGCAGCGTCGACCGGTTGCCGGAGGATCCGTCGCCGGAGATGGCGCGGGGGACGCTGGTGCACGCGGTGCTGGAGCGTTTGTACGACCTGTCGGCGGTGGACCGGACGGCCGCGGCGGCGGTGTCGATGGTGGGTCCGGAGTGGGAGCGGCTGCGGGGGGAGGACGAGCGGATCGCGGGTCTGTTCGTCGAGGGCGAGGCGGGGCTGGACGTGTGGCTGGATTCGGTGCGCGACCTGGTGGAGGGCTATTTCTCCGTTGAGGATCCGACGCGTCTCGAACCGGCTGAGCGGGAGTGTCTGGTGGAGACGACCCTGGATGACGGTCTGGTGCTGCGGGGTTACGTGGATCGTCTGGACGTGTCGCCGGCCGGGGACATCCGGATCGTCGACTACAAGACGGGCCGGGCGCCGGCGGAGAGTTTCGAGGCGAAGGCGCTGTTCCAGTTGCGGTTCTACGCGCTGGTGCTGTGGCGTACGCGCGGGGTGGTGCCCCGGATGCTGCGGTTGGTGTATTTGAAGGACCGTCTGGTGCTCGACCACTCCCCCGACGAGGCGGAGCTGGTGCGTTTCGAGGGCTCGGTGAAGGCGTTGTGGGCGGCCATCGGTGAGGCGGTGGCGAGCGGTGAGTTCGCGCCGAAGCCGAGTCGTCTGTGCGGGTGGTGCGCGTATCAGGACAAGTGCCCGGCCTTCGGTGGGACGCCGCCGCCGATGCCGGTGGCGGAGGTCGCGGCCATTCCCGCTCAGGGCGGACACCCGGAGCGAGGGGACGGCCACTCATCCTGACGGAGGACCCTAAGATCGGTCTGGGTCAGGACTCGGGTCGCCTGTTGAGCGGTTAGCGTCTGGTCTGTGACTGAACAGCGACGCCCGGATGGACGGTGGTGGGGCCGGGAGGGCCGTGTCCACCTGTGGTTCCGTGCGCGTCCGCTGGTCTTCGACGCGCTGGCGGCGTTGTTCTGGCTGGCGCTGTCGATGGTGAGCTTCGTCATCGCCTCGCAGACCCAGCCGGAGTACGGCGGTCTGGGGTGGCGTGCGCTGCCGTGGCTGGTGCCGGGAACGGTGGCGATGGCCATCAGGCGGCGTTGGTTCAAGGCCGCGGTGGGCATCCAGTTGGTGATCCTGCTGCTTCCTTTCGCCGTCGACGAGGCGTGGTGGGGCATTTCGGGGTGGAGCATGTTCGTGCTCACCTATACCGCCGCGGCCGACCATCGCTGGCGCTTGGCGCTGGCCTCCATCGGTCTGATGTGGGGCGTCGACTCGGTGGCGACCTACTTCTATCCCGGTCATCTGATCGGGGACTCCCGTACGACGTTGTACGTGTCCAGCTATCTCCTGGGGATCACGGCGTTGTTCATCGGGCGTCTGGTGCACAGCAGGCGGACGCTGGTGGAGGCGTTGCGCACTCGTGCGCGCATCGCCGAGGAGAACCAGCAGGCCCATGCCGCGCAGGCCGTGTCCGATGAGCGGCAGCGCATCGCGCGGGAGCTTCACGATGTCGTCGCCCATCACGTGTCGGTGATGGGTGTCATGGCCACTGGCGCGCGGCGGGTTCTCGCCAATGATCCGCGCCGGGCGGAGGAGGCGCTGGCGACGATCGAGGACACCGGCCGCACCGCTCTGCGGGAGATGCGGCGGCTTCTGGACGTGTTGCGCACCAGTGACCACGACGACGCGGAACTGACTCCTCAGCCCGGCCTCGCGGCCGTGCAGACGCTCGTCGACCAGGTCCGCGACGCCGGCCTGCCGGTGCGTCTGCTCGTCGAGGGCGGGCCCGAGGTGCCGCTCGACCCGGGCGTGGCGCTGTCGGTGTACCGGATCGTGCAGGAGGCGTTGACCAACACGCTCAAGCACGGTGGGCGGGCCCGCGCGGAGGTGCGCATCAAGTACACCGGTGAGCAGTTGCTGGTGGAGATCTTCGACGACGGGCGGGGGCCGAAGCTGACGCCGAGGGCGCCCGGCGAGCGCGTCGGGCATGGGCTGGTGGGGATGCGCGAGCGGATCACGCTGTACGGAGGGACGCTGCGGACCGGGCCCCGGCCGGGCGGGGGTTTCCGCGTGTACGCGAAAATCCCGATCGACACCCCAGCAGACGGGAGCAGCACGTGACAGACACCGCAGGTTCGGTGGCCGCCGAGCGGCCGATCCGGGTTCTACTCGCCGACGACCAGCCTTTGCTTCGCACGGGTTTTCGGATGGTGCTCGGCGCCGAGGCCGACATCGACATCGTGGGTGAGGCCGGGGACGGGTCGGAGGCGGTCGAGCTGTCGCGGCGGTTGCTGCCCGACGTGGTGCTGATGGACATCCGGATGCCTCGCATGGACGGGGTGGCGGCGACGAAGCTGATCGTGGACGCGCAGCTTCCGGTGCACATCCTCATCCTGACGACCTTCGACCTCGACGAGTACGTCGTGGGCGCGCTGCGGGCGGGTGCGGGGGGCTTCCTGTCGAAGGATGTGCCGGCCGACGAGCTGATCACCGCGATCCGGACCGTGGCGCGTGGTGAGGCGGTCGTGGCGCCGCGGATCCTGCGTCGCCTCCTTGAGCGTTTCGCCGATCGGCTGCCCGATCCGAGTGAGCGGCCGCCGGTGGCGCTGGACTCGCTGACCGAACGCGAGCGGGAGGTGCTCGTCAACGTCGCGCGTGGGCTGTCGAACTCCGAAATCGCGAAAGAGCTGACGGTCAGTGAGACCACTGTTAAAACTCATGTGGGGCACGTGCTGACCAAACTGGGTCTCCGTGACCGTGTTCAGGCCGTCGTTTTGGCCTACGAGTCGGGGTTGGTCAAACCTCGCCAGTAGGGCCCGCGGCCTGCGAGAACTCAACAGCGGGCCGAGGGCGTCTCCTCCCCGGGGATGATCCGGGGCTCGTCCCGGGGGCTGGTTCTCAGGGTGACCCTGGGTCGGGGGTAGGGGTTTCGTACGCCGCCGGGCGGAGCGAAAGACCGTTCCAGGGCACGACGGATCGGGCCGATCGAGGCCATAGCGTCGTTGACGACACACCACTACATCAAGAAGCGCCCGCCGAGGGCGCACAGTCAAACCTCTCGGGGAGGGATGGGAACGTGGCATCTACGACCGTGGCCGACGCGGGCATCGCGGCGCGCGCCTCAGGCGTTTGGAAGGTTTACGGAACCGGCGAGGCGCAGGTCATCGCGCTGCGGGACGTGAGCGTCGACCTGGCTCGCGGCCGCTTCACCGCCATCATGGGTCCGTCCGGTTCGGGCAAGTCGACCCTCATGCACTGCCTGGCCGGTCTCGACACCGTCAACCGCGGCGAGACCTTCATCGGGGACCTGCGCGTGACGGGCATGTCCGACCGCCAGCTCACCCAGATGCGCCGCGACAATGTCGGCTTCATCTTCCAGCAGTTCAACCTCCTGCCGACCTTGACGGCCGAGGAGAACATCACGCTCCCGCTGTCGATCGCCGGGAAGAAGCCCGACAAGGCCTGGTTCGATCAGGTCATCGACACCGTGGGCCTGCGCGACCGGCTGACGCACAAGCCGACCGAGCTGTCGGGCGGGCAGCAGCAGCGGGTGGCGTGCGCGCGTGCGCTGGTGTCGCGTCCCGAGGTGATCTTCGCCGACGAGCCCACCGGTAACCTCGACTCCAAGTCGGGTGCCGAGGTGCTGAACTTCCTGCGCGACTCCGTCGACCGTTTCGGTCAGACGATCGTCATGGTCACCCACGACGCCAACGCCGCCTCCTACGCCGACCGGGTGCTGTTCCTCGCCGACGGCCAGGTCGTCGACGAGCTGATCGACCCCACGGCCGAGCAGGTCCTCGACGAGCTCAAGCGGCTCGAGGAGATCGTGAACTCGCGGCAGACGCAGGCGGAGGGGCACTGAGCCATGCTGCGGGCCACCTTCAAGAGCCTCCTGTCGCGTAAGGCGCGGCTACTGCTGTCGGGGATCGCGATCATCCTGGGCGTGGCGTTCATCACCGGTTCGCTGGTGATGCGCGCTTCCTTCGGTTCCTCGATCGAGTCCATGTTCACGACCGCCTTCGAGAGCGTCGACGTCCAGGTCACCTCCGAGAACTCCAACCCGGTGACCGGCCAGCCCGACCCGATCCCGGAGTCGGTGGTCTCGCAGGTGCAGTCCGTCGAGGGTGTGTCCGGCGCGACCGGGCTCGTCAGCGACGCGGCCAACACGGTCGTGGTGATCGACAAGAACGGCAAGGCGATCCCCGCTTTCGGGGCGCCGACGATCGCGTCGAACTGGACGGGCGTCGAAGACCCCTTGGAGATCCGTGAGGGCGCCGGCCCGACGGCCGACGGGGAGATCGCGATCAGCGCCAGTCTCGCCGACTCCACCGGTTACGCCGTCGGCGACCAGTTCCCGGTGATCTCGACGGTCACCTCGGAGCAGACGGCGTACAAGGTCGTCGGCGTCGTCGGCTACACCGGCGGCCGCGACACCCTGGGCGGCGAGAAGACCATGTGGTTCACCACCACCGACGCCCAGAACCTGGTGATGGGCAAGACCGGCGCCTTCACCAACATCGACGTGAAGGCCGCCTCGGGCGTCTCCGACAACGATCTGCGCGACCGGATCGGCGCGGAACTGGGTTCGTCCTACAAGGTCCAGACGGGCGACGACCTCGCCAAGGAGATCTCCGGTCAGTTCGACGAGCTCCTGGGGGCGTTCAACAACATCCTCCTCGTCTTCGGCGGCGTCGCGGTTCTCGTCTCGATCTTCCTGATCATCAACACCTTCTCCATCATCGTCGCCCAGCGCACGCGTGAACTCGCGCTGTTCCGGGCGATGGGCGCCGGTCGCGGCCAGGTCATCAACTCGGTGCTCCTGGAGGCGGCGATCATCGGTGTCCTCGCGGGCATCGTCGGCCTCGCCCTCGGTGTACTGGTCGGCTGGGGCGGCACGGCCGCGCTGGGCGGCTTGTTCGGGGGAATGGACGCCACCCTGGCGATCCCACCGTCGGCCATCATCTCGGCGCTGGTCATCGGCGTGGTCGTGACCATGCTGGCGGCGGTGTTCCCGGCGATCCGCGCCTCGCGGATCCCGCCGATCGCGGCACTGCGCGACGCGGCCAACGCCGAGCGCTCGGTGCTGCCCTTCGGCATCGCCGGCGGCATCTTCCTGGTCCTCGGCGGCGGCATGCTCACCTTGGCGCTCACCGGCAACGCCGGCGACAACCGGCTCGCGATGATGGGCGGCGCGCTCTTCGCGCTGTTCATCGGAGCGGTGGTCTTCACGCCGGTCATCGCACGCCCGCTGGTGTCGGTCATCGGCCGTCTGATGTCCTGGTCGATGCCGGGCAAGCTCGGGCGCCGCAACTCCGGCCGCAACCCCAGGCGCACCGCGATCACCGCGGCCGCGCTGATGATCGGTGTCACCCTGGTGACCGCGATCGGCGTGCTGAGCGCCTCGGCGCAGGCGAGCATCGACAAGTACTTCGAGAACTCCGTCAAGGCCGACCTGATGATCGGCGCGGCGGCGCCCGCCGGTCCCCCGCCGACGTTCAAGCCCGAACTGCTGGGCGAGATGAAGTCGGTCCCGGGCGTCAACATCGTGGTCGGCGCGTGGGTCGACTTCGGCGCCAAGCGCGGCACCGAAGACGTCCTGGTGCAGGCCACCGATGACCTGGCCGGGATGAACTACATGTTCGCCGCCAAGCCAGTCGAGGGCAACACGACGACCCTCGGGCCGAACGACCTGGTCATCAACAAGATGGCGGCCGAGCAGTTCGGCCTGAAACTGGGCGACACCGTCCCCCTGAAGTTCTCCGCGGCCGAGTCGGCCAAGGACTTCACGGTCACCGGGATCACCGAGGTCAGCACCGACGGCAGCGCCACCTGGACGGTCGCGTCCAGCAACGCCGAGCAGTTCACCACCTCGAACCCGATGCAGGCCTACGTCGAACTCGACGAGGGCGCCGACACCCAGCAGGTCACCGACCAGATCAACACGCTCCTGGCCGACAACCCGCTGGTCACCGTCAACGACGTCTCGGCGCTGTCGGACCAGATCAAGGCGATCTTCGACATCATCTCGACGGTCTTCCAGGTCCTGCTGATCGTGGCCATGGGCATCGCGGTCATCGGCGTGGTCAACACGCTGACGCTGTCGGTGCTGGAACGGACCCGTGAGCTGGGGCTGCTCCGCGCGGTGGGCATGAAGAAGGGCCAGGTCACCGGCATGGTGGCGGTCGAGTCGGTGGTCATCTCCGTGTTCGGCGCGATCCTCGGTCTCGCCGTCGGCGCCGGCCTGGGCATCGCCGCCCAGCAGGCGCTGAAGGACCAGTTCATCGACGTCCTGGCGCTGCCGTGGACCACGATGGCGTTCTACCTGGTCGCGGCAGTCGTGATCGGTGTCCTCGCGGCGCTGATCCCGGCCTACCGGGCCAACAAGCTCAACGTGCTTCGGGCCATCTCCTACGAGTAGACCCGGGCGGGAGGAAACGGCACGCACCCACTCTGCGTAGCGGGTGCGTGCCGTTTGCGCTCAGCGGACGCGGAGCGTAATATCTAATCCACAAAGGACGGTGCTCGACAACCGTCCTTTGTCCATGTCCGGGGCTCGTCCGCGCGAAAGACGCGCAGAGGGCGGCTCAGCCGCCCAGGCCGCGCAGGAGTTCGACGTCGGCGTCCATGAGCGAGCCGATGACCACCACGCCGGCCGGCGCGTCGAGCGCGACCTCGCTCGGCACCGCCAGGACACGGCAGCCGGCCGCGTAGGCCGAGGCCATGCCCGTCGGGGAGTCCTCGATCGCCACGCAGTCGCGCGGGTCGACCCCGAGCAGTTCGGCGGCCCTGGCGTACGGCTCGGCATCGGGCTTGGAGTTGACGACCTCGTCGCCGCACACGCTGACGTCGAAGTTCTCCCGCCCGAGCGTGTTGTCGAGCAGGACGTCGGTCAGCTCGCGTGCGGTGGCGGTCACCAGGGCCGTGCGGAAACCGGCGGCGCGCACCGCGTGCAGAAGCTCCTGGGCTCCCGGCTGCCACGGCGCGCCGGCCTTCAAAAGCTCGGCCATGCGGGTCTCCAGCCACACGACGTTGGCGCGCACGCCGTCAAGGGGAAGGCCGAGGTCGGAGTGGAACATGGCCATCGACACCGACATGTTCGTCCCGACCATCGCCTCCCGCGTGGGCGTGGAAAGGGTCTTGCCGTGATGGGCGGCGAGCTGGTCGAGCGCGATCGACCAGACCTTCTCGCTGTCGGTGAGGGTGCCGTCCATGTCGAACAGGACTGCGGCGGGGAAGGTCACGCTGTGGCTCCTGGGAGATCGGGGTGGGCCTTGCGCGTTCAACCGTATGTGATCGCCGCCGGGGCGGGCCGGTGGACCTGCGTGGGCTTGGGCACAGGTTCGTGGCGTCCCATGCCCGGAGCTGACATTCTGTCCGGATGTCACGTGATGGATCGACCCCCGGCCTCACCGTCGAGCAGATCCCCGAGCTCGGGCGCGAGCGCTTCGACGAGATCACCGGCGGCGCGCAGGACCCCTTCGAGACCGACTTCCTGGGCCTCGTGTGGGCCGACAAGGACCTGCACTTCGTGGTGCGCTCCGAGGGGCGCCTGGCGGCGCACGCGGGACTGGTCGTGCTGCCCATGACCGTCGGCCGCGAGCGGTTCGACGTCGCCGGTCTCGGCACGGTCATCGTCTCCGAGAAGATGCGCGGCCACGGTCTGGCGCGCATGGCCGTCGCCGCGGCCGTCGACCACGCCCGCGACGTGCTCGGCGTGCCCTTCGGCCTGCTCTTCTGCCTCGACTCACGCGTCGGGCTCTACCGACGCCTCGGCTGGCGCCTCGTCGAGGGCGACGTCACCGTCGGCCAGCCCGGTGGCGAGGTCGTGATGGGGATCCGGACCATGTGGATCCCGCTGCGCGACGGCATCGAGTGGCCCGAGGGCCCGGTGCGGTTGCGCGCCCTGCCCATGTAGACGCCCGGCGGACGTGGAAACGCCCTCGAGGGCCCGTGGCCTTCGAGGGCGTTGTCGTCCTACTTGGCGTTGAAGTAGCTGGCGTCCGGGTGGTGCACGACCAGCGCGTCGGTGGCCTGCTCGGGGACGAGCTGGTACTCCTCGCTGATCTCCACGCCGATCCGCTCGGCCCCCAGCATCGCCACCGTCACCGCGCGGTCCTCCAGCTCCGGGCAGGCCGGGTAGCCGAAGGAGTAGCGGCAGCCGCGGTAGTCGGTGCGGAAAAGGCCGTCGACCTCCACCGGGTCGGAGTCGGCGAGCGTGCGGCCGCCGGGGAGGACCAGTTCGGACCTCATGCGCTTGTGCCAGTACTCGGCGAGCGCCTCGGTGAGCTGCACGGAGACGCCGTGGACCTCCAGGTAGTCGCGGTAGGCGTTCTCGGCGAAGAGTTTGGCGGTGTAGTCGCTGGCGGGTTGGCCGATGGTGACCAGTTGCATGCCGAGGACGTCGTACTCCCCTCCCCTGTCGCGGGCCTCTTCGCCGGTGCGGAAGAAGTCGGCGATGCAGAGGCGCTTGCCGTGGCGCTGGCGGGGGAAGGTGAAGCGTGCGCGTTCGGCGTTGGCGTTCTCGTCGAGGACGACGAGGGTGTTGCCCTCGCTGTAGCAGGGGAAGTAGCCGTAGGTGACGGCCGCTTCGAGGACTTTGTCGCTGGCGAGGCGGTCGAGCCAGTAGCGCAGGCGGGGGCGGCCCTCGGTCTCGACGAGTTCCTCGTAGCTGGGGCCCTCTTTGCCGCGGGCGGGTTTGAGGCCCCACTGGCCGAGGAAGGTGGCGCGTTCGTCGAGGAGCGCCGAGTAGTCGGCCAGGGGGATGCCCTTGACGACCCGGGTGCCGTAGAAGGGCGGGGTCGGGATGTCGACGCCGTAGGTGATGTCGGCGCGCACGGAGGTGTCGTCGAGGTCGGGGGCCTCGGCGACGGCGACGCTCTTGTGGCGGGCGCGGCGGGCTCGGCGCTGGTCGAGGACGGCTTGGCGTTCGGCGTCGACGACGGGTGCTCCGCCGCGGCGGGCCGTCATGACCCTGTCCATGAGGGATAGGCCCTCGAAGGCGTCGCGGGCGTAGTGGACCTCGCCCTCTTCGAAGAGGTCGCGGAGGTCGTCTTCGACGTAGGCGCGGGTGAGGGCGGCGCCGCCGAGGAGGACGGGCCAGCGGGTGGCCATGCCTCGCTGGAGGAGTTCGGCGAGGTTGTCCTTCATGATGACCGTCGACTTGACGAGGAGCCCGGACATGCCGATCGCGTCGGCCGAGTGCTGCTCGGCGGCGTCGATGATGGCGTTTATGGGCTGCTTGATGCCGAGGTTGACGACGGTGTAGCCGTTGTTCGACAGGATGATGTCGACGAGGTTCTTGCCGATGTCGTGGACGTCGCCCTTGACGGTGGCCAGGACGATCGTGCCCTTGCCTGCGCCGTCGGCCTTCTCCATGTGCGGTTCGAGGTGGGCGACGGCGGCTTTCATGACCTCGGCGGACTGGAGGACGAAGGGCAGCTGCATCTGGCCGGAGCCGAAGAGGTCGCCGACGGTCTTCATGCCCGACAGGAGGGTGTCGTTGATGATGGCGATGGCGTCGCGGGTCTGGAGGGCCTCGTCGAGGTCGTCTTCGAGGCCGATGCGCTCGCCGTCGATGATGCGGCGTTCGAGGCGCTCGTCGAGGGGCAGGCCGGCGAGTTCCTGCGCGCGGGTGGCGCGGGCGGCGGCGACCGAGGCGCCTTCGAACAGTTCGATGAAGCGCTGGACGGGGTCGTAGCCCTCGCGGCGGCGGTCGTAGACGAGGTCGAGGGCGACCTCGCGTTGTTCTTCGGGGATGCGCGCCATCGGGAGGATCTTCGAGGAGTGCACGATGGCGCTGGTCAGGCCGGCCTGGACGCATTCGTGCAGGAAGACCGAGTTGAGGACCTGGCGGGCGGCGGGGTTGAGGCCGAAGGAGATGTTGGAGATGCCGAGGGTGAAGTTGACGCCGGGGTAGCGGGCGGCGATCTCCTTGATGGCGTCGATGGTCTCGATGCCGTCGCGGCGGGTCTCCTCCTGTCCGGTGGCGATGGGGAAGGTGAGGGCGTCGATGAAGATGTCGGCGACGCCGAGGCCCCAGCGGCCGGTGAGGTCGTCGATGAGGCGGGTGGCGACGCGGACCTTCCAGTCCTTGTCGCGGGCCTGGCCCTCCTCGTCGATGAGGAGCGCGACGACGGAGGCGCCGTGCTCGGCGATGATCGGCATGACCCGGGCGTAGCGGGAGTCGGGGCCGTCGCCGTCTTCGAAGTTGACGGAGTTGACGACGCAGCGGCCGCCGAGGGACTCGAGGCCGGCTTCGATGACCGGGACCTCGGTGGAGTCGAGCATGATCGGCAGGGTGCTGGCGGTGGCGAAGCGGGAGGCGAGTTGTCGCATGTCGGCGCTGCCGTCGCGGCCGACGTAGTCGACGCACAGGTCGAGGAGGTGGGCGCCGGAGCGGGCCTGCTCGCGGGCGATGCCGACGCACTTCTGCCAGTCGGCGTCGAGCATCGCGTCGCGGAAGGCCTTGGAGCCGTTGGCGTTGGTGCGCTCGCCGACCATGAGGATGGAGGCGTCCTGTTTGAACGGGACGTGGTGGTAGGAGGAGGAGGTGCCCGGTTCGATGATGGGAGTGCGGGCGGGCGCGACGGTTCCGGCGAGGCGTTCGACGACGGCGCTGATGTGCGCGGGCGTCGAGCCGCAGCAGCCGCCGATGAGGCCGACCCCGTAGTTGCCGACGAAGTCCTCCAAGGCGTCGGCGAGCTGGAGCGGGGTGAGGGGGAAGTGCGCGCCTTGCGGGGTCAGTTCGGGCAGGCCGGCGTTGGGCATGACCGACAGCGGGATGCGGGCGTGCTGGGAGAGGTAGCGGAGGTGCTCGCTCATCTCGGCGGGGCCGGTGGCGCAGTTGAGGCCGATGAGGTCGATGCCCAGCGGCTGGAGCGCGGTGAGGGCGGCGCCGATCTCGCTGCCGACGAGCATGGTGCCGGTCGTCTCGACGGTGACGTGGCAGATGATCGGGACGCGGCGGCCGGCCTTGGCCATGGCGCGCTTGGCGCCGATGATCGCCGACTTGGCCTGGAGGAGGTCGTAGCAGGTCTCGACGAGGATGGCGTCGGCTCCGCCGGCGATGAGGCCTTCGGCGGTCTGCTGGTAGGTGTCGCGCAGGAGCGCGTACGGGATGTGTCCGAGGGTCGGCAGTTTGGAGCCGGGGCCGAGGGAGCCGAGGACGTAGCGCGGCTTGTCGGGCGTTGAGTACCCGTGGGCGACCTCTTTGGCCAGGCGGGCGCCGGCCTCGCCGAACTCGAAGGCGCGGTGGGCGAGGTCGTAGTCGGACAGGCCGCTGTGGTTGGAGTTGAAGGTGTTCGTCTCGACGCAGTCGGAGCCGGCGGCGAAGTACGCGTCGTGGACTCCGCGGACGACGTCGGGGCGGGAGAAGTTGAGGATGTCGGAGAGGCCCTCGTGGCCCTGGTAGTCCTCGTCGACGCTCAGCTCGACCGCGTGAAGCATCGTGCCCATGGCGCCGTCGGCGATCAGGACACGTTCTTTAATGGCGGTGAGCAGCGAAATGTTCGACACCCGACAAGGTTAGCCACCGAAACGGACGCGTACCCTGGCCGGGTGACAGAGTTCGACGGTCTTCCCACATTGCGGTCCCCTGTGCTCATCGCCGCCTTCGAGGGGTGGAACGACGCGACGGGTGCCTCCGTGGAGACGATCGAGCACCTCGCCGAGCAGTGGGGAGCGCAGCGGATCGGGCATCTCGACCCCGATCCGTACTACGACTTCCAGGTCAATCGCCCTACGCTGACCCGCGACGGCGACGGCAAGCGGCAGATCGAGTGGCCCACGAGCCACTTCACCTCCTGTTCGCCGGACGGCACCGAGCGTGACGTCGTCTTGCTGCATGGGATCGAACCGAACATGCGCTGGGGCTCGTTCTGCGAGGACATTCTTGAGCTATGTCACAGTCTCGAGGTGGATCAGGTGATCCTCTTGGGGGCTCTGCTGTCCGACGTGGCCTACACGCGGCCGCTGCCGGTGTCCGGAACAGCCGCCGACTCGGCGATGGCCGAGCGGCTGAAGCTGACGCCTTCGGCTTATGAGGGGCCGACGGGGATCGTGGGGGTCCTGCAGGAGGCGATCGCGCACGCGGGCCTGCCCGTGGTGTCGTTCTGGGTGCACATCCCGCACTATGCGGCGGCCTCGCCGTGCCCGAAGGCGACTCTGGCGCTGGCCAGCCGGCTTGAGGAGATCCTCGACATCCCGGTGCCCACCGGTGGTCTCGTCGAGGACACCGCCGACTGGGAGAACTCGATCGCCGAGCTGGCCGGGTCCGATGCCGAGATCGCCGAGTACATCGAGTCGCTGGAGCAGCAGGACGACCAGCCGTCGCCGCAGCCCAACGGTGACGAGATCGCCCGCGACTTCGAGCGCTACCTGCGCCGCCGCGGTGGTCAAAGCGGGAGCGAGCCCAGCGGCGAGTAGGGCCGGAAGAACGGCCCGCGCGGCCTTCAGTCGCACAACGAGTCCGTCTCATGACGCCCGGTCGACCCGACAATTCCTGACCACACCCGGTCTCGGTCGTTTCATGGTCACTCGCTAGGCTCGCCCGGGTCTACCCCCTCCCGGAGGCGATCTTGCACATCCTGCTGCTTGTTTCCGCGTTCAACGGTTTGAGTCAGAGAGCCTGGACCGCGCTGTGCGCGGAGGGCCACCAGGTCGACATCGCGCTCGCCGACATCGGAGCGGAGGCGATCGCCGAGACGGTCGCCGACCTCGGGCCCGACCTGATCATCTGCCCCTTCCTGAAGCACCGTGTGCCGGAGAAGGTGTGGAGCTCGTGGCCGACGGTGATCATTCACCCCGGGCCCGTCGGCGACCGCGGGCCGTCCTCGCTGGACTACGCGATCACCGACCACGAGCGGTTGTGGGGGGTCACCGCGCTCCAGGCGGTCGAGGAGATGGACGCCGGACCGATCTGGGCGACGCGGACCTTCGCGATGCCCGAGCGCCCGGGCTCGAAGTCGGCGCTGTACAACGGGCCCGTCGCCGACGCGGCCATGGAGTGCATCGCCGAGGTCGTGGAGAAGGCCCTCGACCCCGGGTTCCTGCCCACCCCGCAGGAAGAGGCCGAGCGGGCCGTCCCGCACGCGACGACCCGGCCGCTGCTGCGCCGCGACGAGCGCCTGTTCGACTGGTCGCAGCCCGCCGCCGAGATCGTCAACCGGATCGCCGCCTCCGACTCGACACCGGGCGTGCGCACCGAGCTGGGCGGCATGACCGTGCACGTCTACGACGCCCACCTCGGCGGTGCCGTCGACGCCGGCGCGCAGCCGGGCTCGATCGTCGGCAAGTACGAGGACGCCGTCGCCGTGGCCGCCGGCGACCGCCGCGCGGTGTGGATCGGCCGCGCCAAGCACCCCCGCAAAGAAGGCGGCAGCGGCGTGAAACTGTCGGCCGCGGCGATCCTCGGGCACGTCGGCGCGCCGCACGTCGAGGCCCCGCCGTCGCTGCGCGAGGTCGACTACGAGCGCATCGGGCCCGTCGGGGTCCTGACCGTCCGCAGCCACAACGGCGCCATGGGCACCGTCCAGTGCCGCCGGATCCTCGACGCCCTCGACTACGCCCTCGACCAGGACACCTCGGTCCTGGTGTTCAAAGGGACCCCGGAGTTCTTCTCCAACGGCATCGACCTCAACGCCATCGAGGCCGCCGAAGACCCCGCCCGCGAGGCCTGGGACAACATCAACGCCATCAACGACGTCTGCACGGCTTTGGTCACCGACACCGGGCAGCTCACGATCGCCGCGTACACCGCCAGCGCGGGAGCGGGCGGCGCGATGCTCGGCCTCGCCGCCGACGTCGCCCTGGCCCGCGACGGGATCGTGCTGAACCCGTACTACGACATCGGGCTGTTCGGGTCGGAGCTGCACACCTACACGCTCCCCCGCCGCGTCGGCGTCGAAGTCGCCGGTCAGCTCCTCGACGACAAGCAGCCCGTCGACGCCGCCGGAGCCCTGCACCTCGGCCTCGTCGACGGTGTCGGCCCGCGCGATCCCGCCGCCTTCGACGAGTGGCTCATCGAGCAGGCCGAGCTGTACGCCTCGCCGGAGAACTGGCGCCAGACCTACGAGGCCAAGCTGCGCTTCCTGACCAACTCCCGGCCCCCGGCCTACTACGCCGCGCGCGAGCTTGCCGAGATGGCGCAGGACATCTTCGACGACCGCTCCGGCTTCACCGCCGCCCGGCGGGCCTTCGTCGGCAAGCAGCCCCTCCAGGCCGCGCACGCCGCGCGCTGAACGACCGCGAGGGCCGGTCCCCACGGGCGGGAACCGGCCCTTTTCCATGTGCCTAAGCGCGCAGGGCCTCGATGACCCACTCGAACGCGGGAACCGCCGGTTTGAACGGCGGCCACTCGTTCAGCACGCCCAGCAGCTCCCAGTAGCGCTCGACCTTGCGGCTGGTGAAGGTCGCCAGCGAGTCGGCCAGCCGCTCCCGCGCTTCGGCGTCGTAGTCGCCGTCGAGCAGTTCGGCCAGGAGCGCCGCGCCTTCCGGCGAGTCGGGCGCGATGCCCGCCTCGACGGCCGCGCCGACCTTCTCGACGACCGTCGCCGGCTCGAAGGGCACCGGCTCGGCCGGGCCGCCCATCGCGCCGGTGACGGCCATCTGCCGCGTGCGCATGCGGAAGTCCTCGTCGGTGATCAGCTCGGCCAGCTCGACCCACGCGTCGACCTGGGCCGGGGTCGGCTCGTCGGGCAGGGTGGTCGGAAGCGAGCGCATGGACGCGGCGATCCCCGCGCCCGGTGCGCCGTCCTCGATGCCGGCGAAGGTCTCGCTGACGAAGTCGTCGATCAGCCGCTGCCGTTCGGCGGCCGACAGTCGGGCGAGTTGGTGCATGAGTCTCATCTCCTCGGTCGTGGTGTCACGGTGAGCGACCGTCGACAGGACCGCGCGCCGCGTCCGCAGGACGCGGATCTCGGCGTCGAGTGCCCGCACGTGCGACGCGGCCACCTCGGACAGCGTCGAGCGGCCGGCCAGGACCTCGCGCACCATGGGCAGGTCGAGGCCGAGTTCGCGCAGCGTGCGGACCAGTTCGAGCCGCGCCACGGCGGCGCTGTCGTAGAGGCGGTATCCGCCGGCCGACCGGGTGGTCGGCGGCAGGACGCCCTCGTCGGACCAGAACCGCACGGTCCGCACCGGGACGCCCGACGTGCGGGCGAGTTCGCCGATGGTGAACAGGCGGTTCGGGTCGTCGCTCATGGGAGGAGCCTCCGGCTTCCAGTGGGTGGAGGGTCAAAGCGATTATCCGGTGATGGTGACGCGGAGCACGCTCGCTGGGCGATCATTCCCGTGATGGGCGGGAGTCTTACTCGGCGGACGCCCTTCGAGGACTGGAGATTCGACATGGCAGGTACGACACCGTGGCCGCTGGTGCACGCCGAGCGGGCGGCTCTCGCGGCCGATCTGGCCGGTTTGAGCGGCGAGGGGTGGGCGACGCCGTCGCTGTGCGCGGGTTTGAGCGTGCGGGAGGTGCTGGCGCACCTGACGGCAGGGGCGAGCCTGAGCCCGCTGAGATGGTTCGCCGGGGTCGTCCGGTGCCGCTTCGACTTCGATCGGCAGGTGGCGATGCGTCTCGCCGAGCAGCTCGGCGCCTCGCCGGGCGAGACGCTGGAGCGGTTCCGGAATGTCGTGGGCAGCCGCACGAAGCCGCCGCTGCCGGTGATGGCCATGCTCGGTGAGGTGGTCGTGCACGGGGAGGACATCCGGCGTCCGCTGGGGATCGGGCGGGAGCATCCGTCCGAGACCGTCACGGCGGTCGCGGAGTACTACGCGGGCACCGACCAGGTGGTCTTGGCGAAAGGCCGCATCGGGGGGCTGAGGCTGGAGGCCGTCGATGGACCGTTCAGAGCCGGGGACGAGGGCGGCGCGGTGGTGTCCGGGCGGACGATCGCGCTGGTGATGGCGATGACCGGGCGGATGGCGTACTGCGAGGAGCTGGGCGGCGACGGCGTTGGGGTGTTGCGGGACAGGTGACGCGGCTTCGGGCACCGGTTCGGGTCGTTGATCTCCACGACGCCGAACCGGTTCGCGAAACGGCGCGTCAGTCGCGCAGCGGAACGCCCAGCAGACCGTCCACAGCCGTGGCGACCAGGTCGGGCGCCCCGGTGTCGTCGCCTTCGGAGGCGGCCCAGCGGTCGATGGCGGCCAGCGCGCCGGGGGTGTCGAGATCGTCGGCGAGACGCTCGCGCAGCTCGCGGACGAGGGCGGCGCCGTCGGGTGCGCTCTCGCGGTGGACTCCCGCGCGCCAGGCGTGCACGCGGCGCTCGGCCTCGGTCAGCACGGCGCCGGTCCACTCCCGGTCGGTGCGGTAGTGGCCCGACAGGAGCCCGAGGCGCACCGCGGAGGGATCGACGCCGTCGGCGCGCAGGCGGGAGACGAAGACCAGGTTGCCCTTGCTCTTCGACATCTTCTCGCCGTTCCAGCCGATCATCGCGCCGTGGACGTAGTGCGAGGCGAAGGGCCGCACGCCGGTGGCGACCTCGGCGTGGGCGGCGGAGAACTCGTGGTGCGGGAAGATCAGGTCGGTGCCGCCGCCCTGGACGTCGATCTGCTCGCCGAGGTAGTTGAGGGCGATCGCGGTGCACTCGATGTGCCAGCCGGGCCGGCCCTCGCCCAGCGGCGAGGCCCACGACGGCTCGCCGTCGCGTTTCCCGCGCCACAGGAGCGCGTCGAGCGGGTCGTGCTTTCCTTCGCGCTTGGGGTCTCCGCCGCGCTCGGCGAAGTAGGCGAGCATGGTCTCGCGGTCGTAGTTCGACTCGTAGCCGAAGTCGGGCGAGGCGGTGACCGGGAAGTAGTGGTCGCCGGTGCCGTCGCCGATGTTGTACCCGGCGCCCGACTCGACGAGCCCGGCGATCAGCTTGGTGATCTCGGGCATCGACTCGACCGCGCCGACGTAGTGGTCGGGCGGGAGGATGCGCAGTGCCTCCATGTCCTCGCGGAACAGCGCGGTCTCGCGCATGGCGAGCACGACCCAGTCCTCGCCGTCGCGTTCGGCGCGCTCAAGGAGCGGTTCGTCGACGTCGGTGACGTTCTGGGCGTAGCGGACGGTGCGCCCGTTGTCGCGCCAGAGCCGGTTGATGAGGTCGAAGACCAGCATCGTCGCGGCGTGCCCGAGGTGGGTGGCGTCGTACGGGGTGATGCCGCAGACGTACATGCGCGCGGTCTCGCCCGGGTCGCTGGGCCGGATCGCGGCCGAAGCGGTGTCGTACAGCGCCGGCGGGACCGGTTCGCCGGGCACCTGCGGGAGTTGCGGAGCCTGCCAGGATTCCATCCCCAGAGACTAACCGCGATCGACGTGAAGGATCTTGCCGTGTGAGCCGATCGTGACGTCCGGAACGGGTCCGCCGATGCAGGGCTCGTCTGGTGGGTGCGAGGCGGAGTTCGCCGGGTTTCCGGTCGGCCCTGGGACACGGCCTAGATCGGCGGCCAGGGCAGGGCGGCCCGGTCGGCGGGCAGCTCGGGGAAACGTCCGTCGGCGAGGAGCTTGGCCGCGCGCGCGAATGTGGCGGCCGTCTCCTCGTCGGTGAGGTACCGGGCGAAGCCCTCGGGGTCGGCTGTGGTGAAGCGCTCGACGGCCTCGGTCACCTCGGGGGTCAGGGGCTCGCCCGCCCAGCCCCACAGCACGGTGCGCAGTTTCGGCTCGGTGTGGAAGGACAGGCCGTGGTCGACGCCGAACACGCCGCCGCCGCCGTCGTGGAGGACGTGGGCGCCTTTGCGGTCGGCGTTGTTGAGGACCACGTCGAGCGCGGCGAGCATCGCGACGGCGGGATCGCCGGAGTGGGCGAGGTGGTAGGCCTCCCCGTCGGGACCGCGGGCGGCGGCGACGGCGTGCCAGCCCTCGGGTACCTCGGCGGCGGGCACGAAACCGACGAGGGGCTCCCCGTCCTCCTCGATCCACAACTGACAGGCCCCCTGGCCCATCGGGCCGTCACGGAGGATCGTGGGCGGCACGAGAGGCACCCCGAACGCGCGGGCGACCTCGAAGGCGGCGACCTCGCGGCCGGCGAGGGTCCCGGTGGGGAAGTCCCACAGCGGCTTCTCGCCCTTGACCGGCTTGTAGACGCAGCGGGCGGTGCGCCCGTCGTGCTCGATCACCGCGCGGAGGGTCGCGTTGGACGCCTCCACGAGCAGTCCCTCGATCTCCAGCACCCCGTGGGTGAGCAGTTCGAGGTCGGCGGTGTCCTCAGACGATGTCTTCATCCTCGTCCTGCCGACGCCGGTATCCGTTGCTGCGCGGGCACAGGTGCCCTTCCACGTCGATCGGTCCGCCGCACCAGGGGCACGGCGGACGGCCGGCGGCGACGACGCTTCGCGCGCGCGTGGCGAAGGCCTTGGCCACGGCCGGGGCGATCTGGACGCGGAGGCGGTCGAGGTCCTCGCTGTCGGGCTCGGTCTCCTCGTCGTCGGAGAGCTCGATCATCTCCACGACCACCAACTCGGTGTCGGAGTCCCAGCCCAGGCCGATGGCGCCGACCCGGAACTCCTCCTCGATGGGCGTCTCGAGTGGACCGTGGTCGACCGGCGCGCTGCCGGACACGTCGGCGCCGAAACGGCGGGAGGCCTCGGAGAGCAGCTCGTCGATGCGTTCGGCGAGCAGGCGCACCTGCCCCTTCTCCAGCACGACGCTCGTGACTCTGCCGTTGCCGCGTGCCTGGAGGAAGAAGGTGCGTTCCCCCGGCTCCCCCACCGTTCCGACGACGAAACGTTCGGGGGGCACGAATTCGAACAGCTGGCCCGTCATGGCTTAGAGACTATCCAGCGCCGGGGCGGACGTCTCGAAGGGCGGTGATGCCGGGTGATCTCCGGGGTCTGATAGCCGTCTCAGCGCCCGCCGCCGACCGCGCCGGCGGTGCCTTCGGATCCGTCGGCGGGCTCGGGATCGTCGCTGCTCTGCTTGGCGGCGACCAGGTCGCTCAGGTCGCTGCCGGTGTCGTTGAGGCGCAGCACGTAGGGGCGCTCGGCGGTGTAGCGGATGGCGGTGATCGAGGCGGTGCCCGCCGAGATGCGCTGGAACAGGTCGAAGTGGAGACCGAGCGCGTCGGCGACGACGGCCTTGACGATGTCGCCGTGGGTGCAGGCCAGCCAGAGCGCGTCGCGGCCGTACTCGGCGGCGATCCGGGCGTCGTGCCCACGGACGGCGGCGACGGCGCGGGCGGCGGTGTGCGCGGCGGCGTCGCCGTTGGGGAAGACGGCGGCCGAGGGGTGCTCCTGGACGGTCTTCCACAGCGGCTCGTGGACGAGTTCGCTGAGCTTTCGGCCCTCCCAGTCGCCGTAGCGGTACTCGGCGAGCGCCTCGTCGATCTCGACGGTGAGGCCGCGGTCCCCCAGTGCGGTGTGGATGGTCTCCTGGCAGCGTGGGAGGGGGCTGCTGACGGCCGCGACGAGCGGCAGTCCGGCGAGTCGTTTGGCGGCCTCGGCGACTTGCGCGAGGCCGGTCTCGT
This sequence comes from Phytomonospora sp. NPDC050363, assembly GCF_040655735.1. Classification (NCBI taxonomy): domain Bacteria; kingdom Bacillati; phylum Actinomycetota; class Actinomycetes; order Micromonosporales; family Micromonosporaceae; genus Phytomonospora; species Phytomonospora sp. NPDC050363. Next base: position 271,396 of record NZ_JBFAKK010000006.1, read on the forward strand.
CGAGGGCGACGCCGGGCATGTGCCCGGCGAGGATCCCGGCGGTGTTGGCGGTGGTCCGTCCGTGTCGCAGCAACAGCACTGTCGGCATGAGGGCCAGACTACGTCGGCTCGAGGACTCCGGTGACGAGCAGTGTGATGAGCAACAGTCCGAGGCCGACGCGGTAGTAGACGAAGATCATGATGCTGTGCTTCGAGACGAACTTCAGCAGCCAGGCGATGGCGACGTAGGCGACGGCGAAGCAGAAGACCAGGCCGACGATGATCGGGGCCGGTCCGACGCCGCCTTCGAGGGCCTCGGGGAGCTGGTAGAAGCCGGCGGCGGTCACGGCGGGCAGGGCGAGGTAGAACGACAGCTTGGTCGCGGTGACGCGGTCGAGGTCGCGGAGGAGGCCGACGGAGATCGTCGAGCCGGAGCGTGAGATGCCGGGGATCAGGGCGAGGCACTGCGCGAAGCCGATCCAGAGCGTGTCGCGGAGGGTGAGGTCCTTCTCCGTGCGCTGGTGGGTGGCGGCGTGGTCGGCGAAGGCCATGACGCCGCTCCAGGCGATCAGGGAGAACGCGACGACCCACAGGCTGCGGAAGGGGCCGGTGATGAGGTCCTCGCCGAAGAAGCCGACGATGCCGATCGGGATGGATCCGGCGATGACGTACCAGGTGAAGCGGTAGTCGAAGTCCTGGCGGCGGGCGGGGTTGAAGAGGCCCCGGAACCAGGCGGTGACCATCCGGACGAGGTCTTTCCAGAAGTACACGTAGACCGCGGCGATCGCGCCCATCTGGACGACGGCCGTGTAGGCGGTGACGGCCTTGTCGTCGATGGGGATGCCCATCAGGCCCTCGGCGATCGTCAGGTGCCCCGTCGACGACACGGGGAGGAACTCTGTCAGGCCCTCGATGATCCCGAGGACGATGGCCTGCCAGATCGTGATCTCCACTCGTTACTCTCCCACTCCGGCTTTGGCGGCTGCTTCGGCGACGACGCGCAGGGTCGCGGCGCGCTCCTCGGGTGTCGCGGCGAACGGGGTGACCGCCAGGGTCGTCACGCCGGCTTCGGCGTAGGCGGTGAGGCGGTCGGCGATGCGGTCGGGGCCGCCGATGAGCGAGACCCGGTCGATGAACTCGTGCGGGATGGCGGCCATGGCCTCGCGGTGCTTCTTGGCCAGGTACAGCTCCTGTACCCGGTCGGCGGCCTCGCCGAAGCCCATGCGGTGGGCGAGGTTGTTGTAGAAGTTCTGCTTTCGGCTGCCCATGCCGCCGAGGTAGAGGGCGGTGTAGGCGCGGACCGGGTCGGCGGCCGCCGCGACGTCGTCGCCGACGACCACGGGGACGGTGGGGACGACGTCGAAGCCGCTCAGGTCGCGGCCGGTCTTGGCGGCGCCCGCCTTGACGTGGGCGAGCTGCTCGGCGGCGTGCTCGGGTGCGAAGAACACCGCGAGCCAGCCGTCGGCGACCTCGCCGGCGAGTTCGAGGTTCTTGGGGCCGATCACGGCGAGGTAGATGGGCAGGTCGGCGCGTTGCGGCCGCATGGCCAGCTGGAGCGCCTTGCCGGGGCCGCCGGGGAGCGGCAGGGTGATGTGCTCGCCGTCGATGGCGACCTTCTCGCGGGCGAGCGTGGCGCGGACGACCTGGACGTACTCGCGGGTGCGGCCGAGCGGCTTGGCGAAGGGGACGCCGTACCAGCCTTCGGAGACCTGGGGTCCGGAGACGCCGAGCCCGAGGCGGAAGCGTCCGCCGGAGAGGGTGTCGAGCGAGGCGGCGGTCATCGCGGTCATGGTGGCCGCGCGGGCGGGGATCTGCATGACTCCGGCGCCGAGGTCGATGGTGTCGGTCTGCGCGGCGAGCCAGGTGAGCATGGTGACCGTGTCGGATCCGTAGGCCTCGGCGGCCCAGACGACCGAATAGCCGAGACTTTCGGCCTCTTTGGTCAACGCGAGGTGGGCGGCCGGCTCGGCGGCGCTCCCCCAATACCCGAGGCTGAGACCGAGTCGCACGTCAGACCCCTCCCGATCGACTTTTTCGGCGGATTTCCCCGCCGGGCACAACCGCATCAGCGTAGCGGCCGGGTTTTCGGATGCGGCGGGGCGTGCGGCGCGGCTGGACGACTGCCGGTACCGTCGCTGGTCATGGAGCACAGACCGCTAGGGCGCAGCGGGATGGAGGTGTCCCGACTGGCGCTCGGCACGATGGCGTGGGGTGTGGACACCGACGCCGACGACGCCGCCGCCCAGTTGAAGGCCTTCGTCGACGCCGGGGGCACCCTCGTGGACACCGCCGACGTGTACGCCGACGGTGAGGCCGAGCAGATCCTCGGCGGTCTGCTGGGGACGGTGCTGCCGCGCGGTGACGTGATGATCGCCACGAAGGCCGGCGTGCGCACCGGGACCGATCGCCGGCGGGACACGTCGCGGGCGCATCTCCTGCGGGCGCTCGACGAGTCGCTGGCGCGGTTGGGCACCGATCACGTGGACTTGTGGCAGCTGCATCTCTACGATCCCGACACGCCGCTGGAGGAGACTCTGTCGGCGCTGGACTACGCGGTGTCGAGCGGTCGCGCGCGGTATGTCGGCGTCTCGAACTTCTCGGGCTGGCAGACCGCCCGCGCGGCCGTCTGGCAGCAGGCGTGGCCGGGGCGCGCGCCGATCACCGCGACGCAGGTGGAGTACTCGCTGGTGCAGCGCGGTGTGGAGCGCGAGGTCATTCCGGCCTGCGCGTCGCTGGGCATGGGGATGCTGACCTGGTCGCCGCTGGGACGGGGGGTGCTGACCGGGAAGTACCGCTTCGGGCGTCCGTCGGACTCGCGGGCGGCCTCGGTGCACTTCGCGCGCTTCGTGGGCGCCTATCTCGACGACCGGTGCGCCGGGATCGTCGAGGCGGTCGCCACGGCCGCCGACGGGCTCGGCGTGTCGCCGCTGGAGGTGGCGCTGGCGTGGGTCCGCGACCGTCCCGGGGTGACGTCGGCGATCCTCGGCGCGCGGACGGTCGGGCAGCTCATGGGCGCGATGGCGGCCGAGAAGGTCACGCTTCCGGCCGAGATCCGCTTCGCTCTCGACGACGTCTCCGGGCCGCAGATCGGCTATCCCGAACGCCAGGCGTGAACCTGGCGTTCACCGGGACTCGGGTGCATTATGTCCAGATGGACGACAATCAAGCGAGCGCCGACGAGTCTTCCATTGACCCGTACGAGTACGCGCCCCTGCGCATCGGCGGAGAAGTCGATCAGCTGACCGCGCAGGCCCGACTGTCCGTGGCCGCCGAGTACGGCGGCTGGGAGCTGGCCACGGTCCGCCGCTACCCGGGCGGCGAACGGAAGGTCACCTTGCGCAGACGCCGTCCCCGTACGGGCGGCGCGGTGCTGCCCGGCCTGTCCTACTGACGCCCGCGTCAGTCCTGGTCGTCGTCGGCCCTCGGGTCGCCGTGGACGGAGCGCTCGTCGAGGCGCCCGATGACGGGCTGTTCGGTGCCCATCATGAAGGCGGTGTCCTCCGCGCCGGCGTCGACGGCGTCGAGGTCGACGGGTCCGGTGATCTCGTTGACGACCACGAGGCCGTCCAGCGGTGTGAGCTCCTCGATCTCCAGGGAGGCCAGCGTCCCGCCGCCCGCGTGGAGCAGTTCGAGGACGGCGTCGCCGACCCCTTCGAGGGGTGAGCCGTCGTCGTCGGGGTCGGGTACCGCTTCGCGGGCGGCCTCGGCGATGCGCAACAGGGCCGCCTGGCTGGGAACGAGGTAGTCGCGGCGGTGCCGGACGGAGATGACCGTCGGGGTGCCGTCGGACTCGATGAGGTCGTCGTCGCCGACGTATCCCGGCCAGCCGCCCTCGCCGTCGACCGCGGGCAGCGGCCGGGGGTCCCACGGGGTCGCCTCGCCGAAGGCCTCGTCGATGAGCTTGTCGTAGGCGAGGCTGGCGTCGTTGAGGGCCACGTAGGCGCGCCAGACGGCGGCGTCGCCGACGCGGCCCTCCGCCGCGGTGATCTCCGCCAGATGGGCCCTGGCCGCCTCGACGACTACTTCGAGGGCGGCGGCTGCCTCCTGCGCGGGGGAGGCGGCTTGGTCAGGCATGAGCACGCTCTTTCTTCAGTTCCGGTGGACGGTGTGAAGCGGTTCGGGGGCGTGTCGAGGGGCTCAGGCGGAGATGGTGGAGCGGTCAGCTGCGGGACAGGAAGCGGTCGAGGACGCGCACGCCGAACTTGAGGCCCTCGACGGGGACACGCTCGTCGATGCCGTGGAACAGCGAGGCGAAGTCGAGGTCGGCGGGCAGCTTCAGCGGCGCGAAGCCGAAACCGCGGATGCCGAGGCGGTTGAAGGCCTTGGCGTCGGTGCCGCCGGAGAGCATGTAGGGCACCGGACGGGCGCCGGGGTCCTCGGCGCGCAGCGCGTCGGCCATCGCGTCGACGAGGGGACCGTCGAAGGACGTCTCCAGGGCCGGCTGGCGGTGGATGTAGTCGACCTGGACGTCGGGGCCGACGATCTCGCGGAGCTGGCGCTCGAACTCCTTCGAGCGGCCCGGGAGGGTGCGGCAGTCGATGGTCGCCTGTGCCCGGCCGGGGATGACGTTGTCCTTGTAGCCGGCGTCGAGGCGCGTCGGGTTGGCCGTGTCGCGGATCGTGGCGCCGATGATGCGCGCGATCGGGCCGAGCTTGGCGATGGTCGCCTCGGGGTTCTCAAGGTCGAGCTCCACTTCGAGGATGTCGGAGACCTCCTCGAGAAACGCGCGGACGGTCGGGGTGATCACGACGGGGAACTTGTGCCGACCGACGCGCGCGACGGCCTCGGCGAGCTGCGTGACGGCGTTGTCGTCGTGGATCATCGAGCCGTGGCCCGGGCGTCCGCTGACGGTCAGGCGCAGCCAGTCGAGGCCCTTCTCGGCGGTCTCGATGAGGTACAGGCGCAGGTCGTTGCTCATCGACACGGAGAATCCGCCGACCTCGCCGACGGCCTCGGTGACGCCGTCGAGCAGGTCGGCGTGGTTGTCGACGATGTGGTGGGCGCCGTAGGTGCTGCCGGCCTCCTCGTCGGCCAGGAAGGCCAGGACCAGGTCGCGCGGGGGTACGCGGCCCTCCCGCTTCCACTGGCGCACGAGGGCCAGGACCATCGCGTCGAAGTCTTTCATGTCGATGGCGCCGCGGCCCCACAGGTAGCCGTCCTTCTCCTCGCCGGAGAAGGGGTGCACCGACCACTCGCTCGGATCGGCGGGCACCACGTCGAGGTGGCCGTGCACGAGCAGCGCGTTGCGGCTGGGGTCGGAGCCCTCGTAGCGGGCGATCACGCTCGCCCGGCCCGGCGCCGACTCGGTGATGAAGGGTTCGAGGCCCACCTCGGCGAGCTTCTCGGCGACGTACTCCGCGGCGGTCCGCTCACCGGCCGAGGTGTCGTTGTCGCCGGTGTTGGTCGTGTCGATCCGCAGCAGGTCCCGGCAGATGTCGACGACCTCGTCGACGGCGAGAGGGTGCGGGGGATGGGTTTCGGCTGCGGTCATGTCCCTTTCTTACCAGGGTGCGCTCGCGGTGGTGACACCCGCGTCTCGGCGCAGGCGTGCGAGGTCACGCCGGCGCGGCCCCTCCCCCGGTCTCAGCGAGGGTCGAAGGCCGCGGCGAAGGTGACCTCCGCCAGCCGCCGCTGTCCTGCGACGTTGGGGTGGAAGTAGTCCCAGCGCGACACCTCGTCGGCGGTGAACTCGGTGTTGAACACGGCGTTGCCGTCGAAGCGGCAGTTCTCGCCGTACTCGGCGCACAGTTCGCCGAGCGCGGTGTTGTAGTCGAGCACCCGCTGCCGGACGTTCATCCGGCGCTGCTCGACGCCCGGCTCGGTCGAGGCGGGGTCGCCGAGCATCGTGCGGCAGATGCCGGCGTTCTTCCAGGTCTCGCGGGCGGGCGCGCTGTCCTTGTTCACCAGCCACAGGCGGTACAGGTCGGGGATGCTGGCGATGAAGACCTTCGTCTCGGGCAGGCCCCGCTTGATCGCCGAGAGGGCGGCGGACACGTTGGTGCGGTACTGCCGGGGACTGGTCATGCCGGCCTCGCTGTCGGCGCAGGCGTCGTTGGCTCCGATGAGGACGGTCACGTACTCGGCGCGCTGCTCGACGGTGTGGGCCGCCTGCGCGGCCAGGTCGGCTGAGGTCGCACCCGTCTCGGCGTTGTTGTGGCGGTTGTCCTCGATGGCCGGGTTGAGGGCCGAGAGGCGGCGGTAGTGGCCCTCGACGCGATCGCTGTCGCCGGTGCTCCACGAGCGGGCGGTGCAGTCGAAGTACCAGCCGCAGGAGTTGAAGCCCCTGCTGATGGAGTCGCCGAGGCCGGCGATCGAGGCCGGGAACGGCACCGGTTCCTCGGCCGCGGCGGGAGTCGTGCCCAAGAGGAGGAGTACTGCCGAGAGAGCGGCGAGCAGACCGTGACGTCGCACCATGTTGACCTCCCGAGAGGGATGCCCGTGCGCCGACGGACCCCACGACCAAGCGAGCCTGACAGGAGATTAGCCACATGTCGGACATCTGGTCTCAACTTCGTCGTTTCCCGAGCCCCGGCACGCGTGCGAAGAGGCGCGGTGGCTGCCCACCGCGCCTCTTGAGTCCTCAGCCGCCGATGAGTTTCCCGACCGGTGAGGGCTTCTCGCATCCCGTGCGCAGCACGCTCTCGCGGCCGGCCGCCGCCGACTCGTCGATGGCGAGCATCGTGTCGAGCACGTGCGCGGCGAAGTCGAGTGAGGCCCGGTGCCCGACGCCCGCCGCGATCGCGTCGGCGAGTTCGGCGAGGCCGATGCCGCGCTGGAATCCGAGGTAGCCGCTGGTGTGGGCGAGGGTGGTCCATTCGTCCTCGCCGCGGCGGCGGACGCGGGGGTTGCCGCCGAAGCCGTTGGGGTCGGGCAGGGTGATGGTGCCCTCGACGCCGTAGACCTCCAGGTGGGGAAGTTCGTGGGCGGGGACGTCGAAGGAGGTCACGAGTGTCGCCAGGCCGCCGTCGGCGAAGTTGAGGGAGACGCTGTAGTGGGTGGCGACCTCGACGGGGATCTCCTGTCCGGCCTTGACGCCTGAGCCGATGGTGCGGGTGGGGACGCTGCGCTGGGACTGGGCGGTGACCGACTCGACGGCGCCGAAGATCGCCACGAGGGCGGTGATCGGGTAGACGCCGATGTCGAGGAGGGGGCCGCCGCCGGGGGCGTAGAAGAACTCCGGATCCGGGTGCCAGGCTTCGGGTCCGGGAGTGGTGAAGAAGGCCGTCGCGGCGACGGGGCGGCCGATGGCGCCGCCGACGATGGCCTGGATGGAGGTCTGGAGTCCGGCGCCGAGGAAGGTGTCGGGGGCGCAGCCGACGCGGACGCCGGCGCGGGCGGCCTCGTCGCGGATGTGGTCGACGTCGGCGCGGTCGAGGGCGAGGGGCTTCTCCGACCAGACGTGTTTGCCGGCGGCGATCGCCGCGCGGGTGACGGTGGCGTGCACGGCGGGGATGGTGAGGTTGACGACGGCGTCGATGCCGGGGTCGGCGAGGAGTTCGTCGACGCCGGTGGCGAGGGGGATGGCGTGCTCACGTGCGGTGGCGGCGGCTCGTTCGGGGTCGATGTCCGCGCAGGCCGCGACGGTGATCCCGGGGAGGCGGGCCAGTGTGGACAGGTACTGGCCGCTGATGTTGCCGCAGCCGATGAGTCCTACGCGAAAAGGGGTTGGCTCGGTCATGAGTGGCAATGATGACCTTCGCCGGTGGGCGGCGCAAATACTTACGGTCCGCTAACACGGGGGGCGGTGGGAGCCGCAGGGGCAGATGATGGACGCATGCGAGTGAGACCTTGGGCCGCGGCCCTGTCCGGGATCGTCTCCGCCGCCGTCGCCCTCGGGGTGGGTGAGCTGGTGGCGGCGTTGACCGGTGCCGCCGACGCACCGCTGGTGGCCGTCGGCGACCGGGTGATCAAGGCGACGCCGGAGCCGGTGAAGCAGTGGGCGATCTCGGTGTTCGGGACGGGCGACAAGCTGGCTCTGCAGATCGGCACCGTCGTCATTCTGGCGGTCGTCGCGGCGGGCGTGGGGATCGCGGCCACCCGGAGGCTGGTCTACGCGGTCGCCGCGGTGGTCGTGTTCACGGGTCTCGGGGTGGCTGCCGCGGTGACGCGTCCGGGGGCGGGGGCGCTGTCGGCCGTTCCGTCGTTGGTGGCCGGTGCGGCCGCACTGGGCGCGGGCTGGTTCCTGTTGCGTCACGCGCCGCGCGTCGAGGGCGATGATGAGGCCGTCGACATGCGCGTCTACGGGCGGCGGCGGTTCCTGGTGACCTCGGTGGCCGCCGTGGGAGGGGCGGGCGTCGCGCTCGCGGTCGGCCGCAACGTCGGTCTGAGCACCGCCGCCGAGGAGGCTCGCGCGACGGTACGGCTGCCGGTGCCGGCGAGTCCGGCTCCGCCTCGCCCGGCGGGCGCGGACCTCAAGCTGCCGGGCCTGAGCGCCTTCGAGACCCCGAACGCCGACTTCTACCGCATCGACACAGCGCTGGTGACCCCCAACGTCCTTCCGTCCGGGTACCGGCTGCGGATCCACGGGCGCTGCGCCAACCCGATCGAGCTGACCTTCGACGAGCTCCTGGCGCGCCCGATGATCGAACGCGACATCACCCTCTCCTGCGTGTCGAACGAGGTCGGCGGCGGACTGGTCGGCACCGCGCGGTGGCTCGGGGTGCCGCTCGCCGACCTGCTGGCCGAGGTCCGGCCCGACCAGGGCGCCGACCAGCTCGTCGGCCGCTCCGCCGACGGGTTCACCGCCGGCGCGCCGACCGACCTGTGCCGCGACGGCCGTGACGCGATGCTGGCCGTCGGCATGAACGGCGAGGCGCTGCCGCTCATCCACGGTTTCCCGGTGCGGATGCTCGTGCCCGGCCTCTACGGGTACGTCTCGGCCACGAAGTGGCTCACCGAGCTGGAACTGAGCTCCTTCGACGACTTCGACGCCTACTGGATCCCGCGCGGCTGGTCGACTCCGACGCCGGTCAAGACGGCCTCGCGGATCGACACTCCGCGCAAGTCCGCCAAGGCCGGGACGGTCGCCGTCGCCGGTGTGGCCTGGGCCCAGCACCGGGGCATCACGGCGGTGGAGGTCCGCGTCGACGACGGTCCCTGGGCGGCGGCCCGGCTGTCCGATGTGGTCTCCGGGGACACCTGGCGGCAGTGGGTCTACGACTGGCAGGCCTCGCCGGGCGAGCACCGGCTGACCGTGCGCGCCACCGACGGCGCCGGAGTCGTGCAGACTGAACAGCGGACGCCGGTCGCGCCCGACGGGGCCAGCGGCTGGCACACGGTGAAGGTCACCGTGACCTGACTCCGGCGCGGTTCGCCGCGCCCGGGAGGCGACATGGGCGAAGCCGCCGTGCCGTTCGCGTCCTCGGCGGATCTCGCCGAGAAGGACGAGACCTTCGAGGTCCTGGCCGACGGGGTGTACGCGCTGACCGCGGAGGGCGACCCGAACGTGGGCGCCGTGGAGGGCGAGGACTTCGTGGTGTGCTTCGAGGCGCGGGCGACCCCGCTGATGGCCTCGAAGTGGCTGGAGCGCCTGCGGGAGCACACTGACAAGCCGGTGCGCTTCCTGGTGCTGTCGCACTACCACGCGGTCCGCACGCTGGGCGCCTCGGCGTTCGGCGCGGAGACCGTGATCGCGCACGAGCAGACCAGGCGCCTGATCATCGAGCGCGGCCTGGCCGACTGGGAGTCGGAGGCCGGGCGGATGCCGCGCCTGTTCAACGGGGCGGACACGATCCCGGGCCTGACGTGGCCGACGGTGACCTTCAGCGAGGAGCTGACCATCGAGCTCGGTGGCGGCAGGGGCCGGCTGGTTCTGGGCCACCACGGGCGCGGTCACACCGCGGGCGACATCGTCGCGTGGCTGCCCGAGCAGCGGATCCTGTTCGCCGGCGACCTCGTCGAGGCGCGGGCGGCGCTCTACACCGGCGACGCGTTCCACCGGCACTGGGCGGGACCGACCCTGTCGGCGGTGGAGGCGCTCGGCGCCGAGATCCTGATCGGCGGGCGCGGAGACGTCGCGCACGGCGCCGACGCGGTCGGCGCTGCCATCGACCAGACACGCAGTTTCCTGCACGTGCTGATGCGAGAGGTCGACGAGGCCGCCACCCACGGCGGCGGGCTGAAGGAGGCCTACGAGGCCGCCCACGCCGCGTTGGAGCCCCGCTACGGGGACTGGCCGATCTTCGAGCACTGCCTGCCGTTCAACGTCTCCCGCTACTGGGACGAGCGCTCGGGCCTCGACTGGCCGCGTGTATGGACGGCCGAGCGCGACCGTGAGGTGTGGGCGGAGCTGAAGGGCTGAACGTGGAGACGCCGGTGGTGATCGTCGGCGGTGGGCCGGTCGGCCTGACCGCGGCGTTGCTGCTGGCGCGCTTCGGCGTGCCGTCTGTGGTGTGCGAGGCCGCGGCCGAGCGGGATCCGGTCGGCTCCCGCTCGATCTGCACCCAGCGCGACGTCCTGGACATCCTGCACCGGGTGGGCTGCGGCCAACAGCTCGCCGCCGAGGGCGTCACCTGGACGCACGGCCGGACGTACCACCGCGACGTCGAGCTGTTCCGGATCACCTTCCCCGCCGGGGGTGAGGCGGGTTTCCCGCCGTTCGTGAACATCCCCCAGGCACGTGTGGAGAGTGTCCTGGAGGCCGCGGTGGCCGCCGAACCGTTGATCGGGCTGCGCTACGGGACCGCAGTGACCGGCCTGGCGCAAGACCGGGACGGGGTCGTCGTCTCCACGGTCGCCGGCGAGCTGCGGGCAACCCACGTCATCGGCGCCGACGGCTGCCACAGCGTCGTCCGCGAGGCGCTCGGGCTGCCCTTCGAGGGCGAGTCCTTCGCCGACCGCTTCCTCATCGCCGACATCCGCGCCGAGCTCCCCTTCGGGCCGCAGCGGCGCTTCCACTTCGATCCGGTATGGAACCCCGGACGGCAGGTCCTGCTGCATCCGCAGCCGGACTCGGTGTGGCGGATCGACTGGCAGGTGCCGGCCGGTTTCGACCTGGCCGAGGCGCGCGCGAGCGGCGAGGTCGACGCCCGGATCCGGCGCATCACGGGCGAGACGCCATACGAGATCGTGTGGCTGTCGGCGTACCGCTTCGCACAGCGCACCGCTGCGTCCTATGTGGAGGGCCGGGTGCTGCTGGCCGGCGACGCGGCGCACGTGATGACGCCCTTCGGCGCGCGCGGCCTCAACTCCGGCATCGCCGACGCCGAGAACGCCGCCTGGAAGATCGCCTTCGACCGGCTCGGCTGGGCCGGACCCGCCCTCCTCGGCAGCTACCACGACGAACGGCACGCCGCCGCCGTGGAGAACCTGCGCGTCACCGGCCGCACGATGCGCTTCCTCGTCCCGCCCGACGAGGCCGCCATGGCCCGCAGACGGGAGGTCCTGGCACGTGCCGCCGATGATCCGGCGGCCCGCGCCGAGGTCGACTCCGGGAAACTCTACGAGCCGTACTGGTACCTCGACTCGCCCCTGACCACCGCCTGGGAGGTGCACGGTTTCCCCACCGAGCCCGGCCTCACGCGACCGGTCGTCCCCGGCGTGCTGTGCCCCGACGCGCTGATGCCCGGCGGGAGGCTGCGCGAGCGCTTCGGCCCGGGCTTCACCCTCATCGGCACCGACCGGGTGCCGCCGGCGGTGGACACGCCGGTCCCGGTGGTCCGGCTGCGCCTGGACGACGCCGAACCGCTCGGGCCCCGGCCCGGGCGCGTGTGGGTGGTGCGGCCCGACGGCCACCTCGCCGCCGTCCTCGACGACGCCGACTCCGAAAGCCTCGGCGCGGCGATCCGGCGGGCGCGGGGGTTCCAGGGCTCGCCCGGTGGATCACTGCGGGCTGCGACGGGCTCGCACCCTTAAGACAAGCACCGTCCCCCTAAGACAGCGGAAGCACGCTGGTCGCCGAGGGGAACTCCAGCGACTCGCCCTCGGCGACGGGCACGCCGTCCGCGAAGGCGAACACCGCGACGTTCCCGCTGGTCTGGTTGGCCACGTAGAGGCGCTCGCCGTCCGGGCTCAGCGCGGCGTCGCGCGGCCAGTTCCCGCCGCAGCCCACGGTCGTGCGCAGCTCGAAGGGCGAGGTCTCGACGACCGCGATCGAGTCGTGCCCCCGGTTGGTGACATAGACCCAGCGACCGTCGGGCGAGGTCAGCACCGCGGCGGGGAAGTTCTCCACCTCGACGTTCTCCGGCAGCACCCGCAGGCGGCCCTCCGCGCTGAGCGTGCCCGTCCGGGCGTCCCAGCCGCAGCGGGTCAGCGAGTCGTCGAGCTCCCCGACGATGTAGGCGGTGTGCCCGTCGGGCGAGAAGGCGAGGTGGCGCGGCCCGGTGCCCGGCACACAGTCGAAGGCCCCGTGGCGGCTTAGCTCACCGTCGGCGAAGGAGTAGACGACGACCTTGTCGATGCCGAGGTCGACGGCCAGTACCCAGCGGCCGGAGGGATCGACGACGATCTGGTGGACGTGCGGGCCCTCCTGCCGGTCGGCGTTCGGGCCGGAGCCGATGTGCGCGATCGCCTCGTGCAGGGCGCCCAGGCCGCCGTCCTCGTAGACCGGCAGGACGCCGACGGTTCCGCTGCCGTAGTTCGCGGTGAACAGCCAGTGCCCGCCGGGATGCAGCGCGAGGTGGCACGGGGCCACTCCCCCGCTGGACTCCTCGCCCAGGACGGTCCCGTCGGGATGCAGGGCGAGGACGCCGCCGGTCACGTCGTCGCGTTCGAGGGCCGCGTACAGGACGCGCCCGCCGGAGCCTGAGACCACGTAGGACGGACGGTCGGCCGCGACCACCCGGACGGCACCGTCTTCGACGAGGCCGACGCCTTCGCCGTAACCACCAAGAACGAGCATGCGCAGATCGTACGGGACGTGCGGCCTCTCACGACCGGTCCTGCGCGGCCCGGCGGACCTTGAGCCACTCAAGGTCGCCGGGGGTGAGGACACGGGTGGCCAGCAGCCACTCGCACAGGGCACGGCGGGCGTCGAGCTCCTTCTCCAGTCCGAGGACGCCCGCCTCGACCAGGTCGAGACGGACCTGTTCGATGCGTTTGACCACCGTGGACTTCGCCAGCCGAAGCTCGTCGGCGATCTCCTGGTAGGTCCGTGGCCTGGGGTCGTAGTACGGGTAGGGGCGCAGGTAGCCGGCGGTCATCGCGACGAGCACCTCGCGGCGCCGGTCGGTCAGCTGCGGAAGCTGCGTGCGGGTGCGGTTCTCGTCGATGGGCGCGAAGATGTCGCCGGTCGGGTCGCCGGGATCCAGCCGCAGCACCAGCGCGTAGGTCCACGCCTCCCCCACCACCAGCACCGTCAGCGGCGAGGCGTCCACGGAACGGCGGCTCGGCGAGCCGTGCTCGGGAGCCACCGGCAGTGGCACGCCGAACCCGGCCGGGTCGACGATGTGCAGCGGCCGCTTGCGGCTGAGGTTGGTCACGGCCCAGCCGCTCCCGGTGGCCGACAGGCGCCCGGCGATCCGGCTGACGCCGAGGTCGGCGCTGTCCAGGCACAGGTCGCAGGAGGCGTCGCGGCCGAAGGTGAGCGCCTCGGCGGAGGTGAGCACCCGGCTGGTCCCGTCGTACTCGACGATCAGGTCGGCGAGACCGCTCATGACAGATAGCCGTCCACGATCCCGCAGGTGCCGCCGGTCGCCTTGGTGACCTCGACGCGCAGCGTGTTGGCCTCCCGCAGGCGCAGGTGCCAGTCGAAGCGCTCGCCGGCGCCGACGGTGGTGCTGGCGACCTCCTCGCCGTCGAGGAACACGGTGAACAGCGCCGTCGAGCCGCTCGGCGAGTCGTCGCCCATGGCGATGACCAGGTCGACCCACTCGTAGTCGCCGACGAGGGAGAAGTCGCGGCTGGGCAGGGTGGTGCAGGCGGCGGCGACGAAGGTGTCGAAGTTCTGGCCGGAAACGACGAGCGGGTCCGACTCGGCGACCGACTGGGACGGGTCGGGGACCAGCCCGGTCGGCGGCGGGTCGTCGGGGCGCCGTTCGCCGTTGCCGTCCTCGTTGTTCACGTAGTAGGGGTCACCGGAGTAAGGGGCGTCGCTGTCGCTGTTCAGCGCCACGGTGAGCAGACCGATGAATCCGCAGATGAGCAGGACGGCCATGATGCCGACGACCCACTGCCAGCTGTCGATACGCCGTCGCCTCTTCGGGGCCTTCCCGAGCGGGAGCGGGCCGCCGGGACCGGGTCCGACCGGGCGCACCGGCGCGGGACCGACAGCCGGGCGCGCGGTGACGGGGTCGCGCCACATGGTCGGGCGCTGCACCGGCGGGATGGGGCCCAGACGCGGCGGCTTCGGCGGCGGGAGGGCCTGCCCGGGCGCCTGCGCGGGCATCGGCGCGGCGTGCGGGGCGACCGTCGAGGAGTGCTGGCGCAGCAGCCGGATCCACTCCCCCGCCGAGGGGCGCAGCGCGGGCTCGTCGGCGAAGATCAGCGCGAGCCGGTCGGCGTCGGCGACGCCCCCCGGGTCGATCGCCTCGGCGACCTCCAGGCGCAGAGTCTCGGCGTCGGCGGGCGGCGACTGCCCGGTGAGGACGAAGTAGGCGAACGCACCGAAGGCGTAGCGGTCGGAGGCGGGGCTGTACTCGCCGGCGATGAGGATCTCGGGGGCGCTGTAGCCCTGTGTGCCGGCCGAGGGGTGGGTCTGGGCGGTGGCCATGCGGAAGAGGCCGAAGTCGACGAGGACGGCTTGGCCGTCGCTGTTGACGATGACGTTGCCGGGGCTGATGTCGCCGTGGACGACCGGCCGGCCGGAGGGGGTGGCGCGGCCTTCGTGGAGCCAGTCGAGGACGTCGGCGACCTGGATGAGGTGGCGCAGGGCCGCGTGGCGGTCGCCGGCGTTCTCAGTGACCCACTGGCGCAGGTCCAGGCCCTCGACCCAGTTCATGACGAGGTAGTGGGTGCGGCCCTCGGCCTCGTGCGGGGTCTCGCCGGCGAGGTGCATGCGGGCGCCCTCGAAGTACGTGTGGACGCCGACGACGCCCGGGTGGCGCATGAGACGGAGCAGTTCGGTCTGCTCGGCCCAGCGCTCGCGCCAGGTCTCGATGTTGACGGCGTGCTGGTCGCGCAGGATCTTCACCGCGACGCGCTCGGCCTCGCCGGAGACGGTGAGCTCGGCCTCCCAGAGTTCCGCTTCCCCGCCTCCGCCGACCTGGCGGCGCAGGCGGTACTTGTCCGGCGCGTCGTCGGGTCCGACGACGTACGGACGGGTCTCGGCGCTCATCGGTCTCCCCATTGCTCGTGCCGGGCACATAATCTTCCATCACCAGAATGGTGCGATCCGGGCGGTCCGTCCATGGGGAGGTCTCCCCTGCCCTGCCCGGGCGGGTTCGCGTTGCCGGTCGCGAGGATTTCGGGGCGGCGGCGCGCCCTGTCGGATGGAATGCGCCACCCATGATCCCGCTTCGGTCGGGTCCTGTTCCCGCGCCCCGTTCGGCGGGCTTCGGGCACTGCGGACGGGGCGGGCGGCAAACGGCCGCGAGGCGGCACTTGGACCCGCCGCGGCTGTTCGAGTCGCGACCGAGCTACCGCCACCTCGGCGGCTCGCTGACCGACGGCCGGCCCGACCTCGGCCTCAAGGCGAACAACGGGAGAGCGGGAAGGCCCCGAACAAGAGAAAACCCCTGGTCGGCCGGGGTTTCTCCCGGTCGGCCAGGGGTTCGCAGAGTGTCGAAGGGGGGACTTGAACCCCCACGTCCGATAAAGGACACTAGCACCTCAAGCTAGCGCGTCTGCCATTCCGCCACTTCGACTCGCACGACCCACTTTACCTGGTCCACCGGCCGCTTTCGCGACCCGTTTTCCGGGTGACTCGCACGAGGCATGACAGTACACGATGGTCGTCGGGGGCTCGTTCGGGAGGGTCCGTGCCGGAGGGGCGACCGTCGTCGGCCACCCCTCCCCGGGTGCGGTCATCCGAGGGCGCGGGCCATGGCGACCACGACGGGTCCCATGAGCGGGAGCGCGACGTTGGACAGCGCGTAGACGATCGTGTACGCCATCGTCGGGGTGGAGTTGCCGGCGGCTTGCTGGACGGCGGTGATGCCCGGCGTGCTGCACTGCTGGCCGGTGATGGCGCCCAGGGTGAGGGGAGCTGGCAGCTTCATGAGCTTCCACGCCACGAACAGCGAGACGGTGGCCGGCAGGAGGGTCATCAGGATGCCGGCGACGGGGAGCCCGAAGCCGAACTCCTCGACGAGTTCGACCGCCTGCGGCCCCGACGAGAGTCCGACGGCGCAGATGAAGGTGGCCAGGCCGAGGGTCTTGATGACCTCGGCGGCGGCCGGGTGGTACTGCCCTACCTTCGGGTCGCGGGCCCGGAACCAGCCGAAGGCGAGCCCCGACAGGAGGCAGCCGCCGCCGGTCCCGAGCGACAGCGGCACGTCCCCGAGCTGGAGGACGAGCTTGCCGATCAGGAAGCCCAGCACGACGCCGATGGAGATGAACACGAAGTCGAACTTCACGCCCGGGTCGATCCGGAACCCGACCTTCGGCGTGAACGCCGCCAGGTCGGCCTTGGTGCCCGTGAACCGCACCGTGTCGCCCTTGTGGATCTCCGTGCCGTTCTGGACCGGCAGCTCGTGATCCATACGGGTGATCGCCGACAAGAACACCCCGTGCCGCTGCTGCGGCGGGATCTGCGCGCGCAGCTCGCCGAGGGTCCCGTTGCGGAAGCCCTTGGTGTTGACGATGACGTCGGCCACGTCGAGGTCGAGGTCGGCGGTTCCCCGTGTCGGGGCGACCTCGGGTCCGATGAGCTTGTCGCCGGCGAGGACTGCCTCACGCGGGCCGACGAGCATCACGATGTCGCCCAGCAGGAGCCGGGTGTCACCGGTACCGCCGACGGTGTCCCCGCCGCGCAGGACACGCTCGACGGTGGCGCCCCTGCCCAGAGCGGTCTCAAGCTGGTCGACGGTCTTGCCGTCGGCGGCCACGACCTGGTGGGCGCGGCCGACGAGACCGGGCAGCGCGGGGCTGGCGTTGTCGTCGGTGGTCCCGCCGCCGAGCTTGCGCCACAGCTTCTCGGCCTCGGCCCGCAGGTCGATGCGCATGATCAGCGGGAACACCTGGCTCGACATCAGCACGATCGTGATCAGGCCGCAGATGTAGGAGATCGAGTACGCGGTGCCGACGTTGGCCTGCAGCGTGGCGATCTGGTCGGCCGGCAGCGGCAGTTTCGCGATCGAGTCGGTGGCGGTGCCGACCACCGCCGACTCGGTCGCACCGCCCGCCATCAGGCCGGCCGCGGTGCCGACGTCGAGGCCCATGATCAGCACGGCGAGCGCCGTGATGCCCAGGACCATGACGATCTCGATCAGGGTGAACACGCCGTACTTGAGACTCGCCCGGTTGAGGCTGGCGAAGAACGACGGTCCCGACAGGTACCCGAGGGTGAAGATGAACAGCGCGAAGGCGATGTTCTTCACCTGGTCGTCGAGCTGCACGTCGGCGAACATCCCGACCACGATCGCCACGATCAGCGTCCCGGCGACACCGCCGAGCGAGAGCTTCCACACTTTGACCGAGCCCAGCGCGAAACCCAGTGCCAGGCACAGGAACAGCGCGATCTCGGGTGTGGACTGGATGATGTTCTTCGCCCAGTCCATCTCAGCCGCCGTTGACCTTGTCGAACTCGTCCTTGTACTCCCGGCCGATCTCCCACAGCCAGGTGCCGATCTTCTCGTAGGCTTCCATGCGCAGGTTCGCCAGTGAGACGCGCACCGACCAGTCCGGCCCGTCGAAGCCGCCGCCGTTGAGCAGCACGACCGAGCCCTTCTCGGCGAGGCGGAAGATCGGGTCGACGGGCTCGAAGTTCGCCTTCATCCAGGTGGCGAACTCCGCGCCCCAGTGGTGCTCGGCCCACGACAGGAGGTCGAGTTCGACGTAGTAGTGGGCGGCGAGCGGATCGGCCGGCAGCGGGACCCCCAGGCCCTTGCTGAGGGCGTCGAGCCGGCGGGCGATGATCGACTGGCAGATCTTCTTGTAGGAGTCGTCCTCGTCGAGCAGAGCGAAGAGGCTGAACAGCGCCATCTGGGTCTGCTGCGGCGGGGAGAGGCCGGCGGTGTGGTTGAGCGCGACCTGCCGGGAGTCGGCGACGAGGCGGTCGATGAAGCGCAGTTTCTCCGGTTCGAGGGTGATCGTGCCGTAGCGGCGGTCGAGCAGTTCCTTGGTCCCGGCGTCGAGGGAGGCGAGTTTCTCCTCGAAGATGTTGTCGCTGTGCACGGCGATGACGCCCAGGCGCCAGCCGGTCGCGCCGAAGTACTTCGAGAAGGAGTACACGCCGATGGTGTTGCGGGGGACGGCCGACATCAGTGAGCGGAACCCGTTGACGAAGGTGCCGTAGACGTCGTCGGTGATGACGGTCAGGCCCGGGTTCTTCTCGGCGACGATCGAGGAGATGCGTTCAAGGGTCTCCGGGGCCAGCATCACCGAGGGCGGGTTGCTGGGGTTGACGCAGAACAGCGCCTTGACCGACGGGTCGGCGAGCCTGTCGATCTCGGCGTCGGGGTACTGCCAGGTGTGGAAGCCGTTCTCGCCGACCTTGGAGGCCCGGAGTTCGACGACCTCGAAGTCGTAGCGTTCGAGGTGCGGGATCTCCAGGTAGGGCGTGAAGATCGGGGTCATGATGGCGATCTTGTCGCCGGGGATGAGCAGCCGGTTGATGACGGCGCTGTCGAAGATGTAGCACATGGCGGCGGTGCCGCCCTCGGTGGCGAAGAGGTCGTAGTTGCCGCCTTCGGGCTCCTGGCCTGCGCACATCTCCTTGATGACGTACTCGTGGACGACCTTCTCGACGTGCGTCAGCATCCGGTCGGGGACCGGGTAGTTGTCGCCGATGACGGCGTCGGTGAGTTCGTGGACCCACGCGTCGGCGTCGAAGCCGAGCCGGTCGACGCCGTAGGCGACGCCGTCGTGCAGCAGCTCGGCGCCGGCGTTGTCGCCCTGCTCGTCGAGGAAGGTCGCGAAGCGGCCGGCGATGCCGGGTTTTGCGGGCATCCCGCCGACGGTGTCCCATTCGCTCCAGTCGCGCTTGGACTCCTCGATGCCGAAGTTCAGCAGCATCGCGAAGGCCTGCCGGGGGACCGTGGCGATCCAGTTCGGGTTGCCGCGCCCGGCGTTGAGCATCTGCTCGGCGCCCGCGGTGACGTTGTCGTCGGCGAGGTCGATCAGCTTGTTCTTGATCTCGAACGGGCTGAGCTGGAGGAGCCGGTGCTCCTCGTCCCTCGACGTGTGCGGTCGCGGTTCGATCGTGGTCATGATCATTTCCCCCGTGAGTTCACGCCGGCGACGCGACGATGATCGTTCCCCGGACGGTGAGCAAGGTGTTGCCGGATCGCGTACGGCACCGTGTGGCCGATCACCGGGATCTGGCTCTTGGTCGCGTCGGTGATGGCGCCGATGCCGGAGAAGCCGTCGCGTCGGAGCCCCGGTCGGGGTGGCCGGGGGCGCGGGTGGCGGACAGGTTGTTGACGCAGACGCGCGGGGCGCGCTCGGCGTGGTCCGCCAGGGCGTCCTTGAGCCGGCCCATCCATCCCCCCGTGTCGGCAGCCATGCAGCGTCAACTTATAACGGCCTAAAACGGCAGTTCTCGGGCTTTGCGGAATTGACTCCGCTCACGCTCGGCTCTTCGCCCCGCAGCCCGTTCCTCGGTGAGCTGCAACGTGATCGGACGGAGGTGGGCCGGTTCGTCAGGCACCCGCGACGGCGAGGCGATTAACGGCCTGGGGGATCCGGTGGGCCGCCAGATAGAGGTCGGCGGCCGGCTGCCCGAGCACGGCGGCGAAGTTGCGGCGGTGCTCGAACGAGACCAGGGGTTTCTTTCGTTCCCGTGCCGCCATCACCGCGTCGTCGGCGCACCCACCCCAAAAAAGCCTCCCCGCGCGGGGTTAAGCCGCCGCGAATCCGGGAATGGTCCATGAACGTCTCCTTTCTCTTGGGTGATTCGGCGCCGCCGGGATTGGGCCCCCGGCGGCGCCGATGTGTCACCCGACCCCCGCCGCTCCTCTCGCCGTTTCGCTCCCGCTTGCCGCCGGCGTCAGCCGCCGATCGTGGTGAGGGCCGCTTCGAGAACCGCGACGATCTCGCCGGAGACGTCGACCTCCCCCCGGAAGATGCACCGGGCGTGGACGATGACGTTGCCGTCGCGCGCGAGTCCCTCACCGGCGGTGCCGACAGTGGCCAGGGCCGCCTCGTCGCCCAGGCCGGGTACCTCTGTGGAGTCGGCGAGTTCGGCCTCGTTCTCGGCGGCGCCGGGGCCGTCGGCCCAGTATTCGACGCGCAGCTGAACCACCGTGCCGTCGGCGCCGTTCCAGTCGCAGACGAGGGTGCTGCCCGGCCGGTCCTCGCCGGTGAGGCGGCCGGCCCCGGCGAAGGCGAAGGTCCTCTCCCTGACCTCGGGGTCGGTGACGTGGCCTTGGGGGACGGCGGCGAGTTCGTCGCAGGTGGCCGGCACCGCCTCGGCGGAGTGTGCGGTGTCCGACCACGGCTTCCAGAAGAGGACGGCGGCGCCGGCGACGATGACGGCGAAGGCACAGGCGGCGATGATGAGGGGACGCTTCACAGCGGGTGACTCTAGCCGCCGGTCAGCACTGCCAGAGGAACGCGGCCCGCTCGCATCCCGCGCAGGTGAAGACGTACCCCCACCCGTCGCCGCCGAAGTTCATTCCCGACCGGTAGTCGCGGCCGGCTTCGAGCATGAGCGCGAAATCCATGGTCCGGCCACAGCCGGGGCACGCGGGGTCCTCGTCGGCCTGGAGCCGGCAGGGCTCCCCGCCGAGTTGGCCGAGGGCGTCGCGCCGCTCGTTGCCGGCCTCGGACCAGGCGGTGACGGCGTCGGGGTACTCGTCGGCGGCCGACTCGGTCGGGCGAAGGCCGTTGACGACGGGGAGGAGCGTGGGGCCGTCGGGGTGCGCCGAGACAGGGGGCAGGGCCGCGTCGGCGGGATAGAGGTGGGCGCGGTTGGAGCCGGCGGCGGGGTCCCATTCCTCGCAGAGGCCGGGCTGGTTCTGGCACATGAAGACCGACACGACGCCGGCGTCGACGGGAAGGTGGGCGAGGAACATCATCGGGCCCCCGCACTTGGCGCAGTGCGGCCACTCGAAACCGGCCGGGGCGAGGGGAACGCCTCCGGTGCGAAGGACGGGGGCGTTAGCGGGGACGTCGCCCGCGTAGGTCAGCAGAGTCACCACGGGGCCAAGATATCCGCTTCGCCCCACGCGGTGACCGCTCCTCAATAGACTGCGGGCGTACGCGGCCACGGGGAGGGTGCATGGACGTCTTCGTCACGGGCGCCACCGGGTTCATCGGCGGCTCGGTCGCCGTGCGGCTCGTCGAGGCCGGACACCGGGTGCGGGGCCTGGCGCGCAGCGCCGAGAAAGGCGAGGCGCTGCGCGGGATCGGCGTCGAGGCGGTCATCGGCTCCCTCGACGACGAGGACACCCTCACCGCCGCGGCCCGGGAGTCCGACGCCGTGATCAACGCCGCCGACAGCGACCACCGCGGCGCCGTCGACACGTTCGTCGAAGCGCTCGCGGGCACCGGCAAGGTCCTCCTGCACACCAGCGGCTCCAGCATCGTCGGCGACGACTCGCGCGGCGAGGCCTCCGACCGTGTCCACACCGAGGCCGAGGTCCTCGGCGATTGGGAGCCGGCCCCCGACAAGGCCGCGCGCGTCGCCATCGACCGCTCGGTGCTCGCCGCGGCCGACCGGGGCGTGCGCTCGGCTGTCCTGTGCAACACGCTCATCTACGGGCACGGGCGCGGTCTCGCGCGCGACAGCGTCCAGATTCCCCGGCTGGTCGCCCAGGCCGAGAAGAGCGGCGTCGTGCGGCACGTCGGACCGGGCCGCAACATCTGGTCCAACGCGCACGTCGACGACGTCGCCGGCCTCTACGTGAAGGCCCTCGACGGCATCGCCCCCGGGACCTTCCACTTCGTCGAGAGCGGCGAGGCGTCCTTCCTCGACATCACCGGCGCGATCGCCGATGCCCTCGGCCTCGGCCCGCCCCAGGCCTGGGACATCGACTCCGCGATCGCCGAGTGGGGCTATGAACCGGCCGTCTTCGCCCTCGGCTCCAACAGTCGGGTGCGCGGTACGGCCCGCGAGGTCCTCGGCTGGCGACCCCGGCACGACTCGGTGACGTCCTGGATCCGCGGCGGGCTCGCCGAAGGCCGGTGAACACGCCCGGGTAGCTTCGGCGGGTGCCCACGGCAGCGCGCGAGTCCGCCTCCCCGGAAGTCATCACATGGTTGCGACGCAACGCCGTCGCGCTCGACGGCCTGTCGGCGGGCACCGGTTTCGCCGACCTCGCGGGTTTCGCCGGGGCCTTCGAGGGGGTGCGGATCGCCGGGCTGGGCGAGTCCACACACGGCACCGCGGAGTTCTTCCGGCTCAAGCACCGGCTCGTCGAGTACCTGGTCACCGAGCTCGGCTTCACCGTGATCGCGATGGAGGCGAGCGCGTCGGCGGGTCCGGCGGTGGACGCCTACATCCGTTACGGGGTGGGGGAAGCGGCGGATGTGCTGGCGGGGCTGGGGTTCTGGACGTGGCGGACGCGTGAGGTGCTGGAGCTGTTCGAGTGGCTGCGGGGGTACAACCTGGCGTTGCCGGAGGAGCGGCGGGTGCGTTTCGTGGGTGTCGATCCGCAGCGTTGCGGGGCTTCGGTGGCATCGGTCGGGGGTTTCCTGCGGGAGTCGGCGCCCGGTGAGCTGGAGCGGGAGCTGGCGGCCTTGAGCGTCCTGTCCGAGGCCGATCCGGGTTCGCGGCCGGATCCGTCGCGGGCGCTCGTGCGCGACGCCGAGGCGGTGCTCGCGGTGCTCTCCTCGCGGTTCGCGGCCGAGACCGATGTCGTCGAACACGCCCGGATCCTGGTGCGGGCGGCGGATCTGGTGACGCGGGAGCGGCGCCACGCCGACTTCGCCGAGACGGTCTTCGCCGCGCGCGACCGGTACATGGCCGAGGCGGTGGCCGAGATCGTCGACGCCGATCCTTCGGCCAGGGTCGCGCTGTGGGGCCACAACGGGCACATCGCGAAGGCGCGCTACGGCGGCGGGATCGTCTCGCTCGGTTCGCGTCTGCGGGAGCGTTTCGGGGCGGAGTACTACGCGCTCGGCCTGCTGTTCGGGGAGGGCGTGTTCCGGGCGCGGCGGATGTGGCCGTGGGGGTCGCGGCCGGGGCGCGTCGTCGGTAACAGGGTCGGGCCGGCGCCCGCCGGGACGGTCGAGGCCGACCTCGCATGTGCGGCGCCGGGGCCGCGGTTGCTGGATCTGAGGGACGCCGACGGGTCGGCCGTCATGAGCGAGTGGCTGTCGGCGACGCGCATGACGCGCACTTACGGCGCCGTGGTGCCGCGGTTTGTGTACCGGCTGAACCTCGCGCCCACGGTCGTCGGGGAGGAGTTCGACGGACTCGCCCATGTCCCCGTCTCGACGGGATCGGTGCCGCTGCCCGCGCGCTGACGGATCCGCGCGCGGGCAGCGGTCCGGATCAGGCGACGGGTGTCGCGCGGCCGAGCGGCGCGGGCGTCAGCACCGGGTGGGCGCGCAGGTAGGAGATGAAGCCCTCGCGGTCCCGTTCGCCCCGGAAGGGGTCGGTGAACTCGGTCAGCGCCGTGTATCCGTCGGCGCCGATGAGGGTGTAGGCGAGTGCCGCGACGCGGTACTGGGCCGTCAGGTCGAGTGGCTCACCGGAGATGGTGACGCTCGCCGGGTCGACGCGCGAGCCGACCGGCTTTGCCAGGTCGAAGCGGTAGCGGACGTTCTCCGAGACCGCGAAGGGCGCGAACACGACCGTCCCGTCCGACCGGGTCTGCCACTGCTGCTCGATGGCGCGGTGGACGGTCTCGCCGCTCATGGTGACGGTGAGGACGGGGTTGCCGTAGCCGACGGCGTTCCACGCTTCGCCGAACAGGATCTGGCCGTCGCTGTCGGAGGGGTTGGTCCCTTTGGCGTGGAGCAGGTCGGCGGCGATGGCGACCGAGCCCTTGACGGGCTTGGTGGCGATCAGGGCGAAGTCGGCGCGGCCGGCGGATTTGCGGCCGGCGCTCCACAGGAGGTAGTCGGCGGCGAGGTTTCCCATGGTGCTCTCGCCGGAGGCGTCGGCGGCACGGGTGAAGTCGGCGGTGACGCGGGCCAGGGGCGTGGCGTAGCGGCGCTTGCCTCGCGCGCTCCAGTAGTCGGCGATGTACTGGGCCTCGGGATCGAGGGGCACGTCGCGGGTGACGGCGTGGTTGGTCGAGCGGGTCAGTTCGCGCACGACACGTCCCGAGCGGTCCAGTTTGAGGTTGATCTCGCTGATGACCTGGCCGTGGTTTCCCGCCTCGACGACGGGTCGCAGCACGCCTTCTGGGTCGGGCAGCATCATGTTGAAGCGGCAGTGCCAGTGCCCGGCGACGATCGCGGCGATGTCGGGCGAGGCCTGCGCGGCGAGCTCGAAGATCGGGCCGGTGGGGTTGGACCCGGCGTTGTAGTCGTCGCCGGCGTAGCCGCCGTCGTGGATGTTGACGATGATGGCGTGCACGCCTTTGCGCTTGAGTTCGGCGGCGTAGCGGTTGGCGGTGGCGACGATGCCGAGGCTTTTCATGCTCGGCTGGTAGGAGGTCGATCCGGTCGGGGTGTCCTCGACGGTGAGGTGGATGAAGCCGATCGGGAGGCGCCGTCCGCGTCCTGCGTCGACCCATTCGATGTTGTACGGGGGCACGATGGGGCGTTCGTCCTCGGTCCAGACGACGTTTCCGTTGTAGAAGCGGAAGTTCGCGCCGGCGAAGCGCTGTCCGGTCGAGTCGAGGAAGCTGGTGTCGCGGCCGACGGTCGGGTAGGGCTTACCGCGCTCGATGTGGTCGACGAGGAAACTGCGCGACTTGTCGAGCTCGTGGTTGCCGACGGTGCTGAAGTCGAGGCCGAGGGCGTTGAGGATCTCGATGGTCGGCTCGTTGTCGTGGGCGTCGACCTCGAAGGGCCAGCCGGCGAAGTTGTCGCCGGAGGAGAAGAAGATCGTGTTCGGCCGGCCTTCTCTGAGTCTCTTGAGGTGCGTCGCCAGGTAACCTGCGCCGCCGACGGTGATCTTGACACCGTCCGCGCCGGTGATCACACCGCCCTGCCCGGGTGTCGGGGGCTGCATGTAGCCGTGGAAGTCGGTGATGTTGAGCAGTTGCACGTCAACGTACTCGGGAGCGCTCTCGGCGGCGGCCGGTGTGGCGACGGCGAGGTCGCCGACGGCGGTCGCGGTGGCGGCCGCTCCGGCGGCGGTGAGGAATGTGCGGCGGCGGAACCGGGTGTCCATGGCGGGGGTACCTCCGGGGGCGAGGAGACGAATTTCGTCGGGCTCCGACGTTATTGGAGTGATGATCACCCCGTCAATGCCTCGCGGTGAGGTTCAGAGGCTGTTCACGCCGAGATCAGGGAGCCGACCCCGGGAATCCGCCAGCAGGCGGCGATCCAGGCGGTCGAGCGCCAGCGCGGCGCCGCCGAGCGCGGCGCATTCGGCGCCCAGGGTGGAGGCGCGGATCTCCGGGACCGAGGAGCACATCGTGGACAGCTCGTCGGCGAGCGGCTCGCAGATGAGGTCGGCGGAGCGCGAGAAGGCCCCGCCGACCACGAGCAGGGCCGGGTCGACGACGGCGATCGCCGTGGCGGCGGCGACGGCCATCGCGCGGACGTAGCGGCGCACGGCGGTGCGTGCGCTTCGGCGGCCGTCGCGGGCTTCGGCGAAGGCGCGTTCGGCGCGGTCGGCGGCGGGCACGTCGTCGGGGACGTCGGGGCAGCTGTGGAGGTGCTCGATGGCGGCTTCCCAGGCGACACCGCGCAGGAGGGACAGGTCACCGGCTGCGCCATGGGTTCCTCGGCGCAGCCGGCCGTCGAGCATCATCGCCAGGCCGGTGCGCAGGCCGGCCTGCATGAGGACGAAGTCGCCGACGCCTCTCGCCGCGCCCCAGCGGTGTTCCGCGGCGGCGGCGAGCTGGCTGTCGTTGTCGACGACGAGCAGTTTGGGTTCGGCGGGCGAGCGGAAGCGGGCAGCCAGGTCGAGGCCGTTCCAGTCGGGGATGGCGTTGCAGTGGGTGACGCGGCCCTCGGCGTCGACCTGGCCGGTGGTGCCCACGCCGAGGGCCCAGACACCGTCGGCGGGCAGGCCGGCCTCGGTAAGGCAGGAGGCCAGGGCGGTGCGGGCCGTGCGCAGCCGTGCCCGGCGCAGGAGCTCGGGCGTGGTGCGTTTGTGGACGGTGGCCAGGACGCGTCCGGCGAGGTCGGCGACGACGGCGCGGACGCCGTGGGCGCCGATGTCGAGGCCCGCGACGTGGCCGGCCTCGGCTCGGTAGCGGTAGGTGCGGGCCGGGCGGCCGCGTCCGGTGACGGCCGCAGGTTCCTCGACGAGCCACCCGCGGGCGGTCAGGCTCTGGAGGACCTCCTCGACCGCGGTGCGGCCGAGTCCGCCGGCGGCGACGATCTCCGCGACACGGGAGGACCCGGTGCGGCGGACCGCGTCGAGTACCGCCCGCTCGTTGAGCTGACGCAAACGCGCCAGGTCGCCACCGCCGGGACCACGCATCGCTCAACGGTAGAGCACGGGGAGGGAGGGGAGAACCCCAACGGGGCGCCCCTCCCCCGTTCTCACCAAGCCCGCAGCACCGCCCGGTGCGTGTGGCCGCGCGTCCCGCCGACGGCGACGGCGATCCGGACGCGCTCGCCCGGCGTGACCGTGACGGCCGGGTCGGCGCTGATGACGGACTTCGCGCCGCAGGGCAGGTCGAGGGTCACGGTGGCGGCCGTGCGGCTGGGGTCGGAGACGGCGATCTCGACCCGGCCCTGGTGGCGGCGGACCAGCAGGGACGCCGGCCCGTCGCAGGCGAGTTCGCCGAGGGTCGCGGCCTGCCGGAAGTTGGCGCCGAGGAGACCGTCGCGGGTGGTCACGGCCTGTACGGCGGCGGTGTTGGCCAGGACGCGGATCGGGCGGGTGAGGGCGTGCCGGCGGGTCTCGTCGGCGTCGGCGCCGGGAAGGAGGATGTAGGCGTAGTCGGCGGCGGCGGGGTCGGCGCCGTGGTCGAGCCAGAGGGTGACATAGCGGCGGGTGATCGGGTCAGGGCTGCCACCTGTGTCGGCGCCGTCGTTGATGTCGCGCCAGCTTCCGGTGCGCTCCTCGCGCAGCGCGCGCAGGTCGGCGCCTCCGGGGAAGACGTAACCGCCGACACCGGCGAGGTGGGCGTGGGAGACGTCGGTGAACTCCTCCGACCAGCCCTGCTCGCCGGGCTGGCGGCGGCCGCCGACGGTCAGGCGGTTGTCGCCCTCGGCGTGCAGGTTGCGGTTCTCCACGATCGTCTCGATGGCGCGGCCGTCGGTGCTGGTGATGCCCGCGCCGAGGGCCACGACGGCGTCGCCGAGGCTGAACCAGGACTTCTTCGCCCGCAGCGTGCAGCCCCAGGCGGCGAGGTCCATGCCGGCTGCTCCCGCGCCGCCGAGTTCGGTGCCGCCCGCCCACGAGGTCGCCGGACGGCTCAGAGAGCCGGAGAAGCGCACGCGCGGGAGCGTGTCGACGGTGGTCCCGGGTAGGCGCTGAGCATCAACGGTCGGCCAGTACGCGTCGCTGTAGTGGGTCTGGTCGCGGTCGTGCACATAGGTCATGCCGTCGCCGGTGAACCAGCCGCGCGGGTGCTCGCCGTTGCCCGACTCGTAGGTCGCGATCCGCTTCGACGACAGGCTCAGCGCGAAGGTCCACTCCGGACGCCGGTGCAGGACGCGGTCCATGTCGGCGAAGACGAAGTGGCCGCCGAGGCGCTCGGCCGGCTCGATCGCGTCGTCCCCGACGACGGCGAGCGCGCGCGGGAGGACGGCGAGGGAGGCGGCGGCGAGGTAGGGGGTCGCGGTGCGCCGCTCGATCCAGCTCTTGGCCAGCGCGCGGAAGCGGGAGGCGTAGGGTTCGGGCGCGCTCTCGGCGAGCAGCAGACTGCCGGTGATGGTGTCGTTGCCCCAGGCGTGGTCGCCGGCGGTCTGGCGGGAGACGGCGCGGCCGGCGACGCAGTCGAGCATGAGGCCGTCGTGCATGAGAGGGCTGAAGCTGCGCTCGACGGCGTCGAAGATGACCGTTCGTTTGGGGTCGGTGATCTCCCAGGCGGAGGCGGTCAGCAGTCGCAGGATGAACGACAGGCTCGACAAGAGCACGTTGCCGTAGGTGCCGGTGTAGGCGATGGACGTGTGCTGGACGAAGGAGCCGTCCTCGTAGAAGCCGTCGCCGGCGGTCTCGTAGTCCAGCAGGGTGTTGCGGCCGGCGTCGCGGACGTCGGAGACGGCGTCGCGGGCGAGGACGAGCTTGGCCGGGTCGGAGCCGGCGATGCCGCGCAGGGCGACGATGACGGCCTTGTCGGCGCGGTTGGCGCCGGTCTCCGACAGGCTCGGGGAGTTGGTGCGGCGGTCGGCGTCGGGGCAGAAGCGGTCGACGGCGCGGGTGGCGGCCGCGAGGCGGTCGGCGCCGAGGTGGTCGTGGACGAGGACGCAGATGTCCATGAGGGCGCGGGGGTTGCCGATCTCCCAGAACCACCAGTTGCCGGTCTCCGGCTTGGTCTCGTTGTAGCCCTTGGCGTAGAGGAGGTCGAGCCCGGCGAGGACGTCGGCCAGCGCGGTCTCGTCGCCGGTGAAGCGGGTGCCGGGGGTCGCCCAGGCGACGGCGAGGGTGCGCAGGCGGCGGTAGCTGAGGGAGACGTTGGCGATGGTGGTCGCGAGGTTGGGCAGGTCGGCGAAGAGGACCTCGCGGGCCGGGTCGCGAACGAGGGTCTCCGACACGGTCGCGGCGGCGGTCTCCAGCGCCGCCAGGGGCGCGGTGTAGGCCGGGTCGGCGGGGTCGAAGGCGCCGCCGGTGAGGAGTTCGGCGGCGCGGGCGCGCAGGGCGGCGAAGTCGCCGGCGGCTTGCGCGCCGGTGGCGGGTACCGCGGCGGAGAGGGC
Organism: Phytomonospora sp. NPDC050363; assembly: GCF_040655735.1. NCBI lineage: Bacteria > Bacillati > Actinomycetota > Actinomycetes > Micromonosporales > Micromonosporaceae > Phytomonospora > Phytomonospora sp. NPDC050363. Next base: position 300,289 of record NZ_JBFAKK010000006.1, read on the forward strand.
GGCGCCACCGAGGGCGGCTCCGCTGACGGTGAGGAGGGTACGACGGCGCATTGGCTCTCTCCAAGGGGATGGTAAGCGCTTACCAATGAGCCTGGAGTGTGGCGGAACCCGTGGAGGGCGTCAAGGGTTCACGGTGGAATCTGTGGGTTTACGGGCTCGTCGCGAGGAAGACGAAGGCGGCGAAGATCGACAGGTGCACGCCCGCGTGGAGGAGGGTCGCGCGGCCGGGGACGATCGTGATGATGCCGGTGACCACGGTCAGCCCGAGCAGGACCATCTGGGTGGCGCCGAGACCCAGCACCAGCGGCCCGGTCATCCAGATCGAGGCGATCGCGATGGCCGGGATCGTCAGGCCGATGCTCGCCATCGCCGAGCCGTAGGCGAGGTTGAGGCTGGTCTGCGTCCGGTCGCGGCGGGCGGCGCGCACGGCCGCGAGGGTTTCGGGCGCCAGGACTAGCATGGCGATGATGACACCGACCACCGAGTGCGGCATGCCCGCGTCCTGGACGGCGGTCTCGATCGTCGGGGAGACGGCCTTGGCGTCGCCGACGACCGCGATCAGCGCCACCAGCAGCAGGCTGAGGCTGAGCACCACGGCCTTGTTGCTCGGCGGGGCGGCGTGGTGCTCCTCGGTCTCCACGACCTCGCCGGCGCCTTCGTCGGAGGTGGTGATCGGCAGGAAGTAGTCGCGGTGCCGGACGGTCTGGACGGCGACGAACAGGCCGTAGAGGGCCAGGGAGGCCAGCGCGGCGAAGGTCAGCTGCCCCGCGGAGAACTGCGGCCCCGGATGGCTGGTGGTGAAGGTCGGCAGAACGAGGCTCAGGGTCGCCAGGGTCGCCACCGTGGCCAGGGCCGCGCCGGTGCCCTCGGGGTTGAAGATCGCCACACGCCGCCGGATCGCCGCCGAGAGCAGGCAGAGTCCGACGATGCCGTTACAGGTGATCATCACCGCCGCGAAAACGGTGTCGCGGGCCAGCGTCGCCGACTTCTCGTCGCCCCCGGCCATCACCGACACGATCAGCGCCACCTCGATGATGGTGACCGCGACGGCCAGCACGAGCGACCCGAAGGGCTCGCCGACCCGGTGCGCGATGACCTCGGCGTGGTGCACGGAGGCCAGGACGGCGCCGCCGAGGAGGATCGCCACGATCGTCACCCCCCAGCCGGGAAGGTCTCGACCGAATGTGGCCAGGAAGGCCAGGAAGGCCCCGACCGGGAGCAGAGTCGTCCAGTGGAGGGCGGTTCGGCGGAAGGCTCCCGTCATGATCGACAGGCTACACGTGTGACCGGGCGCATTCGGGTGGTGATGATATGTCCGACGCCGCTACCGGGAAACCCGGACTAATCAGTCTAATGTGGGCGACACGATGCCGTCGAGCCCGGGAGCCCGCATGACCACGCCGAAGCCCGAGGGACCTCCACTGTGGCGGTACGCGCTCATCACCGGCATGGTGCTGCTCACCATCGGCGTGGCCTATCTGGCGATCCAGGCGATCGGCGTACTGGTGCTCATCTTCCTCAGCTTCCTGCTCGCCGCCGGGCTCGAACCGCTGGTCTCCCTGCTCACCAGGCGCCGCGTGCGGCGAGGCCTGGCCGTCGCCATCGTCTGCGTGACCCTGACCCTCGCCGTCACGGGCCTCGTCTTCGTCGGGCTCCTGCCGGCGATCCGGCAGTTCGGCGAGCTCATCGAGGCGGTCCCGGATGTGCTCACGCGCCTTGGCGACGAGCTGTCCGACGAGAACTCGCCACTCGGGAAGTACCTGCGCGAAGACGAGGTGCAGGAGGGCCTGAAGAAGGGCATGTCGAACCTCCCGACGGTGCTCGGCACCTCCTTCGGGGTGCTGTTCGGCGTGATCAGCAAGATCGGCGCGGGGCTGTTCAGCGTGCTGACCGTCGCGGCGCTGACGGTGTACTTCATGCTCGCGCTCCCCCGGATCGTCGACGGCGTGGCCTCGCTGCTGGGAAACCCCGAGTGGGCGAACGTGATGCGCGAGGCGCTGGGCAAGGTCGGCGGCTACGTGTCGGGGCAGATCGTGATCTGCGCGGCGGCCGGCGGCTGCGCCTACGTCTTCTTCCTGATCGCCGGAGTCCCCTACCCGGCGCTGCTGGCGCTGGGCGTCGCCGCCCTCGACCTCGTCCCGCAGGTCGGCGCGACGCTCGGCGCGATCCTCGGGGTCGGCATGGCGCTGACGGTGAGCCTGCCGACCACGATAGCGACGGTCGTGTTCTTCAGCGCCTACCAGCTGTTCGAGAACTACCTGCTCGCCCCGCGCGTGTTCGCCACGGCGACCTCGCTGACGCCGCTGTCGGCCTTCGCCGCCGCGCTCATCGGCGGCGCCGCGGCCGGACTCGTCGGCGCGGTGGCGGCCCTTCCGGTCGCCGCGGCGGGCCAGGTGGTCGTGCGCTACGTCTTCGCGTCGAGGTTCCCCAAGAAGTTACTGACATCCACACCGCGCGGCGGGACAATGAGCCCATGCGACTACCCGTCATGCCGCCCGTCGCCCCCATGCTGGCCAAGGCGACCGCCAGCATCCCGCCGGAAGGGCACGGCTACGAACCCAAGTGGGACGGGTTCCGCGCGATCGTGTTCCGCGACGGCGACGAGGTCGAGATCGGCAGCCGCAACGAGCGGCCGATGACCCGCTACTTCCCCGAGATGGTCGAGGCCGTCAAGAAGCAGCTCCCGCCGCGCTGCGTCGTCGACGGCGAGATCGTCGTCATCAACGGCGACCGTCTCGACTTCGAAGCGCTCCAGCAGCGCATCCACCCCGCCGAGAGCCGCGTGAAGCTGCTCTCCGTGGAGACGCCGGCGCACTTCGTCGCCTTCGATCTGCTCGCCCTCGACGACGAGGACCTGACCGGCAGGCCCTTCTCCGAGCGCCGGGCGGCGCTGGAGCGCGCGCTCGCCTCGGCGAAGTCGCCGGTGCACCTGACCTCCATGTCGACCGACCCGGCGCTGGCCGGTGCCTGGTTCGACCAGTTCGAGGGCGCCGGACTCGACGGCGTCGTCGCCAAGCCGCTCGACGGGACCTACCGGCCGGGCGCGCGGGCGATGCTGAAGATCAAGCACGAGCGCACCGCCGACTGCGTCCTGGCCGGCTACCGGGTGCACAAGGACGGCGCCCACCTGGTCGGCTCGCTACTGCTCGGGCTCTACGACGAGTCCGGCGAGCTGCTCAACGTCGGCGCGGCCAGCGCCTTCACCATGACCCGCCGCGCCGAACTCGTCGCGGAACTGGCACCGCTGGTCACCGAGCTGGAAGGGCACCCCTGGGCGCCGGAGAAGCAGGAGGCCGGGACCCGCACGCCACGAAACGCCGAGGGCAGCCGGTGGAGCGGGAAGAAGAACTACGACTTCGTGCCGCTGCGGCCCGAACGCGTCGTCGAGGTGAAGTACGACCACCTGGAGGGGCAGCGGTTCAGGCACACGGCGCAGTTCAAGCGGTGGCGGCCCGACCGCGAGCCGGGCTCCTGCACGTACGAGCAGCTGGAGACACCGGTGAAGTACGACCTGGGGGACGTGTTGTCGGGTTGACATCGCCCCCACGGAAGACGGCCCCCGGGTAACATCCCTCACCTTTCTAGTACGCCGTACGTCGTACGATGTACCATGACCGCACGCCCTTCCCTATCCGAGGAGTCCGCATGCAGGTCACTTCCACCGCGGTGTCGCTCAACGTCGAGGACGTCACCGTCTCGGCCGCCTTCGCCCGCGACCACCTGGGCTACGCCGAGGCCATGGCCGCCGAGGGGTTCGTCTCACTGACCCGCCAGGACGCGGCGGTGGACCTGATCTTCCTGCGGCGGGGCATCGAGGTCCTCCCCGAGGGCCTTCGCGACCAGCACGCGGCCGGACTGATCGTGGCCTTCGTCGTCGACGACATCGCCGCCGAGTACGAGCGTCTCACCGCCGAGGGCGTCCCCGTCACGGTGCCGCTGCGGACCGAGGAGTGGGGCGAGCGGCTCTTCGTCGTCGCCGACCCCAATGGTGTCCACTACGAGTTCGTCCAGTGGGTCACGCCCGGCGCCCAGTGACCCGACGGCCCCGCGTCCCACTTCAAAGCGGGAGCGACCCGCCCCGGCTTCCGCCGAGGCCGGCCGCTCCCGCGCCGCCCTCCAGACCCCCGGGTCCGGTGAGGCGATCCCGTCGGCCGACGCTTCGGGCCCCATGCCCGCGCAGGCGACCCGTGCGCGCCGACGAGTCCGGTGAGTCCTAGGACTCCTCCCCCTGCAGCCGCCGGAAGCGGCTCTGCGCGAAGATCAGCGGCTCCCCGCCGTCGCCGTGGTGCCGCACGACCTCGCCGAACACGATCACGTGGTCGCCGGCCGACTGCGGCGCGCCCGTGCGACGGCACACCAGCCACGCCGACACGTCGTCGAGGACGGGGACTCCCCCGTAACCGGCGCGCCAGCCGACGGTGCCGAAGCGGTCGGGGTGGCGCGAGGCGAATACCCGCGCGGTCTCCCGCTGCGCCACCGACAGCACGTTCACGCCGAAGTACGCGCACGAGGCGAACACGTCCAGCGACGCCGACTCCTTCCGCAGGCACCACAGCATCAGCGGCGGCTCCAGCGAGACCGAGGCGACCGAGTTCACGGTCAGCCCCGCCGGCCCGTCGGGCCCCGGTGTGGTCACCACCGCGACACCCGTCGCGAAGTGGCCGAAGGTCCGGCGGAGCAGCGCACCGGCCGTCGGGGCCGCCTGCACGATGGTCACCGGGTCACCCCCGCGCCGAGGAGCTCGTCCAGCTTCTCCCTCACGTCGGGGTCGTCGGGCGCCTCGCGGGCCGCGGTCTCCAGGTCGGCCAGCGCCCGGGCCGCGAGGCCGAGGTCGAGCAGCACCACGGCCCGGTTGAACAGCACCGCCGGGTCCTCCGGGTGCAGCTCGGCGGCCCGGTCCAGGTCGGCGAGCGCGGCGCCGAGGATGCCCTCGCCGTAGGAGAGTTCGGCGCGGGCGGTGAGCGCGCCGACGAGGTCGGGGTCGATTTCGAGGGCGCGGTCGTAGGCGCGGCGGGCGGCGGCGGGGTCGGTCTCTGCGTTGAGGTGGCCGCGCAGGACGTGGAGTTCGGCGCGGGCCTCGTCGGTGGCCAGGCCGGTCTCGACGTCGGTGGCGGCCTCGTCGTAGCGGCCGCGCTCCATGAGGAGTTCGGCGCGGTTGACGCAGGCGTCGACGTTGTGCGGTTCGAGCGCGAGGGTCTCGGTGAGGTCGGCGAGGGATCCGTCGACGTCGCCGAGGGCCGCGCGGACCACGGCCCGGTTGAAGTAGGCCTCCGGGAAGGGCGGGCTGAGGCGGATGGCCTCGTCGTAGTCGGCGAGGGCCTCCTCCTCGCGGCCGAGGCGGCGCAGGAGAGCGGCGCGGTCGAAGTGGTATTCGGGGTAGTTCGGGTCGACGTCGATGACGGCGTTGTAGTCGGTGAGGGCTTCTTCGACGCGGCCGAGTCCGGCGAGGACCTGCGCGCGGTTGTAGCGCAGGACGGAGCGGTGGAGGCGGTGCTCGTCCTCGGTGAGGGTGGTGTCGAGCAGGCGGAGGCCTTCGTCGACGAGGTCGAGGGCCTTGCCGGGTTCGCCGAGGTGGAGCTCGATGAGGGCGAGGCCGTTGCGGTAGAAGGCGGAGTTGAAGGCCCGGTCGGCGGAGTCGGGCAGGAGCGAGGCGAAGGCGATGGCCTGGTTGATCCACGCCTTGGCGCGCTGGTGGTCGCGGTCCTCGGGCTCGTGGTGGCGGGTGTAGAGCATGGCCGTGGCGTAGGCGGCCTGCTGGTGGACGGCGACCCGGTTGCTGGTGGCGCGGGCGTCGTCGTAGAGGGCTTCGGCCTCTTTCGGGCGGGCCAGCGCGGCCAGCGAGGTGGTCATCTTGGTGGTGAAGGCCCACCAGTTCTCGGGGTCGTTGTCGGCGTCGACGAACTCGCGGCCGCGCCGTCCGAAGTCGACGGTGGCGTCGTAGTAGCCCATGTCGATGCAGTGGTCGAGGGCGACGCGCAGCGCCCGTACGCCTTCGTCGTGTCCGACGCGTTCGGCGTGGAAGGGGATGGCGCCCAGGCGAAGCGTCGATTCGCCGGCGGCCTGCAAGGCGGCGAGCCGGGTGGCGTGCAGGGCGGCGCGTTCGGTGTCGGCGAGTGATTCGTAGGCCTCGCGCAGGCGGGCGTCGCCGTGGAGGCAGTCGGCCTCGACGTAGGCGATGGCGCGGGCCTCGGTGGTGCCGTAGGGCACGGGTCCGGGGTCGCCGGCCGGGACGTCGACGGCGGCGGCGAACTCGTCGACGGCCTCGGCGAGGGTCTCCGGCAAGGGCTCGCCGGCGGTGGAGCAGACCACGATCCTGAGGTTGTCAGGGTCGACGCGGCGCAGCAGGACGGCGAGCAGTTCGGCGTCGGTGGGGTCGGCCTCCTCGGCGTCGCGCACGATGAGGACGCGGCGGCCGCCTTCGGCGGCGACGGTGTCGCGGACCAGTTCGGTCATGGCGTGGGCGAGGCGGAGTGTGCGCAAGCGGGAGTAGAACCTGGTGCGCTCTTTCGGGACGGCCAGGGAGGTCAGCGTCTCCTTGGTGGCCGAGACGATCTCGCGCAGTTCGGGGGCCATGGACAGCACCGCGACCTCGTGCAGGCGGACCAGGTCGGGTCGCGCCTCAAGGGCGCGGGGCACGATCGCGCGGGTGAGGGCGCCGCCGAAGGTGTAGGGCCCGCGCAGCCGCCGGTGGGCGCTCAGAGGGCTCGGTGTCAGCGTTTCGGCGCCGTCGGTGTCCGGGACGTGTTCGCGGTCGGCCGTGCGCAGCCAAAGGTGTCCGGTCATGACGCACTCTCCAATTTAGATAGACGACGTTCCCGCAGGGAGAGGTATCCCGCGACGACGAACTGGGAAAGGATCAGCACCGCCACGACGACGCTGTCGACGATCAGTCCGGCCGGGGCCTTCTCGGCGATCCGGTCGACGACCTCGACGACGACGTAGACGACGCTGGGGATCACGATCGTCACGACGCTGAAGAGCATGGCCGCGTAGCCGACCAGAAGGAGCCAGGAGTACCAGCGGGCGGTCTTGTGGTCGGCCGCCGAGCCGGGCGCGGTCGGCGGGACGCGCAGCCGCAGGAGGCGCGCGAATCGCTGCCGCAGCAGGTTTCTGGCCACCGCGTGGAGGTTCGTGCAGCCGAGCACGGTGACCACGAGGTAGTAGAGGTCGGTTCGCAGGAAGAAGTAGCACTGCCAGAGCAGCCGCAGGAGCGTGGTCAGCGCGAAGGCGAGGCAGATGGCGGCGATGAGGCCGGAGGTGAAGGCCGCGACGAGGGTCAGCACGGCGGTCACGACGAGGTCGGTGATGGCGCCGGCCAGGATCGGCAGGAAGCGCTTCTTGCGCGGGACGGTGACCAGGCCGTCCATCGAGGTCTCCAGCACGATGAAGTAGAGGCGTCGGCTGATGCGCAGCTTCGAGTTGAGTCCGAGGCGCCGGCCGGCCAGCGCGTGCGCGCCTTCGTGCATGAGCAGGAACGGGAACTGGCCGATGAACAGCGACAGCGACACGATCAGCAGCGACTCGGTGAAGAAGCTGTGGCGGTAGTCGGGCATCAGTTCCGGGCGCATGACGGTGGCGACGACCGCGCCGGCGACGAGCAGTCCGTAGACCACGAACGCCGGCGGCGAGAACAGCGCGCGCGCCAGCCGCTGGAGGCCGACCGGCTCGGCCTCGGCGAGTTCCTCGCCCTCGGCGGCGACGAAGCCGAGTTCGGTGATGGCCTCGATGAAGTCGGTCATGTCGACGGTCTCGCCGTACTCGGCGGCGTACCACTCGGCGGCCGCGGCCGGGGTGTCCCCTTCGGACAGACGGCGCAGCAGGGCGGCGCCGTCGGCGGGGAGGTGGATGTAGGTGTCGGCGTCGGGCCGCCCGACGGTGACCTCCTCGCCTTCGTCGAGGAAGGTCAGGCGGTGCATCCGAAGTGGACGGTTGAGGGTGTCGGTGGCGACCATGGCGACTCTCAAGGCTCGGTGGGGCCGCGGGCGGGCCGAAGCCCGCCCGCGACCGTGGATCTGACGGGGTTTGAGGCAGGCCGTTGCGTCTGCCTCGTTCGAAGGTCCCCGCCGCTAGACGACGACCGGTCCGCGACCGCCGGGGTAGAACGCTTGGGCGGCGCTGGTGAGTCGGACCGTGTCGGTCTCGCGGATGATGATCTTCCTCGTCACAGGTCCTCTGTCACGGAGAGAACCGCACACTCCCGGCCCACCGTGAAGGCGGCCGTGCAGCGGCGATCGGTCGGGACCGTCTCCGTGCGGCGAACCCCGGCCCGGTCAGGGCCGGCCCGTCACTCAGGCGAGGACGGGGTTGTTCGGGAGGACTCCGCCACCGCAGCCACCCGCGTAGAGCGGCTGGGCTGCGCTGGTGAGGCGCACCGTCTCGGTCTTGCGCATCGAGATCTTCTTCATGACGCTCCCTAGGCCAGCACGGGGGTGGCCGGGCCACCGGTACAGCCGCCGGCGTAGAGCGGCTGGGCCGCGCTCGTCAGACGGACCGTCTCGGTCTTCCGGATGGCGATCTTCTTCATGCTCTGCTTCTCCCTAGGCGGGTCGGACGACCACGCAACCGCCGGCGTACAGCGGCTGAGCGGCGCTCGTCAGACGGACCGTCTCCGTCATGCGGATGGCGATCTTCTTCACGTCGGCCTCCGGCTATCAGGCGAGGACGGGCTCGGTGGGAACGAGCGGGCCACCGCCGCCGCAACCGCCGGCGTACAGCGGCTGAGCGGCGCTCGTGAGGCGGACCGTCTCGGTCTTGCGCATGGCGATCTTCTTCACGTCGGTCTCCCCCGTTACGCGGCGACGTCGCAGCAGCCCGAGTACAGCGGCTGAGCGGCACTGGTCAGGCGCACGATCTCGGTCTTGCGGATGGCGATCTTCTTCATCTCAGGTCTCCTCAGGAATCGACTCGGCCGGCCCGGGCCGACCGGTCCCGCCGCCACGGGGCGGCGGGCCGTCGAGCGTCGGGCGGCCGGCATCGGACGAACGGCCTCGATCCGGTCGGATCGAGATCTCTCACGGTCGAGCTCGGAAACAAGGTGGTGCCGGCGGGCTAGGCCAGCACACCGCCGCCGCAGCCGCCCGAGTAGAGCGGCTGCGCCGCGCTGGTCAGACGAACCGTGTCCGTCTTGCGGATCGAGATCTTCTTCATGGAATTCACCTCCGTCTCCGGCCGGATCCCCTACCGTCGACGTCTAGACCGAAGGGGGCTCGTGGAAGACCGGGTCGCAGCCCGGCCATCCCAGCGAGTCACCGTCGTAGATCGCCGCGGCGGTAGCGGGAAGTCGCACCGGACGCAACCTGCGGACTGAGATCCTCTTCATCTCTCACCCTCCTGAGTTGGCAGTCCGGCGTCACCGACCGAAATCACTGTCGGCGACGCCGGACTCAATTCAGGCTTGCGGCGTCCTCACCCCGTCCTCGGAACGTCCTTTCTCGGTCACGCCGTGAGGATCGCGGGGGCCGAACGGAAGTAAATCGACCGAAGACCCGAAGCGGCCGGCAGACCACTCCGCGTACACAGGAGTCAACACACCGCGGAGTTCGATGGACGGGGCCGAGCCGCCGCGACGACTTTCGCGCTGCACCTGGGGAGACAATGGAGTTTCGGATACTCGGTTCCGTGGAGGCACTCGGCGACGAGCGGGTCCCGTTGCGAGGCAGGCGAACCAGGACCGCGCTGGCGGCCTTCCTGCTCGACGCCGACCGGGTCGTCCCGATCAGCCAGCTCGTCGACGCGCTGTGGGACGACAGCCCACCGCCGACCAGCACGAGGCAGGTGCAGCATTGCATCTCGCTGCTGCGCCAGGCGTTCCAGGGCCGCCGCGACCAGCCGAAGATCGTCACCGAGGGCACCGGCTACCGGCTCAGCCTCGAAGGGTCCACTCTGGACTCGCGGGAGTTCGTGCGGCTGGCCGCCCAGGCCCGGTCGCTCACCGAGCGCGACCCGGCGCGGGCGGTCGACCTGATGCGCACGGCCCTCGAACTGTGGCGAGGGCCGGCGCTGGCCGACGTGTCGAGTTCCCGGCTGGCGCACCGGGCGACGTACTTCGACGAGCAGCGGTTGGTCGTGTGGGAGGAGTGCCTCGCGCTGGAATTGCACCTGGGGCGGCACGAGACGGTCATCAGCGAGGTCATCGCGCTCTCGGCGGCCCATCCGATGCGCGAGCGGCCCGCCGAGCTGGCCATGACGGCCCTCGGCCGCTGCGGCCGCCGCGCGGAGGCATTGGCCTTCTACCAGGGTTTCCGCTCCCATCTCGTCGACGAGATGGGCATCGACCCTGGTGCGCGTCTGCAGGCCCTGCACCAGTCCCTCCTGCGCGGCGACGACGGCGTCTCGCGCGGCGCTCCCGCACGCCCCGCCGCGTCGGCCACCGCCGTCGCCACGACGGTCGCGCCGAGTCAGACGCAAGCGCCCGCCGAACTGCCCGCCGGGATCTCCACCTTCACCGGCCGGGCCGGCGCCCTCGAAGTCCTCGACCGGCTGCTGAACAGCGCGCACGGTCCGGTGGTGAACATCAACGGCATCGCCGGAGCGGGCAAGACGACCCTCGCGGTGCACTGGGCGCACCAGATCGCCGAGCTGTTCCCCGACGGGCTCCTCTACGTCAACCTGCGCGGCCACGATCCCGGGCCGGCCCTCGACTCGACCGCCGCACTCTCCCAGCTGCTGCGCAGCCTCGGCGTTCCGGCGGCGGCGCTGCCGGGCCATCCCGACGAACTCGCCGGCCGCTTCCGGACGGTCACGGCCGCCAAGCGGTTGCTGATCCTGCTCGACGACGCCGCCGACGACGCCCAGGTCCTCCCGCTGCTGCCCGGATCGCCCGGATGCGCGGTCATCATCACCAGCCGAGGAGAGCTGCCGGGACTGACCGCCCGCACCGACAGCACGCCGATAACACTCGGGCCCTTCGACAACGACGAGTCGGTGTCGCTGCTGAAGCTGCTCGTGTCCGACGAGCGCGGCGCCGACGAGGACCGGCTGCGGCGCCTCTCGGAGCTGTGCGGCGGCCTGCCGGTCGCGTTGCGCCTCACCGGAGAGCGTCTGCGCCGGCGGCCGAAGCTGTCGCTGGACCTCGCCATCGACGAACTCACCGGCCCCGACCGCCTCGACCACATGCGACTGCCCGGCGACCCGGGAGTCCGCGCGACCTTCGACGCCTCGTATCGGGCTCAGCCGGTGTGGCTGCGCGGACTGTGGCGCAGCATGGCGATCTCCCCGCTGGACACCTTCACCGTGCACAGCGCGGCCGCGCTCGCCGACGTGCCGGCCGGCGAGGCGCGCTCGGGGCTGGAGCAGCTGGCCGCCTCGCATCTGCTGGAGTCCCTGGAGAGCGGGCGATACCGCTTCCATGAACTGCTGCGGATCTACGCCGCCGAGCGCCACACCGAGGAGGACGGCGCCGAGGCCGAGCAGCTCACCGTCGACCGGCTCCTCGACTGGCTGGCGGCCAAAGTGGACGGTGCGCACCGGACCCTGCGGCCCGAGCACCCGGTCATCGACGTCGACCGGACCGGCGTGGAGCGCTTCGCCGACGCCCGCACCGCTCTCGAGTGGATCGACGCCGAGGCGGTCAACATCACCCGCTGCTCGCGGCACGCCGCCGAACTGCGGCCTCGTCGCTGCTGGCAGCTGGCCGCCGGGATGCACGGCTGGCTGGCCGTACGGGGCAACCGGCGCGACTGGATCACGCTCTACCGCACCGCCCTCGACGCCGCCCGCCGCGCCGGGGACCTGCGCGGTCAGCGCCTCATCCAGCACGGGCTCGCGGTGGCGTACTCATCGCTCGACCAGTTCGCCAAGGCGCGCACCTCCTTCCGGATCGCCATCTCCATCGCCGGCGCCACCGGGCAGACCCAGGACGCGCTGTGGTCGTATGCGATCCTCACCGGTCTCGAACTGGAGAACGGCCGCTACGACGACGCCGCGCAGACCGTCGCCGATGCCCTGCGCAACGTCCCGCCGAGCGGCCGGCTCCCCCAGCTGGAGGCCACTCTCCTGCGGCACCAGGGAAACCTGTTCCTGCACACCGGCCGCCTCGACGCCGCCATCGCGCCCCTGCACCAGGCCCGGACCCTGCTCACCGGGATCGGCGCCGACCTCTGCCGGTCCTATGTGGAGATCGCACTGGGACAGGTGCACGAGGCCCGCCATGAACTCGACCTGGCGAGACGCCACTACCTTCAGGCGCTGCGACTGGTGCACACCCGCAACGACAACCGGCTGATCGCCACGGCCCGGCTGCGCATGGGAGCCTTCCTCTCCCGGCACGGACCCGCCGAAGAGGCCCGCGAGCACCTGCTCATCGCGGCGGAGAAGTCGCGGCTGCTCGACGACACCCAGACCGCCGAGGCGCAGCGCCTGCTGGAGTCGCTCGACGCGCGCTGAGTGAGCCGAGCACCGGGAGAATGGCCACCTGTTTCCGAGCGAACGCACAGCGTACGGACACTTTCGCGACGGCCACGGGTGTGGCATTCTGTTGATCTCCACCGTCCACAATGCCCGGTGCTCCTTCATAACTGGAGAACGCATGCCCGAACGCGCGTCGACCGCTACGTGCGTCACGCCACAGTGGACGCAGCTACGTCTGCTGGCGGCGGCCTCGGGGATCTCGGCCTTCGGCAGTTTTCTCAACATGGTGGTCCTTGGGCTCTATGCCCTCGAAGTCACCGGTTCGGCGCTGATGACGGGCCTGTTCATGGCCCTTCGGCTGGGCTCGGGTTTCCTCGCCGGCCCCTTGGCCGGCGTGCTCGCCGCCCGCCTGCCGCGCCGGACGCTCATGATGGCCTGCGACCTGGCCTCGGCGGCGGGTCTCCTCGTCATCGTGCTGGCGCCGGCGGACTGGGGCGGTGCACTGCTCTACGTGCTGGCGGTGCTGCTCGGCGCTGGTCCGACCGTGTGGAACGTCGCCGCGCGCTCGGCGGTGCCCGACCTCGTCGGGCAGGAGAACCGGGTCCGCGCCAACGGCATCATGGTCTCCTTCCGCTCCGGCGCGACACTCCTGGGCTTCGCCGCCTCGGGAGTCGTGCTGCTGCTGTGGGACTCCCGGGCGGCGTTCGCCATCGACGCCGCGACCTTCACGCTGTCGGCGCTGCTGGTCTCCCGTGTCGCGCTGGGGCGCGTCGGCGCCGGTGACGGCGAAGCGCCCGCCGTGACCACGCCCTGGGGATCGACGCGGGTCGCGCTGCTGGCCTTGGGAGCGGCACCGGTTCTCGCCTGGATGGTCTCGGTGCGGACCCTCGACGCCTTCGGCTCGGCGGCGCACAACGTGGGGCTGCCGATCTACGCGACCCTCACCGCCCCCGAGAACCCCGCCGCCTTCGCGTCGGTCTTCACCACCGCCTGGGCGGTCGGCACCCTCGCCGCCGGGCGGATGCCGGGGCGCTTGCGCGACGTCATCGCCTCCCGCCCCGAACCGCTCTTCGCCATCGGCACGTGCGCCATGTCCGCGTTCTTCGTGCTGGCCTTCACCGGCCTGCCGACCGCCGTGCTGATCCCGGTCGCGGTGGCCGCGGGTCTCGCCGACGGTGTCACCGAGATCGCCTACACCTCAAGGCTTCAAGCCGCCGACGCCGGCCGGCGCACGCACCTGCTCGGCTTCGCCGCGATGACCCAGTACGCGGGCATGGGCCTCGGCTCGGTGCTCGCCGCCGCCGCGATGGAGTCCTTCCACCCCCTACCGGTGATCGCCGCCGGACACGTCGTGCCCGCCGCCGCGGCGGTGTTCTTCCTGCTCCTGATCATCCACCGGGTCCGCGCGGCCCGAACCGCCCGCTGATCCCCCACTGATCCGCCCGCCGTTCCTGTCAACGCTCCGCCTCACCGATCGGATCCCCGTCATGATCCCTTCCGTCCGGCCCGCGCTCAGCCAAGGCCGCCACGTTCCACTAGCGACCGGGGAGGCGCCCACCCTCGCCGACGCCCTGATCCTCGCCGCCGAAAGGCATCCCGGCAACGGGCTGCGGATCATCGGGGAGGCCGCCACCACCCGGCGCACCTACCCCGAACTGCTGGAGGCGGCGCGGAGGACGCTGACCGCCCTGCGCGCGGCCGGGCTCGGCCCCGGTGACCGGCTGATCTGCGTGGTCCCGCCGGCCGCGGATTTCTTCCCGGTGTTCTGGGGCTGCCTCCTCGGCGGGATCGTGCCCACCGTGGTCGCCCGCCCGATCCTCTGGGAGGAAGGCGATCCCGGTTTCGAGAAACTCGTGCACACCTCCGCCAAGCTCGGCGGGCCACCAGTCGTCGGCGCCGAGGGCACCCCGCTCCACCGGCTGCGCCCGGACTGGGAACTGCTCGACACCGCCGCACTCCTGGCAGGCGAGCCCGCCATGGAGTTGCACCGGCCGCGACCGTCCGATGTGGCCCTCTACCAGCTCTCCTCGGGCAGCACCGCGAAGGCGAAGGTCATCCCGCTCACCCACAAGGGACTGGTCCAGCTCGCCGTCGGCGTTCGCGAGGACCTCGGTGTGGACTCCGAGAGCGCACTGCTCAACTGGATGCCACTCGACCACTCCGGAGGCCTGCTGCTGTATCCGGTCGCCGGGCTCTGGAACGGCGCCGACGTGACGCACGTCCACACCGAGCTGGTCATCGGCTCGCCGGCGCGCTGGCTCGACCTCCTCGACGAGTACGCGGTCACGCACTCGTGGGCACCGAACTTCGCCTATCGTCAGGTCACCGAGGCCGTCGCGGCGCTCGGCGAGCCCCGATGGCGGCTCGATCGCCTTCGATCCCTGGTCAGCGGCGGGGAGCAGGTCTCCCCGGCGACGATGCGCGACTTCTTCGCGGCCACCGCGCCCTCGGGGCTGCGCGAGGACGCCTTCACCACCGCCTGGGGCATGGCCGAGACGACGACGGCCATTAGTTTCGCCGCCGTGCGCCCGGACCGAATCCATCGTGTTCGCCGCGAAAGCCTCGGCGGGCGACTGGAACGGGTCAACGAGGACGGACCCGATGTCGCCACCCTGCTCAGCGTCGGGCCGCCCTCACCCGGCGCGTCCTTCCGCATCGTCGGACCGGACGGCACGGTGCTGTCCGAGGACCACGTCGGCCGCCTCCAGCTTCGGTCGGAGCGGATCACCACCGGCTATCTCGACGATCCGGCCGCCGATGCCGAGGTGTTCAGCGAGGACGGCTGGTTCGACACCGGCGACCTCGCCTTCATGGCGAACGGCGAGATCACCATCGCCGGGCGGGCCAAGGATCTGCTCATCCTCAACGGGAACAACCACTACTGCCACGACATCGAGCAGGCCGCGACCGTGCCCGGGGTACTGGCCGGTCACGTCGTGGCCTGCGGGATCCCCAACGACGGCACCGGCACCGAGGACCTGGTCGTCTTCTGCACGCCAGAGCCCGGGTACGACCCCGCCGACGTCGCCGCGCGCGTCAGGGCGACGGTCGGCGAGCGCCTGCGGCTGCTGGTCGCGCGCGTCGTCGCCGTCGCGGAGGCGGAGTTCCCACGAACGAGTTCAGGGAAGTTGCAGCGCCTCAAGCTGCGTGAACGATTCGTCGCCGGTGGTTTCGACGAGCCCGGTGTCCCCGTGGCCGAGGCGGTGTCGGCGGTGCTGTCGGAGTTCGTGCCGCCGCCGTTCGAGCGCGGCCGACCGTTCCACGAGCTCGGTCTGGGGTCGCTGCAGCTCGCACGGGTCCGGGTTCGGCTCACCGAGGTGCTGGGCCGCGAGGTGCCGATCACCGCTTTGTACGCCCATCCGACGGCCGAGGCGTTGGCCTCCCATCTGGCCGGCGGTCCTGTCCCCAAGGCGATCGTGGAGCCGGAACCGGTCGGCGCGCCCGACTCGCGCATCGCCGTGATCGGGATGGCGGCTCGGTTCCCGGGCGCGCGTGACGTCGGCGAGTTCTGGGCGAACCTGCTCGCCGGGGTCGACAGTGTCATCACCTATGCCGACGGTGAACTCGCCGCGAATGGCGTTCCCCGTGGTCCTGGCCGGGTCGGGGCGACCGGCGCGCTCGACGGTGTCGAGGCCTTCGACCACCGCTTCTTCGGCATGAGCGCCAAGGAGGCCGCGCTCACCGACCCGCAGCAGCGGCTGTTCGCCGAGTGCGCCCATCACGCGCTCGAACACGCCGGGTACGCCGGTGGTGAGAGGCGGATCGGCCTGTTCGCGGGCAGTGGCATGAACCTGTACCCGCACCACACGTACCTGCGCAACAACCTCTCCGGTGCCGTCGACGAGGCCGACCCGCTCGACGCGGTCGCGATCGCCGTCGGCAACCAGCCGGACTTCCTGGCCACGAGAGCCGCCTACCGGCTCGGGTTGACCGGACCCGCGGTGAACGTCCAGACGGCGTGCTCCACATCGCTTGTCGCGGTGCACATGGCGGTGCGCTCACTGCTGTCGGGCGAGTCCGAGATCGCCGTCGCGGGGGCCTCGGCGGTGCACGTCCCGCAGCTGACGGCCTACCGCCACGCCGAGGGGTCGATCCTGTCGGCGGCAGGCCGCTGCCGTCCCTTCGACGCCGACGCCGACGGGACCGTCGGCGGGAACGGGGTCGCGGCGGTCGTCCTGAAGCCCTACGCGAAAGCGCTCGCCGACGGCGACACGATTCACGGGATCATCGTCGGCACGGCGGTCAACAACGACGGTGCCGGGAAGGTCGGGTTCACCGCGCCGAGTGAGTCCGGGCAGGTCGAAGTGATGCGGGCTGCCCTGAGCGCCGCCGGGATCGAGGCGACCGGGGTCGGGTACGTCGAGGCGCACGGTACGGGCACCCTGGTCGGGGACCCGATCGAGGTCGGGGCGCTGGCGAAGGTCTACGGGGCCGGAACGGTTCTGGGGTCGGTGAAGGCCAATATCGGTCATCTCGACAGCTGCTCGGGGATGGCGGGACTGATCAAGGCGCTGCTGGTGGTCCGGGACGGCGAGATCCCGCCGCAGATCAACTACCGGCGGCCGAATCCCGCGCTCGGGTTGGAGCCGGCCGGTTTCCGGATTCCGACGGCTCCCGAGCCGTGGCGGGGAACGGGTCCGCGCCGGGCGGCGGTGACCGCGCTGGGCGTCGGCGGCACGAACGCGCACGTGATCGTCGAGGAGCCCGGCGCTCTTCCTCCCGGCGCGGCCGAAGCCGGACCGGTGGTGCTTCCCCTGTCCGCGGCCGATGCCGAGTCCCTCGCCGACCTCGCCGTGAGCACGCGCGACTTCCTGAGAGCCGGGCCCGGCGCTGTCCTCGGCGATGTCGCCGCCACCGCGGCTCTCGGCCGACGCCACCTGCGCCACCGGCTCGCGGTGACCGGATCCGACGCCGCCGGGCTGGCGGCCGAACTCGACCGGCATCTCGCGGGGAGGAGCGGGCCCCGGCTGGCCGCCGGTCACGAGCAGGCGGGCGCGCTCGTCTTCACCTTCACCGGGCAGGGCGCCGACCCCGAGCCTGTCGACGCGCTGTCGGAGCGCTTCCCCGCCTTCGCGGAGGTCTTCGACCGCGCGGCCGAGGCGGCGCGGTCGGCGGGTGCCGACATCCGCGCCGCCATGGTGGACCCGAACACCGAGTGGACCACCGAGTTGGCGCAGCCGGCGATCGTGGCCGTGCAGTGCGCGATGACCGCGCTGTGGACGGCGGCCGGGTTGCGGCCGGGTCATGTCTGCGGGCACAGCGTCGGCGAGTTCGCCGCGCTCGTCGCGGCGGGGGCCTTGACGGTGGAGGACGCCGTCCGGCTCGCCGCCGGTCGTGGGCGGCTCATGCGGCGCTCGGGCGCCGAAGGCGCGATGCTGGCGGTGCTGGCCGAGCGCGCGGTGGTCGACTCGCTGCTGGAGAGCCTGCCCGGCCTGGAGCTGGCGGTCGTCAACGGGGCCGAGCAGTTCACCCTGGGCGGTCCGTCGAAGGCCGTCGACGACGCCGAGAAGCTCTGCGCGGGCCTCGACGTGTCGTACCGGCGGCTGGCGGTGACCCGCGCGTTCCACACGCGGCTCGTCGAGCCGGTGCTCGGCGATCTCGCCGAACTCGCCGCGTCGGTCGTGTTCAAACCGGTCGCGGTGCCATTCGTGAGCAGCGTCGACGGGAAGGTCCGCGCCCCGGGATGGGCCCCCGACGCCGCCTATGTGCGCGCTCAGGCGCGGGCGACGGTCCGTTTCGACGCGGCCCTGGACACTCTCGCGGGTACCGATCGCGCGTGCTTCCTTGAGGTCGGCTCCGATGCGGTGCTGACCGGCATCGGCCGCCGTCACGACGCCTCCGCCCGGTGGATCGCCACGCAGCGGCGGGGTGTGGAGCAGGTCGACGCGGTCATGCGCGCGGCGGCCGGGCTCTACGCGGCCGGCGCGGACCTCGACTGGACGGCGCTCCAGCGGGGCCGTCGCGTTCCGCTACCGGCTTACCCGTTCCGTCCCCACCGGCACTGGGTCGAGCCCGCGGCAAAGGAAGCGGAGCACGCTGTGGCGGTGCCGGTCGCAACCGCGCCGGGGCCGGTGCTGGACCGGATCGTCGAGGTCACCGCCGAACTTCTCGGCGCCGAGCCGGGCGGGGTCGCGGCCGGCGACGACTTCGTCGAACTGGGCGCCGACTCGTTGTCGCTGATCAACCTCACCCGCCGGGTCGGCGACGAGTACGGCGTGCGGATCCCGATGCGGGAACTGTTCGGTGAGCTGAACACGCCCGGGAAACTGGCCGGGGCCGTGGCGAGCCGTATGGAACCGGTCGGTGTTCCGCCGGTCTCCGCATCGGTCGCGGTGGCGGAGCCGGTGGTGAGCGGGGTCCCGGCGCCCGTCGCAGGGCCCGCCGGTGACGGGGTCGAGGGGATCATCCATCGGCAGCTCGCCTTGATGGAGGAGCAGCTGCGACTACTCGGCGGGCCGGTACGGCCGGAGTCGGTCGTCGCACCGGTCATCGAGACGGTCCCGGAGCCCACCGCGGTGCCGGTGACGAGGGCAGCACCGGCCACCGGAGAGGCCCTGATCGACTTCGGCCTCTACTTCTTCGGCGACTATCCCGAAGGACGCGCCGGCGCCTACCGGCACATCCTCGACGCGGCCCGCTTCGCCGATACCGAAGGCTTCCACTCGGTGTGGATGCCCGAGCGGCACTTCCACTCTTTCGGCGGGATCTTCCCCAACCCGTCGGTGCTCGCCTCGGCGATCGCCGCGCAGACGACGCGCATCCGGCTCAACGCCGGTTCGGTGGTGCTGCCCCTGCACAACCCGATCCGGGTCGCCGAGGAATGGTCCATGGTGGACAACCTCTCGGGCGGGCGCGTCGGCATCGGCGTGGCCCCAGGGTGGAGCGCGCAGGACTTCGTCCTCGCACCGGAGAACTTCGGTCGCCACAAGGCGGTGATGTACGAGAACCTGGCCACCGTCCGGGAGCTGTGGGCGGGCGGGTCGGTGACCGGCCGCTCGGGGACGGGAGAGGACATCGAGGTCCGCCTGTTCCCCAGGCCGGTACAGGAACGGCCGCCGATGTTCACCGCGATCGTCGGCAACCCCGACAGCTACCGGCAGGCCGCCGCGGCCGACCTCGGTGTGATCACCAACCTCATGACCCAGGACGTCGACGCGCTGGCCGCCAACATCGCGCTCTACCGCGCGACCCGCGCCGAGAACGGCCTCGACCCGGACGCCGGACGTGTCGTCGTGCTGCTCCACACTCACCTCGGACCCGACGACGCCGAGGCGAGGCGCGCGGCGTTCGAACCGTTCTGCGCTTACCTGAAGTCCTCCCTCTCACTGCTCGGGCAGGTCGCCAACAGCCTCGGCATGAGCATCGACTTCGAGAACACTCCCGCCGACGACCTGCGCTTCATGCTGGAGCGCGCCTACGAGCGGTACTGCGCCGAACGCGCGCTGATCGGCAGCCCCGAGCGGGCCGAGGCGATCGTCCGGGCCGTCAAGGACGCCGGCGCCGACGAGATCGCCGCCTTCATCGACTTCGGCCTCACCGCCGCCGAGGTGGCCGCGGGACTGCCGCACCTCGACGCGCTCCGCCGTTCGTTCCTCGTGGAGGCGCAGGCCGCCACGGAGGTGGCGCCCATGTCGCCCGGACAGCGTCGCTTGTGGACGGTGGACCGGATCTCCCCCGGTGGCACCGGCTACAACGAGGCCGCGGCCGTCCGACTGGACGGTCCCCTCGACGCCGGGGCGCTGCGAAACGCGCTCCAGCGCTTCACCGACCGCCACGCGACCCTGCGGACGGTCTACGGCGAAGCCGACGGGGAACCGCGCCAGTTCGTGCGCCCCCGGACGACCGTCGACCTCACGGTGACCGAACACGCGGCCGACACCGAGGCCGGCGCCGTCGAAGGGGTCATGTCGGCCGAGAGCCGCAGGGTCTTCGACCTCGCCGAAGGGCCCGTGTCGGCTTTCCGGCTCCTGCGTTTCGGACCGGAGCGGCACGTGTTCGTCTGCGTGTTCCACCACATCACCGCCGACGGCTGGTCCTACGGGATCTTCGCCCGCGAACTCGGCGAGCTCTACCGCGCGGAGGTCACCGGGAGTGCGGCCGCGCTGCCAACGCCCGACACGACCTATGCCGATCTCGCCCGCGAGCGCGATGGCGAGCCGACCGCTCCCGGCGCGCTCGCGTACTGGCGGGAACGTCTCGGCGATGCGCCTCCTCCGCTCGACCTGCCCACCGGTCGCGCGCGGCCGGAGTCGCCGTCGGACTCGGGCCGCAGTCTCTTCCTCGACCTCTCATCCGCCGCCACGGAGCGGGTCATCGCCTACGGGCGCCGCAACCGCGTCACGCTGTTCACCGTTCTGATCACCGGCCTCGCCGCCGCGCTGCGACAGCGAACCGGCCGGGAGGACTTCGTCCTGGGCACCGGCGTCGCCGGCCGCGACGAGCGGTCGGAGGCGGTGTTCGGCTTCATGGTCGAGACCGTCCCACTGCGGCTCGACCTGCGCGGAGCGACGTCGTTTCGGGACCTCACGGCCCGCGTCGCCGACCTCACCGCCGAAGCCGTCGACCACGCCGTGCCCTTCGACGAGATCGTGCGCGCGGTGAACCCGCCGCGCCGGCCCGGTCGCGGAGCCCTGTTCGACATCGCCGTCGAGTACTCCAACAGCGCGACCTTCGGCTTCGACTTCCCCGGAGTCACGGCGACCCGGCTACCGGTCGGCCTCAGCAAGGCGCCCGCGGACCTGACGGTCTACGTCTCCTGTGACGAGACCGTGCGCTGGCACGTCGAGTACCGCACGGACGTCTACGACGAGGAGACCGTGCGCGGGCTGTTCGCCGCGTTCGAGGAGACGCTGGCGGCGGGTGTGGAGGATCCGGACGGGGACTTGGGGCGCCGTAGTGACGCAGAGCTCGTTCCCGTCCTCGAAGGTCCGCCCGCCATCGTGGACGGGGCGACCCTGCACGGCCTGGTCGCGCGCAGCATCGCCGAGCACGGCGACCGCATCGCGGTCGCCGACGATGAGGTCCGCTGGACCTATCGTGAACTGGGCGAGCGCGCCGACGCCATCGCCTCGATGCTCCATGCCGAGGGCGTCGGCGCGGGTGACATCGTCGCGGTCTGCCTGGAGCGGAGTCCGGTCCTCGTCGCCGCACAGCTCGCGGTGATGCGGCGGGGCGCGGCGTTCCTGCCTCTCGATCCGCAGTCGCCGCCGGAGCGGCTCCGCATGCTCGTCGCGGCCTGCGGCGCGCGGGGAGTCATCGGCGCCGATCTGGGTGCGGCCTTCGCGCTGGACGTCGAAGGCCCTCTCCCGCAAGCGCCTGTGGAGGCGGTCGAGGTCGATGCCGAGGCGGCCGCCTACTGCATCTTCACCTCGGGTTCGAGCGGCCGACCGAAAGCGGTACTGGTGCCGCACCGGGCGGTGGCCAACACCGTCCGGTGGCGTGCGGCCACGACTGAACTGAGCGTCACCGACGTCGTGGGTCACCATCTGGGTCTGGGCTTCGACGCCAACCTGGCCGAGATCTACCCGACCTTGGTGTCCGGCGCCACGTTGCGCCAGGCGCCCGATCATCTCCGCACGGACCCTCGTGGACTCGCCCGGTGGTGGCGCGCTGAGGGGGTCACGGTGGCGACACTGCCGACGGCTCTCATGGAGGAGCTGTTCACCGAGGAGTTGCCGCAGGGGCACCGTGTCCGATGCCTCGTCACGGGTGGAAGCCGACTGCTGCGACGCCCGCCGGCGTCCTCTCCCACCGTGGTGAACGAGTACGGTCCGACGGAGAACGCGATCGTCACCACAGCTGGAGTCGTGTCGCCTCACGGGTCCAAGGCTCCCGATATCGGCCGGCCCATCGACGGGAACCGGTTGTACGTGGTCGATCGCGCCGGCCGGTCCGTTCCGCGCGGTGCCGAGGGCGAGCTCTGGGTCGCCGGGACGGGCGTCGCGCTGGGATACCTCGGCGACGAGGAGGCCACGGCGGTGTCCTTCACCCCCGACCCTGCCGGCGACGGGCTCGTTTACCGAACCGGTGACCTGGTCGCGGTCACTCCCGATGGTGCCGTGGACTTCCGCGGCCGCGTGGACGGGCAGGTCTCCATTCGCGGCAACCGCGTCGAGCCGGGAGAGGTCGAGGCCGCGCTGGCGGCGGTCGACGGCGTTCGGCAGGTCGCGGTGGTCGACGTCGAGGAGCGTGGTGAGACGCGGCTCGCCGCGTACGTGGTCGGCGAGCGAGGGCTCACCGCCGAAGCCCTGGCGGAGACGCTGGCCGAGCGGTTGCCGTCGTATCTGGTTCCCGAGCTGTGGTCTTTCCCCGAGGAGATCGCGCTGAGCGCGAACGGAAAGGTAGACCGCGACCGGCTTCCGGCGCCGACGGCGGCGGCCGTGGTGGCCCGGCCGGCATCGAGGCCGGCGAGCAAGCTGGAGGAGGCGATCGGCGAGATCTGGTGCGCCGAACTGGGACTGCCCGAGATCCCGGTGGACGTGTCGTTCTTCGATCTGGGCGGGCATTCACTGGGGGCCATTCGCACGGCCAACCGGATCCAGGACGAACTCGGCATCGAGGTCCCGGTGGTGAAGATCTTCGACACGCCGACCGTGCGGGGACTGGCGGCCGCGCTGGGCGGTGGGGTCGAGGAGGCCGACGAGGTCGAGGACAGCGCGCCGCTGAGTTTCCAGCAGGAGCAGATGTGGGCGGCCATGGCGCTGAGGGACAATCCGGCATCCACGCAGATCGCGTTGCGGGTCGACATCGAAGGCCCGCTTGACACCGTCGCGCTGGAGACCGCCATCGACGGCGTCATCGCCGGGCATGGCGCTCTTCGCACACGAATCGTCGAACGGGACGGTGTGGGCCGCCAGGAAGTCCTACGTCACCGGCGCTTCTCACTGCCGATCGAGGAGGTCCCACCGGACTCTGTCGACGCCTGGTGCGTGAGGTGGGGACGGGAACCGCACGACCTACTGTCCCCGCCCTTGCTCCGCGCCAGGCTCGCGAAGACGGCCGAGAACAAGCGGGTATTGCTACTCGCCGCCCAGCATCTCGTCATTGACGGGTGGTCGGTACTGAACGTGGCCCGGGAGATCGGCGAACGGTACCGGGCGGCCATCGAAGGCCGCACAGAGGACGAGCGCGAACCGATGGCCACGTACGCGGCTTACGCGCGTGACCAGCGAGCGGGGGAGGCACTCGCGGCGCCACTGCTCGACTACTGGCGCCGAGAGCTCGCCGGTGCGCCCGCGCGGCTCCTGCACCCGACCGACCATCCGCGCTCGGCTCTCGTGAGCACGGCCGGCGACGAGTACACCTTCGCATTCCCCACCGAGGTCGTCGATCGGATCGGCGAGCTGGCCTCGGCACTGCGGACAACAACGCACCCGGTCTTGTCCGCAGGATTCGCGCTGCTCACCGCCGCCCTCACCGGGGAACGCGACATCGTGCTCGCCGGGCCGTACGCGCACCGTGAGAGGCGGGAGCACGAGGCGCTCGTGGGCTTTTTCGCCAGCTTGATGCCGACACGCGTCGATGTATCCGCCGTCGACTCGTTCGGCGAGCTGGTCACCGCGGTGCACAGGTCGTTCCTCTCAGGTCTCGGGCATCAGCCAGTGCCCTTTCCGCAGATCCTCGGCGCGCTCGACGCGAACTGGACCTTCGGCGCTCCTGCACCGGTCGCCACGGCGCTGCTGACGGTCAACCCCCCGGTTCCGGCGCTCGAGCTGCCGGGGTTGCGCACGCAGGTCATAGACCTCGCGCTGGAGACGGCGCGACGTGATTTCGTGTTCCTGGTCGCTCCGGAGGCGGGAAGGATCGGCGGCGCGGTCGAGTTCTCCACCGATCTCTACGATCGCGACACCATGGTCAGATGGTGCGACGCCTTCGTTCGTGTCGTCGACCGCGGCTCGTCCGATCCGGCCACGTCGGTGTCGACCTTGCTCGGCGAATTGGAGGACCTCCTGCGGCCAAGCGGCTGATCTTCGATCCGCCCGCGTCTAATGTCCGCTTCATGAGACTCATCGATCTCGACGGCCCCGGCCCTCTGCTCGACGCCGTCCACCGCGATGTCCTGAGCCCGAGTTTTCCGCCCGCGGAGCTGGAGCCGCTGGACTCGTTGCGCGCCGAGGTCGCCGAGGGCCGGACCGTGGTGTCGGCGGTGCTCGACGCCGGGAAGCGGCCGGTGGCCGCGGCGGTCGGGCATTGGTCGCCGCAGGCGCGGGTGCAGTTGCTGAGCCATCTCGCGGTGCTGTCCTCGCAGCGTGGCACGGGCGTGGGGCGGCAGCTGCTGGGCCATGTCCTCGACGACTGGCGCGTGTCGCACCGGCCGTGCCTGATCCTCGCCGAGGTCGAGCATCCCGAGGCGCATGGTGGCAGCGACGCGCACGGGGACCCGCTGGCGCGGCTGCGCTTCTACGCGCGCTTCGGGGCGATGGCGCTCGACCTGCCGTACTTCCAGCCGGCGCTCGCGCCGGGGGGCGAACGGATGTTCGGGATGCTCCTGCTGGTCCTGCACATCGACCCCGAGCTCATGGGCGAGGGCGCGGGGACGGTCTCGGCGGTGCCGCTGCGCGCGTTCATGATCGAGTATCTGGCGCACACGGAGGGCACGCGACCGGAGTCGGACCCTTCGACGGTCGCGTTGTTCGGCGCGATCGACCAGCCCGGCGGGGTGCCGGTGCTGCCCGTCGACGACCCGAAGCGGCTGCCCGTCTCGACTCCCGGCTAGCTCGCCGGTGCCCCGAATCTGCGCTCGGAGCGAGCCTTGGCCTTGGCTGCCATCTCCTCGCGCGACAGCGGCGGGGCGGGGCTGACCAGGGCGGCGAGCAGGGCCGACGTGGCTTCGGCGACGGCCGTGACCGCCTGCTCGAAGGCCTCCTGGTTGGCGGCGGAGGGTTTGCTCGAGCCGCTCACCTTGCGGACGTACTGGAGGGCCGCGTCATGGACCTCCTCGTCGGTGACCGGCGGGTCGATGTTGTAGAGGCGGTGGATGTTTCTGCACATGCGATCAAGGTACGTCGTGGGTACGACGGTCGGGCGGCACGCGGCGAAACGTCGAGGGCCGACCTCATCGGTCGGGTCCGGTCGGCACGGGAGCGAAGTGGACCGGCACCTCGTGCACGGCCGCTTCGGCGAGGAGCGCCCCGAGGGCGAGGGCCGCCGTCGAACCGCCGAGCCAGGGAGCCATGCGGCGAGCGGTGCCGAAATGGGTTCGGACCACGATCATGCGGCGGGTGACGGTCACGGAGGCGATGTCCTGCCAGAGGATCGTTGCAGCACCGAATGTACCGACTTGGGCGAATCGGAGATCCCAGGTGGTGACTTCCAGCAGTCGCCATCCGCGAAGGAGGATCGGCCCGCCGGCGACCGCGGCGAGGGCGATCAGGATGTCTCCCCACCAGATGCCGCCGGCGTCGTTCGTCATGTGCCCGGCGATGAGGGCGGCGAGGGCCAGCACGAACATCGCCGTCGGCACGGTGCCCGGTCGAAGGGTGGCCAGCACTTTGAGCGGGCGGGGGTCTGCGGGGTCTTCTGCGGGCACGGGTGCTCCTGGGTGGCGACGAGGCGGTCAGGCGAAGTATCCCCGTCTACTCCCCCATCACGCTCGCGAAGAACTCCCGCTGTGCGGCGAAGAGGGCCTCCCCCGCCTCGGCCTCGCCCTTGTGGGGGAAGTGCCCGGCGGGCAGCACGTGGAGTCGTTTGTCCCCGCCGAGGGCGTTGTACACGGCGAACTGTCCCGGCGGTGGCACGGCGGGATCGAACAGGGCCGCGCCGACCTGCACCGGCATGGTGATCCGGGAAGCGGCGGTGGCCGCGTCGAAGTAGGCGAGCACGTCGAGCACTTCGGGGTGTCGCCGGTGGCGGGCGGTGACGGCGTCGCCGCTGCCGACGCAGGGCAGCGTGACGCGCAGGGGATGGTTGCCGAAGCTCGGCACGTCGAGGTGAGCCGCGGCGAAGCGCCGGTCCCACGGCAGGGCGAGGGCGCCGATCCCGCCGCCGAAACTGCTCCCGAGGTAGCCGAGGGATCCGGCGGTCTCGGGGATCAGCGTGGTGAGGGCGGTCGCGGCGCACCACACGTCGGCGGCGCAGCCACCGTGCACGTAGGTCTCCCGCGACTCGATCCCGTGCAGGACGTGCTCGGCCGCGACCTCGGGGATGCCCGGGACCCGGCCGCGGCGCCACATCCCGCGCAGGCAGGGGAAGATCGCCGCCACGCGGTCGAGCGGCAGGCGGATGTCCGGTTCACCGCGACCGCCGTATCCGTGCCCGACGACAAGGCCGTGCTCGACCACCCCGTCGGCCGGCAGGGTCAGCCACCCGCCGATCCGCACGCCGCCCAGGCTCGTGAACCCCACCGAGTGGATCCGCACTCCCCCGACCTCGCCCTCCACCGGTCCCAGTTCGGCGGCGACGTCGACCTGGGCCGCGGCGCCGGCGAGGCCGCGCCAGAACTCGTCGAAGTCGGGCGGCCCGGCGGGCGCGCCGACCTCCAGCAGCCGTTCCACGTCGTGGCCGTAGGCGGGATCGAAGGGGAAGTCGTGGGCGAAGGCCATGGGCGCTCCTGACGCGGTGACGGGCGGCCGCGTCCTTGCGACCGGGAGTGGCGGGAGGCAGAATACGGGCAGGTCGACGCCGGGCGGGTCAGTGATGATCGACGAGGGTAGCTCGTACCCTCAGAACGGAGCACCTCATGCCCCAACGCTCCGCGGACGTGCGTCCGCTCTCGCTGGGAAACCGGCCCCTCCACCTGCTCGTCGAACGGCAACGGCTGTCCCTGGCACGCAGCCTCGTCGCCGGCTTCGTCGAGGAGATCCCGATGTACCGCCAGCTCCCGCACGAGGAGATAACCGGCGACATCACCCGCATCACCGCGCACAACCTGTCCATGATCGCCGGCGTCTTTCGCGACCGCCGCGCCCCGACGGAGGCCGAACTCGCCCCACTGCGCAGCTCGGCCGCCCGGCGGGCGCAGGAGGGTGTTCCGCTCAACGCGTTACTGACCGCCTACCACGTGGGCGCCCGGCGCGTCTGGGACCACCTCTTCGGCGATCCCGCACCCGGTGACCTCGAGGACGTGACCGCCGCCAGCAGTCTCATCCTGGTCTACACCCAGGCGGTGACCTCGGCGGTGTGCGACGCCTACCTGGAGGAGCGCGAGCGGATGCTCAGCCAGGAGCAGCACGCCCGGCACGCCGTCCTGACCGCGCTGCTCAACGGCGACGACCCGGCGACGGCGGGCCCGTCGGCGGGTGTGCGGATCTCCTCGCGCTACCTGGTCCTGACCGTCGAGATCGCCCCGCATCCCGACGAGGACCGGCCGGGCACCGCCTCGGCCGTCGCCGGAAGGCGCAAGCTGCACCGGGCGACCGCGACCCTCGACGCCTTCGCGTCCGAACCCGCGCTGACCGCCTTCGACGCGACCGGTGGTCTGGCGCTCGTGCCGCTAGGTGACTGCGCGGTGGACTGGGACGCCGCCGGTGAGCTGGTGCGCGACATGTCGCGGGCGGCCGGCGCCGACGTCCGCTCCGCCGCCGAGACCGCCGCGCCCGCAGGGATCCCGGCCGCGGTCACGCTCACACAGGAGATCCTCGACGTGGCCCGCTCCTTCGCGCGACCACCCGGGCTGTACCGGCTGTCCGATGTGCTGCTGGAGTACCAGCTCACCCGCCCGAGCGTGGCGACCGGTGAGCTCGCCGGCCTGCTCGACCCGCTCGCCGGCAGTCCGGGGCTGCTTCGGACCGTCGAGGTGCACCTGGGCAACGGCCTCGACCGCCGTCGCACCGCCGCGGCCCTGCACGTCCATCCCAACACCGTCGACTACCGGCTGCGGCGCGTGGCGTGCCTGACGGGCCTCGACGCGGCCGATCCGGCCGACCTACAGCGGATCGGGGCCGCGCTGGCCGCCCGCCGGGTCCTGGCCGGCGGGCGGCGCTGAGGCGCGTCAGGCGATGGTCGCGAGCACGGCCCGGGAGTAGTTCTCCATGCCGACCCGGTTGGGGTGGAAGGGCGCGGCGATCGAGCCGGGGATGTAGGGCTCGACCCAGCGGGTCCCGGGCGGCTTGCAGGCGTCGTGGCCTTCACTGGGGGTCTGGAGGTCGACGTATCCGGCGCCGGACTCGCTCGCGGCCGAGCGGAGCATGGCGTTGAAGTAGGTGAGGGTGGTGCGGATGTAGTTGGCGTCGCCGCCCTGTACGGGGACGGTGGGATAGCAGCCGTTCTTGGGCATGTAGGTGGCGTATCCCACGAGGAAGATGCGCGCCTGCGGTGCCCGGGCGCGCACGTCGGCGACGACCTGGCGGATCGTGGGCTTGAGGCCGTCGGTGGCGGTGCGCCAGCCGTCCTGGCCGCCCTCGTTGTAGTCGTCGGCACAGGGGTCGCCGAAGGGCGCGGGGAGCCAGTTGAAGCAGTCGGTGGCCAGGTCGAGCAGGTCGATGTCGTTGGCTCCGATGTGCACGGTGACCAGGGTGGTGTCCGCCGACAGCGCGTCGAGCTGCGGCGGAACGTCGCCGAGGTCGGTGCCCTGCGGGGAGTAGAAGTCGGTGGTGTCGGCGCCCGAGCAGGTCACGTCCTTGAAGGCCGCGACGCCGAGGGCGCGGGCGACGTAGCCGGCGTAGTTGTTCCCCGAGCGGGTGCAGCCGAGATGCGTCTGGGGAAGGACGAGCGGTCCGGAGGCCGCCGAGTCGCCGAGGGCGACGTACCGCTCGGCGGATGCGGCGCCGGCGCCCGATGCCGTCGCGGTGACGCCGGCGGCCGCGAGGAGGAGCACGGCGGCGGCGCGGGCGATTAAGCCGAGGCGGGACGGGCCGCGAACAGGTCGTGGCTGCATGGTCGGTCTCCTTCATTGGAGGGTTGGGCGGTAAGGGCGGCGGGCGTCCGTTCGATGGGAGGGGTGCGCGGAGCCCGCCGTGGAAGGGCCTGTCAGTGCCGGAACGGGCCGGTGACCTCGTACGTGATGCCGCCGGTGCCGGCCATCTCGCCGCTCGTGCCGCGCTGGGACGAGAAGTAGAGGCGGGTGCCGTCGGGAGAGAAGGCGGGTCCGGTGATCTCCGACTCGCTCTGCCCGTCGATGCGAATGACCGGTGCGACGGTCCCGTCGGGGGTGATGATGTTGATCTCCATGTTGCCGCCGTCCTCGGCGACGTAGAGGTCGCCGCCGGCGGTGCCGGTGATGTTGTCGATCCCGTCGAGGGTCCCGCCGCCCTGGTAGACGGCGCGAACGGTCTCGGCCTCGGCGTCGTAGGCCCAGACGCTGCGGTCGCCCTTGGCGGTGAAGTAGCAGACGCCGTCGGCGTAGTGGCAGCCCTCGCCACCGTCGAAGTGGAGCGCGGCGGAGACCTGGTGGCGGGTCTGCTTCTCGAAGACGGCGGGTTCCGGATCGGGCACCGGCTGCCAGGTGACGCCGGAACCGGCGCCGCAGAGCACGTCCAGGCGGCCGGAGGACAGATCGCCCCAGGTGTTCGGGCGGAAGCGGTAGAGGCAGCCGTCCGACTCGTCCTCGGTCAGGTAGATGACCTGCCGGACGGGGTCGCAGGCGGCGGCCTCGTGCTTGAAGCGGCCCATCTTCTTGCGCTCGACGGCGCCGCGATTGCCGTAGGGGTCGGTCTCGAAGACACGGCCGCGAAAGATCTCCTCGCAGGAAAGCCACGTGTTCCACGGGGTCGCGCCGCCGGCGCAGTTGAGGTGGGTGCCGCTGAGGATGCGGTAGGCGCGGTCGATCGAGCCGTCGGCGCGGAACTTCACCGCCGAGGCTCCGCCGATGAGGGGAACCTCCGAGTTGGACACGTAGATCCAGCCGGCCCCGTCGGCGAAGCAGGCGCCGCCGTCGGGCGCGGGATGCCAGATGGTCCCGCCGACGGAGTGCGAGGAGCGGGCGATGACACGGCTGGTGAAACCCGACGGGAGCGCGACGCCGTTGGCGTCGGCCGGGCCGAGAGGCCCGTAGGGACCGGCGAGCGCCGCCGGTTCGGCTCCGGCGGCGTCCTGCCAGAGGGATCCGGCGAAGGCGACGGCGCCTACTCCGGCGGTGACGGTGCGAAGGAACACGCGACGTTGCATTGATCTCTCCTGCCGATTACCAGCGGTGGCAGGACAATGATGGTGGGCAGGCTACCGGGAAGTAAATGGGACGGATTCGCAAATCCGGGCGACCTTTTGGTGACCGGTCACAAATTCCCCTCGGCGCGCCGGCGCGCGTACTTCTCCGGAAGGCACACCGCGCACGGCCGGAATCCGGCGGCCACCGCGGTGGCCTCGTCGGCGAAGAAGACGCGGTGGCGAACGTAGCCGCCTCTGTCGATGGCGCGTGCCGCCGACGGGCAGTCGAGCCGGCCGTAGAGGCGGCCGCGCCGGTGGCCGCCGAGAGTCCCCGGCGCGGGGCTCTCGTACGGCCTCCGGTCGGCGCCGAGCAGGGTGTACGTGCGCGGTTCAGGCCGCGTCATGGAACACCAGGCCGAGCGTGTGCCGCAGGCCCGAGCGGACGGCGCTGACGCCGTGGCGGACGGGTGCGGCCGACCAGCCGCGCGCCGAGCGGACCGGGCGGTCGCGGGTGGTGAAGACCAGTCCGTGTCCCTGCCGCAGGGTCCGCGAGGTGCCTCGCGACTGGGCGCGGGGCCGCTGCTCGACGAGCAGGAACTCGCCCCCCTCGTAGTCGGCGCCGGGCACGTCGAGGCCGATGACGACCTGGAGGGGGAAGACCAGGTCGCCGTAGAGGTCGCGGTGCAGGGCGTTCCAGTCGTCCTCGCGGTAGCGAAGCAGGATCCCCGTCGGCCGGGTCTGGCCCGCCTCGTGGCACTGGTCGAGCCATTCGGCGAGCGTGTCGGGCCAGGGCGCGGGCCTGGTGAGGCGGGCCGCCCAGTCGCGGGCGATGGGCAGCAATCGCGGGTAGAGGGCCTCGCGCAGCCACTGGAGCGGCTCGGGGAAGGGGTAGCGGAAGTAGCGGTACTCCCCCGAGCCAAAGCGGTGGCGGGCCATGTCGACCGTCGCGCGGAAGCGCTGGTCGTCTTCGTACATGGCGGTGATCTCGCGGCACTCATCCGGGGTGAGGAGGGGGCCGGTGGGCGCGCAGCCGTGCGCGTCGGTCTCCTGTTTCACGGCGGCCCAGTCGGTGGCCGCGACGCGGTCCTCGAAGGTCGCCGGGGTTTCGACGGCGGTTGTCATCGGTTCTCCTTGCGGTCAGATGAGGGTCGGCGCGAGGGCGCCTTCGAGGGTGAGCAGCGCGACCTTGCGGTCGATCCCGGCGGCGTAGCCGCGCATGGAGCCGTCGGCGCCGATGACGCGGTGGCAGGGGCGGACCAGCAGCAGCGGGTTGGCGCCGATCGCGGCTCCGAGCGCGCGGACGTCGGCGCGCGGGACGCCGAGGGTCTCGGCGAGGGCGCCGTAGGTCGTCGTCGTGCCGTACGGGATGTCCTCCAGCGAGCGCCAGACGCGCTGCTGGAACGCGGTGCCGACGGCGTTGTAGTCGAAGTCGAACTCGACGGCCTCGCCGGCGAAGTAGGCCTCGACGCGCTCGGTCACGGCGGCGAACGCGGCCGGCGCCTCGCGCGATCGGGGGCTGCGCGCGGAGGGATTGCGCTGCCCTGGCATCGACAGCGAGGACAGGGTGATCCCGTATTTCGCACCGGATGATTTCACGCCGGTCAGCTGCAGTTCACCGAGTGGACCAGAAATTGTCGTGTGGACGTTCACGGCACCGTTCCTTACCTATTTCGCAACGGGTTGACGGGTGCAATTCTGTGCCGTCGAGGCGCCTATTACCGGCGGGATTCGGACGTCGCGATCCGGGCCTCGTGGAGCGCCGCGTAAGTGCGCCAGGGACTCAGCTCGGCGCGGCCCTCGGGCCACACGTCGGGGTCTCCGAGCGCGCGCATGCGAATGTAGGCGGCGGTGTCCTGGCCGACGCCGGGCACGGCGAGGAGTTCGCTCTCGGCCTGGTCACGGTCGGCTCCGGCGTCGAGCCGGACGTCACCGGCGGCGAGCGCGGAGCTCAGGGCGGCCACGGCGGGCCGCGTTGGTTCGGCGAGTTCGGCGAGTCCGGCCCCGGCGAGGACGGCGGGTTCGGGGAAGAGGTGGGTGAGCGTGCCCTTGGGAGTGGGCAGGGGTCTCCCGTATGCCGCGACCAGGGCCGCCGCGGCTTCGCGGGCGGTGCCCGTGGCCTCACCGAGCAGGGCGCGGACGGCGAGTTCGGCGGGGTCGGCGGCGCCGGGTGCGCGCAGGCCCGGCCGGGCGGCGACCGAAGGGCCGAGTCGCGGGTCGCCGGAGAGCCGTTCGGCGACGGTGAACGGGTCGGCGTCGAGGTCGAGGAGGCGGCGCAGGCGGTGCGCGGCGGTGGTGAGGTCGCGCAGCTCGTCGAGGTGGAGACGGGACTCCAGCCAGGAGCGGCCGGCCTTCTCGTCGACTTCGACGATCCCCGACCCCAGGGGCAGGCGCATGGTGCGGCGGTAGACGCGGTGGCCCCGCACTCCGGTGACCTCCTCGACGCCGGGGACTGCGCGGTCGGCGAGGAAGTCGAACATCTCGGCGGCCGCGTACTCGCCGCGGAAGGCGAGCCGCAGTGGGATCCCGCCGCCCGGAGCGACGCGGTCGCGGAGGTGGGCGGCACGCAGTTCGCTGGGTGTCGCGGCGTAGATCTCGCGGATGGTGTCGTTGAACTGGCGGACGCTGCTGAACCCGGCGGCGAAGGCCACGCGGGCGGTCTGCAGGCCGGTGGTCTGGAGGAGGACCCGGGCGGTGTGGGCGCGCTGGGCTCGGGCCAGCGCGACCGGTCCGGCGCCCAGTTCGGCGTTGAGCTGGCGCTGGACCTGCCGGGCGCTGTAGCCCAGGCGGGAGGCCAGTCCGGCGACGCCTTCGCGGTCGACGACGCCGTCGCCGATCAGCCGGACGGCGCGGCCGACGACGTCGGCGCGGTTGTCCCAGGCCGCCGAGCCGGGCGCGGTGTCGGGGCGGCAGCGGCGGCAGGCGCGGAAGCCGTCGGCCTGCGCGGCGGCCGAGCTGGGGAAGAAGCGCACGTTCTGGCGCTTCGGCGTGGTGGCCGGGCAGCTCGGGCGGCAGTAGATGCCGGTGGTGGAGACGGCGAAGAAGAACTCGCCGTCGAAGCGCGCGTCGCGGCTGCGGACGGCCTCGTACCTGCTGTCGCCGGTCATCACATGGTCAACTGTGGCTCGCCGCGAGCGCCTCGACCGGCGGTTTTCGGACTTCGCGTTCGGCTCGTGGCCCGGCTCACTCGCGGTTGCCCGCCGTCGCGGGATTGGTGCAGACTTCCGCCGCAGCCCACGTGAGGAGTCCGCGATGTACGTGCCGGCACATTTCGCCCCGGGTGGGGCCGAGGTCGCCGACCTCCTCACCAACCACGGCGCCGCCGACCTGGTCACCTCGACGGCCCGGGGGATGATCGCGACCCTGCTCCCCTTCGTGCACGACCCCGGCGCAGGCGAGCGCGGGTCGCTGTTGGGCCACGTCGCCCGCAACAACGACCAGTGGCGCGAACCGGCCATCGGCGACGCGCTGGTGATCGTGCGGGGACCGGACTTCTACGTGTCCCCCACCTGGTATCCGTCGAAGGCCGAGCACGGGCGCGCGGTGCCGACCTGGAACTACGTGACCGCGCACGTCTACGGCCGCCTCGTGGTCCACGACGATCCGGCGTGGCTGGCGTCGCTGGTGCGGCGGCTCACGGAGAAGCACGAGGGCCGCCGGGCGAAGCCCTGGACGGTCGAGGACGCTCCGGCGAGGTTCGTCGAGGGCCAGTTGCGCGCGATCGTCGGTGTCGAGGTCGTCATCGACCGGGTGGAGGCGAAGTTCAAGCTCAACCAGAATCGTTCGCGGGCCGACGTCGACGGGGTCGTCGCGGGACTGACCGCCGAGGGCGACGAGTCCGGCGTGCGGGCGATGCGCGAGGGCAACGGCGGCTGAGTCAGGCGTGGCCGCCGACGTTGATCTCGCCGAAGGTCAGGGTCGCCGTGCCGCCGTGGAACTCAGCGTTGCGCTCGACCTGCTCCTCGACGCCCTTGACCTGCCGTGCGGTCAGTTCCCCGAGTGCCTCGACGGTGACGGCCGCCTTGCGTCCCGAACGCTTCTGGTGCCACACGCCGGCGACCGCGCCGTCGATGAGCAGGATCGGGAAGTTCCCCGCCTGGCCGCGTGCCAGCGCACGTTCGAAGGCTCGCCCCGGGAAGAGCCGTTCGCGCGGCTGACAGGCGATGCCGTAGGCGTCGAAGTAGGGCAGCAGGCGTACACCTTCGGGCGCGGTGTCGGCGAAGTCGGTGTCACCGGCGTTGACCCACATGGTCTCGCCGTCGAGTTCGACGGCTTCGATGCGGCTGGCGAGCGTGGTGAAGAGTTCGGCGGCCCAGCGGGCTTTGGCGCCGATCCAGCGCGCGAAGTGCTGCGGGGTGGCGGGGCCGTAGGCGTGCAGGTAGCGGGCGAGCAGTTCGGCGTGGGCATGTGCGGCGGGCATCGGCGTGAAGCCGGGGAGCCAGCGGTGCGGGTCGGTGTAGGTGACCTTGCGTCCCCGGTTGGGGCCGAAGCACAGGGCGCCTCGCGCGCCGGCGACGGAGAGGGCCTGGCGCCAGCGCGGCCACATCGTGTTGAAGCCGGGCATGACGAGATCCCCGGCCCAGGGTCCGGTCTCGGCGACGACGGCCGCGTCGAGTTCGTCGATGGTGAGCTCGGTGTCGGCGAGAACGCGGCCGACGGCGGCGACGATCTCGTCGACCTGCCCGGGTGCGAGGCCCGCGTTCACCCGGCCATCGGGGATGCCCGCCAGTGCCCCGATCCACATGGGCAACTCGGCCGAGGGCAGGAGATGGACGGTACCCCGCGGGCCGTGTGTCTTCACCAGGGCCCGCTCGTCCCAGATCGCCGATCGGACCTCGGCCCGCACGCTTCCGGGGAGGCGCAGGCCGATCGAGTGCTCCCCCGCCGAGAGGACCTGCGCGTGCGCGCCGCACATGGCGGCCACGACCGAGGCGGGGTCGGAACCAGGCGTGGGCCCAAGGCCGTTACGGTCGAGTCGGCGTGCGCTGATGGCGGACCAGGTGAGCGTCATGTCGGCAACGCTACGAGGCATCTAGGTCGGTTTCGGTCCTAGGTCTATCCGGCCAGCATCGCCGGACTGTCGATGCCGGGCTCGTGCTTGCCGCGACGCAGCAGGAGGCCGCACGCGATCGCGCCGGCGGCGAAGATGACCGCAGACCACCAGAAGGCGGTCGTGTAGCTCTTCAGCGCCGCCTCGGCGAGCAGTTGCGGGGTCGGCTGCTTCCCGGCGATGAAGGCGGTGGCGGCGTTGTTGGCCAGGGTGCTCAGCAGCGCGGTGCCGATGGAGCCGCCGACCTGCTGGGAGGTGTTCACCATCGCCGAGGCGACCCCGGCGTCGAGCTCGGCGACGCCCGCCGTGGCGACGTTCATGGCCGGCGCGATGATCAGGCCCATGCCCAGACCGCAGACGATCAGCTGCGGCATCACATGGGTGACGTAGACGCTGTCGAGCTGGATCGTGGTCAGCCAGACCAGCCCGATCGCCGCGAGGACCATGCCCGCCGCGATCGGGATCTTGGCGCCGATGCGCGGCAGCAGCACGATCGTGGAGACCTGGGCGGTGATCATGATGCCGGCGACCATGGGCAGGAACGCCAGGCCCGTCTTGACCGGCGTGTAACCCAGGGTGGTCTGCATGTAGTAGGTGAGGAACAGGAAGATCCCGAACATGCCGGCACCGGCGATGAAGACCGCCAGGTAGGCGCCTCCGCGGTCGCGGTCGCGGACGATCCGCATGGGCAGCAGGGGGTGGGCGACCTTCCGTTCGATCATCACGAACAACACCAGCAGGACCGCGCCCGCGACGAGGAAGCCCCACACCGAAGGCGAGCCCCAAGACCGTGTCTCGGCACGTGAGAGGCCGAACACGACACAGAAGAGACCGGCGGTCACCACGACCGTGCCGGGGATGTCGAGGGTGGGCCGGTCGGCGTGGCGTCCGGGCACGAGGAACATGAGCGCGCCGACGAGGGCGACGGCCGCGAAGACGAGGTTGACGTAGAGGCACCAGCGCCAGTTGAGGTACTCGGTGAGGACACCGCCGAGGAGGAGGCCGATGGCGCCGCCGGCACCGGCGATCGCGCCGAAGATGCCGAAGGCCTTGCCGCGTTCCTTGGGGTCGTTGAAGGTCGTCGTCAGCAGCGACAGCGCCGCCGGTGCCAGGAGGGCGCCGAAGACGCCCTGCAGCGCGCGGGCGAGGACCAGCATCTCGAAGTTGCCGGCCGCGCCGCCGAGCGCCGAGGCGAGCGCGAAGCCGAGGAGGCCGACGATGAAGGTGAGCTTGCGGCCGAAGAGGTCCGAGAGGCGCCCGCCGAGGAGCAGGAGGCTGCCGAAGGCGAGCGAGTAGGCGGTGACGATCCACTGGCGGGAGTCGTTGGAGAAGCCCAGTTCGGCCTGCGCGGAGGGCAGCGCGATGTTCATGACGGTCGCGTCGAGCACGATCATGAGCTGCGCCAGGCCGATGACGGCGAGGATCAGCCACCGGTGCGGCGCCACTTCACCGGCCCGCCGGGCGCCTCCACCGCTGCTCGCTGAGGCCATGAGATTCCCCCCGTCGGCCGTGCCCGTCGGCGGCGGCCGGACTCGCACGCGGGCGAGGACCGGACCTTCCGGACAGAGTCGACAATAAGGGCTCAGTGGTGGCACGTACGGGCGAAACTCCGGATGGAGGCGGCGGGCCGCGGGAGCGGCCCGCTCGTCACAGCTTCACGACGCTTCCGGCCAGTCGCGCCTCCTCGGCGGCGAAGACGACGCGGTGACTGGCGACGCTGGCGTCGGCGTTCGAGGTGATCAGCTCCGGCCGGCCCTCGCTCAGCCCCCGGCAGAAGTCCTCGATGAGACCGCGGTCGCCGCCGCCGTGCCCGTCGGCGGCCGATGCCCCGTCGGCGTCGGTGTCGTAGGAGACGACCTCGTTGGTGGTGAAGTCGAGGACCTCGATGCGGCGGCCGTCGCCGGTGAGCTGCCCGCCGCTGCCGAAGACCTTCGTGTGGCGGTTCTCCTGCGGCGTGAACGCGGTGACGGTGAACGACGCGGTCACGCCGCCCTCGTACTCGATGTTGACGACCTGGTTGTCGCACACGTCGTTGTCGTGGTCGTAGACGCAGCGACCGTAGGGGCCCTCGCGCAGAGCGCGCTGCACGGAGTCGTCGTCGAGCGCGTCGGCGGCCACGAGGGTGAAGTACTCGCGGACCCCTTCGCCGTAGCGGCCTTCGAGGTAGAGCTTCTGGGCGGAGTAGGCGCACGAGTCGGACAGTTTGCAGTCCAGACAGCGCGCGGCGGCTCCCTCCGGGCGGCGGTCGTGCCGGAAGTGGGTCAGCGACCCGAAGGACGACACGCGCAGCGCCCGGCGGCCGACGACATGGGCGAGCCAGTCGATGTCGTGCGAGGACTTCGCCAGCAGCATCGGCGACCCCTGGCGGATGGAGTTCCAGTTCCCCCGAACGTAGGAGTGCGCGAAGTGCCACCAGCCGATCGGTTCGAGGTGCTGCACCCCGATCACGTCGCCGACGGCCCCTTCGGCGATCAGTGAGACGAGCTTCTTCGTGTAGCGCGTGTACCGCATGACGTGGCAGACGGCGAGGGTCACGTCGTTGGCGCGGACCGCCTCGCCGATGCGGAGGCAGTCGGCGGCGGACAGCGCGAGGGGCTTCTCCAGCAGGATGTCGTAGCCGAGCGCGGCGAAGATCAGGGCCGGTTCGACGTGGTCGGCGTCCTGGGTGGCGATGATGACGGCGTCGGCGACTCGTCCGGCGGCGGCCAAGTCGCGCCAGTCCGCGTGGCAGTCCTGCGGCTCCAGGCCGTGCTCGGCGGCGATCTGCTCGCGCTGCCGGTCGCGCGGCTCCGCCACCGCGACGATGGCCGCTCCCGACGGCGCCTGCGCGACGAGCGAGGCGTACGCGGCACCTCTCGCGCCCGCCCCCACGAGTGCGACGCGCAGGGGCCGGTCAAGCGTGTGGCCGGGCCGGAGGTTGTGGTGGGTGTTCATGGGCACCATCCATTACTTAACCTGTTTTCATAATTGCTGTGCCAGACTCTCCACCGGGTGGGCCTGACTGTCAAGGGACCGAATGAGAAGAAACAGCGGGGGCGACGCGAGCCTGCTCCGACGACTCAACACCGTTGCCGTGCTGCGCGTCCTGCACACGGCCGGTCAGCTCACCCTCACCGAGGTCGCCTCCAGGGCGAAGGTGTCGCGGCCGACGGCCGAGGACGCCGTCGCCGACCTCCTCGGTCGCGGCCTCGTGCGGGAGAGCCCGCCGCAGGACGGACCGCGCGTCGTCGGGCGGCCCGCCCGGCGCTACGAGTTCAACGTCGACGCAGGCTACGTGCTCGGCGTCGATGTCGGCGCACACAAGATCCTGGCGGTCGCCGCCGACCTGGGCGGCGGTGAACGGGCCGCGCACCGCGTCGAGATCGAACCCGAACTGCCCGCCGCCGACCGGCTCGCCGAGATGCGCGGCGCGCTGCGGACCGTCGCCGCCGAAGCCGGCGTGAAGCTGTCCGACGTGCGCGCGCTCGGCGTCGGCACCAGCGGCATCGTCGACACCGGCGGGAAGGTGACGCTTTCGGGGCACCTCCCGGGCTGGACCGGGACGCACCTGCCGACCGAGCTCTCCGGCCTGATCGCCGGGAAGGTCCTGGTCGGCAACGACTCCAACCTCGCCGCGCTGGGCGAGCACTGGCGCGGAGTCGCGCGCGGAGTCGACGACGTGGTCTACATCCTCGCCGGGCGGCGGATCTCGGCCGGGATCCTGCTGGGCGGCCGGGTCCACACCGGGCGGCACGGGGCTGCCGGCGAGATCGGCATCATGCGCAGCATGGGCTGGTACGACACCGCGAGACTGCTGCGCGACGGGCACGCCTCCAGCGTCGAACTGGTCAACCGCCTGGCCGCGGGCGTCGCGGCGACGGTGCTGACCATCGACCCAGAGGTGGTCATCATCGGCGGTGGCCTCTCGCAGGCCGGCGACGCGCTCATCGAGCCCCTGCGGACCAAGCTCGCCGACCTCTGTCTCTACCCGGTGCAGGTGGAGGCGTCGACCCTGGCCGACCGCTCGGTGGCGCTGGGCGCGGTGCGGCTCGCGCTCGACGAGGTCGAGGGGCAGCTGTTCGACCTCGGCTGACGGCCCGCGCGGGCCGTCAGCCGCGTCGTGGGTTCAGGGGCGCCCGCCGAGCGTCCGCTGGGCGAACCAGCGCGAAACCGGGCGGGCGACGGCGATGGCGATCACCACGATCGAACCGGCCACCAGGAGCAGCGCGAACACGAACGCGAGGATGCCCTGGAAGTGAGCGTTCCCGTAGTCGAAGAAGGCGAGGGAAAGGTTGACCACCGTGCCTATCGCGCCCTGTAGGACGGTCCCGGCGACGAAGGCGCCGAAGACCCGGGCACCGTCCTTTCCGCCGGCGACCATGACGCCGGCGAGGATCAGGCAGACGACCCTCGCGCCGTCGAGGGCGAGGTCGAAGTACCAGCCCAGGGCCAGTAGCGAGTCTTCCGGATACCGGTAGCGCTCGTAGTCGACGTATTCGATGATCACGAAGATCAGCCGTCCCAGCTGGAGGCCGGCCAGGACGAAGAACAGTGCCATCAGGCCGCCGACTCCGCCGGGGCGGTGGCCGGTCACCGGTGGCGCGAAGCCCGGTTGCGGCGCGGCGAAAGCCGGGGGCGGAAGCTGCCCGCCGGGTTGGAACTGGCCGTAGGGCCCGGGCTGCTGCCGGCCGTAGTCGGGAGCGGATTGCTGCTGACCGTAGTCAGGGACCTGCTGCGGGTGTTGCTGCCCGTAATCGGGGTCGTATGGGGGCTGCTGGTTGACCATGGGACCTCATTCGGCTCGCGGAGGCACGGGCGGTGACAAGGTAGCAATCCCCCGCCGGATAAGTCACCGGTCAGCGACGCTGAACGTCCAACGTGGCCTCGACCTCCGCGGCGAAGGCGAGCAGTTCCTCGTCGGCGCCGAACGCCCCCACGAGCTGGAGCCCGAGGGGAAGGCTCCCCTCGGGGCGGGCGGTGGGCAGCGTCAGAGCGGGCATGCCGAGGAAGCTCCACGGGAGGCACATGACGGCGCTGCCGGTCGTGGCGATGCCCTCCGGCGCCGTCCCGGGCGCCGGAGGCGCGATCCACACGTCGACCCCGGAGGCGGCGAAGCGCTCGCCGAACTCGGCGCGGATCGCCTCCCGCGCGGCCAGGGCGGACTCGTACTCGGCGACGTCGATCTCAAGGCCCTCACCGATCGCCTTGACGGTCTGCTCGCGATATCCCTCAGGGTGCGCGGCGTACCAGACGGCGTGAGCGGCGGCGAGTTCGTGGCGGTTGACGCGGAACTGGGTGGCACGGACGTGCTCGAAGTCGTCGAGGACATCGACGCGGCGGACGTCGAAGCCGGCGGCTTCGAGCAGGCCGACGTGGCCGGCGAACGCCTCGGTCGCCTCGGGGCCCGCTTCGGCGAGGTAGGGGCCCTCGGGGACGCCGAGGACGGGCCTGCCCGCCTCAGGGAGACCCGCGCGCCAGCCGTCGCACAGCAGCGGCGCGGCGAGGGCGATCCCGGCCAGGTCGGCGGCGTAGAGGCCGAGGGTGTCGAAGCTCTTGGCGTTGGGGATGACGCCGTCGACGGGAATGCGGCCGAAGGTCGGCTTGAAGGCCGCGACGCCGCAGAAGGCGCCGGGACGGATCACCGAGCCGACGGTCTGGGTGCCGATCGCCAGGGGGACCATGCCCGCCGCGACGGCCGCCGCCGAGCCGCTGCTGGAGCCGCCGGGGGTGTGCCCGGTGTCGTGCGGGTTGCGGGTCGGACCGGGGGCGAGGACGGCGAACTCGGCGGTGACGGTCTTGCCTGCGACGAGGGCGCCGGCGTCGCGCAGGCGGTCGACGACGGTGGCCTGCGGCCCGGCGAGCGCCTCCGCCGGGACGCCGGAACCGGCGAGGGTGGGCAGGCCGTCGACGTGGACGATGTCCTTGATCCCGACCGGGATCCCGTACAGGGCCGGGCGGGCGGTGGGGTCGGGCCAGCGGGACGCGGCCGCCTCGGCCTCGGCGAGGAGTCGTTCGCGGCGGCCCGGTTCGGACACGAAGGCCTCGATCTCTCCGTCGACGGCCTCGACCCGGTCGCAGGTGCGGGCGATGTTCTCCCGCACCTGCGCGTCGTCGCGGGAAAGTTCGGCGGCGAGGGGCCGATGCCCTACGAGTTTCTCCATGCGCGCCAGCGTACGAGCCATGATCGTGTCCCGCCACGCGGGAAATTAGCGAGCAAGACTCGTGAAACCGGCCACAATGGCTCGTGCGGAAGATCGCCTTGCGACACGATGTCAGCTGATGACCGAGACCGCCCCAGCCCCCGCTCCCGTGACCCTGCGCGCTCTCGCCGCCCCGGTCTTCCTCCCCTCACTCCTCTTCGGGATCGGACAGGGCGCGATCGCGCCGGTGGTGGTGGTCTCGGCCCGCGACC
This sequence comes from Phytomonospora sp. NPDC050363, assembly GCF_040655735.1. NCBI lineage: Bacteria > Bacillati > Actinomycetota > Actinomycetes > Micromonosporales > Micromonosporaceae > Phytomonospora > Phytomonospora sp. NPDC050363. The sequence goes on from NZ_JBFAKK010000006.1 coordinate 342,096, forward strand.
TGGGCGCCTCGATCGCCGTCGCGGGCCTGATCGCCGCCCTCGCCGGCTTCGGGAACATCATCGCCGACGTCCCCGCCGGAGCGCTCGCCGCGCGTCTCGGCGAGCGCCGCACGATGATCGCCGCGACGGCGGCGCTGTCCGTCGCGCTGGTCATGTGCGCGATGGCGGACTCGCTGCTGCTGCTCGGGGCGGGGATCATGATGACGGGCTTCGCGCGGGCGGCGTGGGGCCTGGCGCGGCACACCTACGTCACCGAGGCGGTGCCCTACGAACTGCGCGCGCGTGCGCTGTCGACGCTGGGCGGCACGCAGCGGATCGGGATGTTCATCGGCCCGTTCGTCGGTGCGGCGGCGATGACCTGGAGCGGGACGCAGGGCGCCTACTGGGTGCACCTGGTGACGGCGCTGGCCGCGGTGGGCGTGCTGCTGGCCGTGCCGACGCCCCCGGGCGCGGCCGACGCCGACCGGCCGAAGAAGAAGGGCGAGGGCGGTCACGGCGGGACGCTCAAGGTCCTGCGCGAGCACCTGCCGGTGTTCCGGACGCTGGGCGTCGGGGCGATGCTGCTCGGGGCGCTGCGCGCGGCCCGGCCGGTCGTGATCCCGCTGTGGGCGGAGTATCTGGGCCTCGATCCGGCCGCCACCAGCATCATCTTCGGGCTGGCCGGCGCGATCGACATGGCGATGTTCTACCCGGCGGGGAAGGTCATGGACCGCTTCGGCCGGGTGTGGGTCGGTGTCCCGTGCATGCTCGTGATGGCGACCTCGCTGCTGCTGCTCCCCTTGACGCACAACGCCGGGACGCTGCTGGCGGTGGCGTTGCTGATGGGCTTCGGGAACGGCATCGGCAGCGGGATCATCATGACCCTGGGGGCCGACGCCTCACCCGACGTCGGCCGCGCGAACTTCCTCGGCGGCTGGCGGCTGTGCGCCGACCTCGGCAACGCGGGCGGACCGCTGCTGGTCAGCGGTATCGCCGCAGTGGCGACGCTCGGCCCGGCGATCCTCGCGATGGGCGTGATCGGGCTGCTCGGCGCCGGCGCCCTGGCGAAGTGGATCCCGCGCCGAGACGAGCCTTAGTCGCGAGCCTCGGCTCTCTCCGGCACCACGAGGTCGACCTCCTGCCGTCCGCCGACGGCCCGCTGCGCGGTCAGGACACCGGCGAGGACGATCAGGCCGCCGATGATCTGCGCGGTCGACAGGCTCTCCCCAAGCAGCAGCCAGGCGGCGAGGGAGGCCACGACGACCTCCAGGTACGCCATGCCCCCGGCGATGGCAGCCGAGAGCAGCTTGAGTCCGGCGATCCCGGCGAGGTAGGCCAGGAAGGTGCTGCCGACGAGTGCTACGGCCACGACCACGCCGGAGGTCTCGAACCCGAGCAGTGACACCTCGGTGTCGAGTCGGCCCCACTCGACGTCCCAGGGCCGCGCGAAGGGCGTCAGCGCGGCGCCGCCGATGAGGAAGCCGACGGCAAGGAGCACGCGCGTGTCGACACTCTCGGTCAGCTTCTCACCGCCGAGGAAGTAGGCGGCCTGGCACAGCGCGGCGGCGGCGCCGGCGAGCAGGCCGAGGGCGTCGAGCCGCAGGCCGGACCAGATCTCCACGACGACGGCCAGCCCGGCGAGGCTGACGAGGGTGCCGATGACGGCCGCGCGGGGCAGCCGGGTCCGCCGGACGAACCGGATCCAGGCCACCACCAGGATCGGCCCGGTGAACTCCAGGAGCAGCGCGATGCCGACCGGCAGCCGTGAGACGGCCAGGAAGTAGAAGACCTGGACCCCGGCGACTCCGGCCAGACCGAAGGCCACGAGCCCGGTCCAGGGCAGCTTCGGCCGCCGCAGCAGGGCCGGAAGCGCGACCAGCGCCAGCGCGACACCCGACCCGACGACGCGCAGCCACGTCACCGGGACCGGGTCGAGGCCCGCGTTGATGATCGTCTTGGCGAGCGGTCCGGACACCCCGAAGCACAGCGAGGCCCACAGGATCAGGGCGAGGCCGGTGGTCGAGGCGCTGGCACGTCTGGGCACGGGGCACTCCCAGGGAGGGGGTCGGGGTGATCGAGACGGACAGTACGTCGGCGCGGCGGCCCGCGTCCACGTCGCACATCACGGGCATTGATCGCATTCCGCCGGGCGTTTCGGCGCCGCGGGAGCAGGTGGCGTCCATAAAATGCGGAATCATGCGCTGGTCGACCATCGCGGCGGTCGCCGCGCCCCCACTGATCCTCGCCGCCATCGGCGTCTCCCACCCGCACGAGCTGACCGCCGAGTCGGCCGAGTGGTGGACGAACATGCACATCCTCCTGGTGCCCCTGTTCCCGTTGCTCGCGGTGTGCCACTGGATCCTGCTGCGCGGCATGGGCGGCGTCTTGGCGTGGGCCGCCCGCGTGGCCGCCTTCGTCTACATCGGCTTCTACGGAGCCCTCGACGCGCTCGCCGGGATCGCCACGGGAACGCTCGTGCAGGCCGGGCTCGACGCCGGCGGCGGGCATCACGACCCGTCGGCCGGGCGGGACCCGGCGATCACGCGGCTGTTCGAGATCGGCAACGATCTCGGCTACATCGGCGCCTACAGTTTCGTCGCGGCCGGCGCGCTGACCGGTTTCGTGATGTTCCGCGCGGCAGGACCCCGGGCGCTGCCGGGCGGATTGATCCTGGTCGCCGCGAGCGCGGTCTTCTCGCAGAAGCACATCTACTGGCCGGTCGGGGTGTTCGCGATGCTGGGCCTGGCCCTCGGTTTCGGGCTGCTGGCCTGGTCCTCGCGGCCGGTGCCCGCCGCGCGCGCCGAGGAGCCCGTACTGGAGGTGTCCGCGGCGGTGTAGGCGCGGCGGGCTCCGTATGCTTGTTGCCATTAGTTTGCAACAAGCCCCGCACGGGCGGGGAGAACGGGGAAGCCTGCGATGACCGACGTACCGTCCGGAACCGCGCGCCCGATCGTCTACTACGGGACGGCGCCGCTGCACCAGGCGTGTGCGCCCGTGGAGAAGTTCGACGAGGACCTTGCCGCGCTGGTCGCCGACATGTTCGCCAGCATGTACGCCGCCGACGGTGTCGGCCTCGCCGCCAACCAGATCGGCGTCGACGCCCGCGTGTTCGTGGTCGACTGCCCCGACGCCTCCGGCGAGCACCTCGTCGCGCACATCGTCAACCCCGTCCTCGACCCGGCGCCGATCCCGCGCGAGCTGGAGACCGACCTGGAGGGCTGCCTGTCGGTGCCCGGTCAGTACCACGAGTTGGCGAGGACGGCGACGGCCACGGTGCGCGGCTTCGACATGCACGGCGAGCCGGTCGTCTACACCGGCGACGGGACCCTCGCGCGCTGCTTCCAGCACGAGACCGACCACCTCGACGGGACCCTGTACGTCGACCGCCTGCCGCGCAAGGTCCGCGTCTCCCTGCTCACCGAGGCGGGGCTGTCCGAGCGCCCTTAGTGTCGCGCCTGACACTCTTCGCAGGCCGCTGCGGTTACAGTGCGAAGCCGTACGCCGTCAGCGTCGACGGCCGGATACTCGGCATTTGAGGAGACTCCATGACGACGGTGGCGGTACTCGGGGCGGGAAAGATCGGGCACACGGTGCTCTCCGGGCTGCGGCGGGCGGGAAGGCCCGCCGGCACCCTGCTGGCGACGGTCCGCCGGCCCGAACGGGCGGCGGAGCTGTCGGAGGCGCTCGGCGTCGAGGTGGTCGGCAACATCGAGGCCGTCGAGCGCGCGGACGTGGTCGTCATCGCGGTCAAGCCGCAGGACGCCGCCGCGCTGCTGGGCGAACTGGCCGGGCACTTCACCGCGGAGCACGTCGTCGTCTCACTGTGCGCGGGGCTGCCGACGTCGTTCTTCGGCAAGCGGCTGCCCGACGGCACGCCCGTCGTGCGCGCGATGACCAACACGCCGGCGCTCGTCGACGAGGCCATGACGGTCGTCTCGGCCGGTGAGCACGCCACCGACGAGCACCTGGAGGTCGCCGAGGGGCTGTTTCGGCCCCTCGGCCGCACGCTTCGGCTGCCCGAGGCGCACCAGGACGCGGTGACCGCGCTGTCGGGTTCGGGGCCGGCCTACATGTACTACCTCGTCGAGGCGATGACCGACGCGGCGATCCTGCTGGGGCTGCCTCGCGCGGTCGCGCACGACCTGATCGTGCAGACGGCGGTTGGCGCCGCGGCGATGCTGCGCGACACCGGCGAGCACCCGGTCAAGCTGCGCGAGGCGGTGACCTCCCCCGCCGGGACGACGATCAACGCCGTCCGCGAACTGGAGCGCCACCGGGTGCGCGCGGCCGTCGCCGACGCGGTCGAGGCGGCCCGCGACCGCGCCCGCGAGATCGCCGAGGAGCAGGGCTAGGGCGTGTCCTGGTGGTCTTGTGGGTGCGAGGCGAGGCTCGTTTTTCTTCTGGCAAGCCGTTCTTGCGCCCTGGTACCGGTGTTGTACCTGGGAGAAAGAACGGTGCCGCCAGGGGGAGAACGAGTCCGCCGCAGCCCCGCAGTGATCACCCGGACACGCCCTAGCGCTTCACCAGGCGCGCCTCGGCTACGTCGGGCGCGTCCTCGTCGCCTTCGCCGAGGCGGGTGACACCGTCTCGGACGAAGCCGGCGCGTTCGTAGAACCTCAGCGCGCTCTCGTTGGGCAGGTAGGCGTAGACGCAGAGCGGCCGCAGAGCGCGCGCTTCGAGGTCGGCGACGGCGTGGCCGAACAACCGCCGTCCCAGGCCGGTGCCGATCAGGCCGGGCTCGACGTAGAGGCCGTAGATCTCGGCCGCGACGGCTCCCAGATCCGGGTCGTCGGCGGCCGGGCCGGTGCGGCAGAAGCCGAGCACCCGGCCGGGTTCGCCGGCGATCCACAGGCGGTGGTCCGCGGGGAGTTCGGCCAGGTAGGAGGCCCAGTCGGCGGTCTCTTCGGCGGGGTCGAGCGCGTCGAGGAGGGCGGGCTCCATGAACCCGGCGTAGGCGGCCCGCCAGGCCCGGACCTTGACCTCCGCGACACCACGGGCGTCGGCGGGTACTGCGTCGCGGATCACCGGCGCAGTCTACGAGCGCCCGGCCGGCCGGGCGACGGGATTGCGCGCACACGGACCGTCGGCGTCTACAAAGGACGGTTTCGGAAACACGGGTTCGGTGGTAACGCTGGGGTTGCGGGCCGGTCCACTTCGAGGTCACGCCTTCGCGGCCCGACTCCGGCGGCGTGTAACGTGCGGTCGTCCTCGGGCGTCTCGCGGCGGGCGCCGGCCGGTGTGGCCGGAGCTCGCCGAGGTCACGTGATCCGCGGGACACGGTGGGGCGAGGGGTCGGGTTGTCGGAGGTACTTGGTACAACTGTGCGAAGCGCAGTGAAAGGTGGTGTCCGGAGATGGGTCTGTCCACTGCGGATGTTCAGGTCATCGAGGAGAGCCTCGCGTCCGGTAAACATCCGAAGGTGGTGTTCACCGACACGGCAGGCCAGATCGCCGGTCGGGTCGGGAAGGTAATGCGTCTTGATGAGCCCGCCGAAGGCGAGTTCGTGACGGTGCGGTTCGGCAACGACGAACTGCCGTTCTCCGCCGCCGACGTTCGCATCCCCGAACGCGGAGAACTCAGCCGTACGGCGCGTAAGGCGCCGGTCGAGCCGGAGGAACCGGCGGTGACCCCACCTCGGGGCGCCCCCCTCCTGGCCGAGCGTCACAATAACGACGATAACGGCACGAACGAGCTTAGGAACAGGGGTGCGATGAGCGATCAGGAGTCGGGTGCGGCCGTGCCGCGTCAGGCCGGTGGCGGGGACGCGGACGCCGCGGCCAAGCCGGCGCCGCGCCGCAAGGCGGCGGCCAAGCCGAAGGGCGGCCCGGAGCTGACCGTGTCCTTGGTGTTCAAGGACGACGAGTGGTCGGTTTCGGCGGCCAAGGGCACCAAGGTCATCTCCCGGCCGGTGCCCGTGAAGGCGTCCATGGCGGTGGAGATGATCCGGTCGCTCGAGTCCCCGGCGGTCGCGGCCGTCGTGGAGGAGATCGTGGAGCAGTCCAGGGTCGCCGCCTCCGAGGAGGCCGATCGGCTCCGCCAGCAGCTCGCCGACGTCGAGGCGCGGCTGGCGGAACTGAGCTAGCCGCCACCTCGCGGGACCGGTGCTCCGGCAGTCCCGCGAGGCCGGTCCGTCCGAGCCGCAGCGGCAGCGTGTCGCGGCGGAGGCAGGACGGCGAAGACCACCGTGCGTGCGGGACCCGGTCGCTTGCGGCCGGGTCCTTGTGCTGGGTGGGTGGGGCGCGGGTGGTGTGGTGGCAGGGGCGGCGGTTGGTGTGGCGGCCGGCGGGGTGGGGCGGGCGGCGCGGATGGATGCCGCGCTGACGAGCACTGTGGGAACGGCGGTGACGCGGCCGGGATGCCGCGACTGATGAGGGGGCCGCATGCGCGGCGAGCGCTGACGGCGGTGTCGGCAAGCGCCACGGCAGCGGGCGAACGGTCAGAGTCGGCGGTTGGAGACCGCGGGGTGGGAAACACCCGGCGGACCTGGGTCACCGAACGCTTTTGGGCAAGCGACGCGACCAGCTGGGGAGGCGCAACGCGATCCGATGCGCCGCCCCGAGCAAGGTGCAAACACCGCTCCCCGGCCACTCACGCGATACATCCGTGAGTGGCCGGGGCCACTCACGCGATACATCCGTGCCGGGGCGAGGATCCGCCGCACACAACGACATCCTCCCCGTCAGGAGCGAACACTCTCGACCGGCGCCGCCACGGCACTGCGCCTTGGCTCTGACGTGAGGGTTCGCCACCCAACGCGACCTGACTGCTTTGGTAGGCAATGCTCCCCCGGACATCCAGGCGATACGCCGGCACCGAAGGGGAGTTCGGCACCGGCACCATCGTGACGCTCCCGCCGGGTCGCGGCGGCGATGCTCCTACCGCCGACGGGAAGGTTCGGCCCCAGGGCGGCAAAGGTGGATGGTGCGAGGTGGGCTGCGGCGCGGCGAACATGGGAGCAAGGCAGGGAGCGGCGTGAGCAGCGGGCTGCGGGTGGCAGGTGGCGGTGTGTGTGGGCGGGCTGAGGGTGGCAGGTGGCAGGTGGCAGGCAGGGTGCGGCGAGCAGCGAGCGGTAGGCGGCAACGCAATGGGTGTCCAGCGTGCGCGGCGGACGGGTAGCGGCGGACGGCGGGGGCGGCGCTGTAAGCGGCGGGCAACGCGGAACGGCGCTCTTGGCGGCGAGCGCAGGTGACAGGCAGGGTGCGGCGGGAGCTGAGCACCGCTCGAGCGGCGGGCGGCCGCTGCCGGCTGCGATCGGCCGCGCGGTAAGTGCGATACCAAGCAGCAGCTGGCGTGGCAGCAGGCTGCGCCTCGGCGGGTGGCGGCACCACTCCGCCGTGACCGCTTGGCGGCGAGCGGCGGGGCGCAACACGGTAGGCGTGCGACGGGCACACAGGCTTAGCGTGAGCGGCGGGCACGGCAGGGGCGTTGACGGTGGCGGTGTCGGCACATCCGTACCGTCGCCTGCTCGCTCCTCGGCTGCCTCCCACTCACGCGCTGGCCCGCTGACCCATCACCCAACTCCCGGCGCCCACCGCGCTCGCCGCGTTCCCCGCGCCCACCGCGTTCCCCGCGTTCACCGCGCTCGCCGCGCTCGCCGCGTTCACCGCGCTCGGTTGACTCGCCGCGCTCGGTTGACTCGCCGGGATACGCGGTGGCTGACCTACCGATATGTCGGACCGGCAGAACTGAGAACAACCGTCCGGCTCGGCGGCGGTGGTGGGCGGCGGATCGGGTCGGGTCGGCGGGCGGCTTCGGTGACTGGGTCGCTGACCGTTCGGCGGAAGAGTTGGCCGAGCCGTTCACCTTCGTGATCGGCCTGGACGGTGTGCTGCGGTTGGGACCACGGCGAAGTGAACACGTCGCCTGTGCGACGTCGCCTGTGCGATGGGGCCGGAAGACGCCCGTGCCCTGGACCGCGTGAGCCTTGGGCGCCCGTCCGGTGTCACCCACGAGGCGGTGTTCCGGCGGTGCCCCGGCTGCGGGCAGCACAACATCGTCCGCGAGGGCGACTTCGTCTGCGTCTTCTGCGGCGACGACCTGCCTGCGGAGTGGAACGTGGATCCTGCTGGGTGAGGGCGGTGGGTATCAATCACTCATTGACGACCGCAGAGGGGCGACCGTTTGCGGCGGCCGCCCCGTCCTCTCCCGATCACCCGTCGACCAAGGCTCCAGGGCTCCAGGCCAGATCCCTACCCCTTCGGGATGCTCGCCGTCGAGATGCGCTTGCGGAACACCCAGTACGTCCACCCCTGGTACAGCAGCACCAGCGGCGTGAACACCGCCGCGACGATCGTCATGATCTTCAGCGTGTACGGCGTGGAGGAGGCGTTGTCCACGTTGAGGCTGTAGGCGGGGTCGAGGCTGGAGGGCATCACGTCGGGGAAGAGGGCCACGAACAGGGCGATGACGGCGAGGCCGATGGCGGCGGCCGTTCCGGCGAAGGCCCAGCCGTCGCGGCCGACCTTCGTCGCCAGGAGTCCTCCGATGAGGGCGAGGGCGGCGACGATCGAGATGGCGATGGAGGGACCGCTCTTGTGCAGGAGGCCGGTCCAGACGAGGAAGGCCGCGGCGAGCACGGTGGCGACGAGGCCGAACCGGAGCGCGAACTTGCGCGCGTCGGCGCGCACGTCGCCGGCCGTCTTGAGGCCGATGAACACCGCGCCGTGGAGGGTGAACAGGGCCAGGGTCGTCAGGCCGCCCAGCAGCGCGTAGGGGTTGAGCAGGTTCCAGAGGCCGCCGACGTACTCCCCCGCCGCGTCGATGGGGACGCCCTTGGTGATGTTGGCGAAGGCGACTCCCCACAGGAACGCCGGAACCAGTGACCCCGCGATGATGCAGGCGTCCCATCGCCGCTTCCACGAAGCCTCGGGCCGCTTGCCCCGGTATTCGAAGGCGACACCGCGGATGATCAGGGCGATCAGGATGAGCAGCAGCGGGATGTAGAACCCCGAGAACAGGGTCGCGTACCACTCGGGGAAGGCGGCGAAGGTGGCGCCGCCGGCGACGATCACCCACACCTCGTTGCCGTCCCAGACGGGCCCGATGGTGTTGATGAGGACGCGGCGGCGGGTGTCGTCGCGGCCGAGCACGGGGAGCAGCACTCCGACGCCGAAGTCGAAGCCCTCCAGGATGAAGTAGCCGGTCCACAGGATCGCGATCAGGATGAACCAGACGTTGACGAGTTCCATGACGGATTCCCTCAGTACGCGAAGGCGAGCGGCTTTTCGCCGTCGGCGTCGGAGTCGGAGTCGGTGTCGGCGGGGGGCAGGTCGGGAAGCCCGGCGCGGGCGTACTTGAGGAGCAGCCCGACCTCGACGACGGCGAGGATGCTGTAGAGGATCGTGAAGGCCGCGAAGGACAGCAGGACCTCGGTGATGCTGACGCTGGGCGACACGCCGTCGGCGGTCTTGAGCAGGCTGAACACGATCCAGGGCTGCCGCCCGGTCTCGGTGAAGATCCACCCGAGGCTGTTGCCGACCAGCGGGAACAGCGGGACGAAGGGCACCGCGAACTTCAGCAACCGGCTGGTGGGTTCGCGGCCCTTGCGAATCGACCACAGTGCCCACAGGGCGATGAGGGCGGCCAGGGCACCGAAACCGATCATGCCCCGGAAGCTCCAGTAGGCCAGTGGGATGTTGGGCCGGTAGTCGCCGGGACCGTACAGCTCCTCGTACTGGGCCTGCACGTCGTTGATGCCCAGCACCTCACCGTCGAGGGTCCCGGTGGCCAGGAAGGACAGGAGGTTGGGCACCTTGAGCGCGTAGACCTCCTCGGTGCCGTCGAGGGTGCCGATGGTGAACAGCGAGAAGGCGGCGGGCTGCTCGGTCTCGTAGAGAGCCTCGGCGGCGGCCATCTTCATCGGCTGCGTCTCGGTCATGATCTTGCCCTGGATGTCGCCGCTGACGAACATTCCGGCCATGGCGATCAGGGTGGTGATCGCGCCCATCTTCACCGCCGACCGGAAGGCCGCGCGGTCCTCCTTGGGCGTCTTGCTCCGGTAGAGGTGCCACAGGGCGACGGCCATGACGAGCGCACCGGCGGTCAGGAAGCAGCCGAAGAGGGTGTGCGGGAAGGTGATCAGGGCGACCTTGTTGGTCATCGTCGCCCAGAAGTCGGTGAGTTCGGCGCGGCCGGTCGTGGCGTTGACCCGGTAACCTACCGGCCATTGCATGAAGGAGTTGGCCGCCAGGATGAAGTAGGCCGACAGCGCGGTGCCCGCCGCGGCTATCCAGATGCAGGCGAGGTGGATCCTCTTGGACAGCTTGTCCCAGCCGAAGATCCACAGGCCCAGGAAGGTGGACTCCAGGAAGAAGGCCAGCAAGCCCTCGATCGCCAGCGGGGCGCCGAAGATGTCACCCACATAGCGCGAGTAGGCCGACCAGTTCATCCCGAACTGGAACTCCTGGACGATGCCGGTGACCACGCCCATGGCGAAGTTGATCAGGAAGAGTTTGCCGTAGAACTTCGTCAGCTTGAGCCACTTCTCGTTACCGGTGCGCACCCAGGCGGTCTGGAAACCGGCGACGAGGAAGGACAGGCCGATGGTCAGCGGCACGAACAGGAAGTGGTAGACGGTGGTGACCGCGAACTGCCAACGCGAGGCGTCGAGTACTTCCATGGAAGGGCCTCCTCAGAATCTTCTACCTGATGTAGAAGCCTCTACAAATCGTAGAACTTGGCGGCCGCCCCGTCTCTGGCGGGCCCTGTTGCGCCTGTCACGCGTTCTGGTCGCCGGCTTCTGCCGCGTCCGCGTTACAGGTGACATACCGGACAAACTACGCCAAGGTCCACTGATTCTCGCCGGAAACCACATCGGCACCTTCGATCCCTTCGTGCTCATCTCCGCCTGCGCGCGGCAGCGGCTCGCACCGCGGGTCATGGCCTCTCGCGGCCTGTTCACCACCCCGGTCTTCGGCACGCTCATGCGGCGAAGCGGCCACATCCGCGTCGACCGGGGCGCGCACACCGTCGTCGAGGCCCTTCACTTCGCCACCGAGGCACTGGAGCAGGGCTCGACGATCGCCGCCTACCCCGAGGGACGGATCACCCTCGACCCGCTGATGTGGCCCGAGCGCGGCAAGACCGGCGTCGCCCGCCTGGCGCTGCTCACCGGCTCGCCGGTGCTGATCGTCGCGCAGTGGGGCGCGCACGAGGTGACGACCTGGGACCGGCCCGGCACGATGGTCGCCCGGCTCGTCTCGGCGCTGTGGCGGCGCCCGGTGGCCCGCGTCCACTTCGGCGCCACGGTCGACCTCACCGGGCTCACCTTCGACGGGGAGGGCCACGTGCGCGAGGCCGCCGACCGGATCACCGCGGCCACCGTCGCCGAGCTCAGGGCCCTGCGCACCGACGAGCCCGGGCTCCCCCGCTACATCGATCCGGTCCGTCCACTGTCGACGGCACGTTCGTTCGGGCGGTACGGCCGCGAAACGACGTATGATGCCCACAATGGCCGGTAGGAGACTTCGGTCACACCCTTAATCACCAATGACTGCAACGGTGACCGCGTGGTTCCTCTCAACACACCCTTCGACCCGTGGCCCTGGCGCCGGCGGGTGCTCGCCACCGCCGCGGCGGCCGCGGCCCTCACCGTGGTGATCGCCGCGCTCGTGACCGCCCCGCCCGACTCCCCGCAGGGCATGGCCGCCCCGCCGGGCACGACCTCGGCCTCCCAGACGCAGCTGCCGGGGACCGACGGCACCGGCGCGGACAAACCCGCCCCGTCCGGCGACCCGACCTCGCCCGAGGACGACGACGAGAAGACCGACCCGGCGAAGACCGGTGACGGTGACGACGACAAGGACGACGATGACGATCCACCGCCTCCCCCGCCCGCCCACGTCACGAAGGTGAGCGTCCCGAGCGTCGGACAGACCTGCTCGGGGCTGCCCGACTGCCTCATCACCGCGACGGTGAACGTCTCGGCCTACGACAAGCGGCAGGTCACCGTGAGCGTGACGATCGCGAACGCGAACGGCTCGGGCGGCCGCACGTACACGTACAACCTGAGCGGCAGCAAGAGCTACACCGTCAGCGTGCCGGGCGGGCAAGGGTCGTACAAGACGGACTGGGCCTGCGGCTCGGGAAACGTCGTCGTGACCGCCGGCGGCGACGGAAAGAGCGGCAGCAACGACGCATTCAGGTGCCCACGGTAAGTGCGCTGAGGAAGCACCGCTCGCCGGTGTCACCGCATGTCAGGGGGTGGCGGCTCAGGCCTCGCCGTCCTTGCGCAGCCTGATGTAGGCCAGGACCGCCTCGCGGGTCGTGGCGACACCGAGCGCCTTCCTCGCCGAGGCGATGCGCCGGTTCGCCGTCCGCAGCGACAAGTACTCCGCCGAGGCCGCCGCCGCGATCGTCTCACCGTCGGCGAGCCGCGCCAGCAGGGCGGCCTGCTCGGTGCTGATCGGCGAGTCCGACTTCTCCTCGGCGGACTCGCCGTCCTCGGCGCCCAGCGGGCCGATGCGCGCGAGGTCGTCGCGCAGGGCCCGGCCGACCTCGCCGCGCGGGTCGCAGATGGCGACCACCCCGGCGCCGCGCGCGGCGGCGTACACGGCGAGTTTGGCGGTCTCGAGGTCGGCGACGCGGCCGAAGAGGACGAGTTGCCGGGAGCTGACGTCCCAGGCGGGCTCGGGCAGCGCGAAGCCCTCGCGCGTTCGCCAGCCGCCCCTGGCCAGCTTGCGGAGCACCCCGGTGGCGTCGGTGGAGTTCGCCACCACGTGCAGGGGCAGGACCATCGTCATTCGATCACCTTCAACGCCCGGGCCGCCGCTTCGGTGCGGGTCCGGGCCCCCAGTTTGCGCATCCCCGCGCGGATGTGGGTCTCCACTGTCTCAGCGGAGATGCCCAGTTGGCCGGCTATCCGCCGGGTGGGCTCCCCTTCGGCGACCAAACGGAGGACCTCGCGCTCCCGATCGGTCAGGTCGTCTCCGGCCCGCGCGCCTCGCCGGTCGCGGCGGACGTGGTGGCGCCGCAGCGCCCGCCGGGCGCGTCCGGCCAGGACGACCAGGCCGGAGGCGTCGGCGAGTTCCTCGGCGGCCAGCAGCGGGGGTGTGGCGGCCTCGGCGGTCGAGGCGTGGAGGCCGGCGGCGAGCAGGCAGCGGACGCGTTCGCGGAGGGCGAGGTCCTGCCAGGCGCCGGCGGCGGCGGTGAAGTCCTCGGCGGAGGCGCTGCGCCATGCCGAGAGCGTCGCGCGGACGGCCGGCGGGAACGGTGGTTCGGCGTCGGCGGCGAGGGCGGTGGCGCCGTCGAAGGCGGCCCATTGCGCCGTGATGCGGGCGAGTCCGTCGACGATGGGCACCGCCGCGGTCGGGCCGTTGGATCCGGCGCGTTCGGGCTGGTTGTCGAGCCAGGCGGTCTCGCGGGCGACCCATTCGACGACGGCGGCGGCCGAAGGAGGCACGGCGGGCACTCCCGCGAGGCGGGAGCGGGCCGAGCGCAGGGCTCCGGTGTCGGCGTCGGCGAGCGCGGCCGCCGCGGCGGCGTAGCCGTGCGCGGCGGCCGGCAGGGTGCGGTCGATGAGGTCTCCGGCGAGGTGGGTGACCTCGTCGAGTCCGCTGCCGTGCAGGGCGCGGCACCACAGTTCGGCGGCGAGGAAGCGGGTCTGCCAGCTGTAGGCGAGATCACCGGCGCAGGCCGCGGCGGCGCGTTCGGCGACGACGGCGGCTTCGGCGAGGCGGCCGTCGGCGACGAGGGTCTCGACCAGGAGCCAGCCGCTCCAGCGGGCCGACAGGTCGTCCCCGGCGCGTCCGGCGGTGGCCGCGGCGGTCGCCAGGGCGCTCTCCCAGCCGGGGCGGCGGGTGTGCGCGTGAGCGGCGGCCGTGGCGGCGCGCAGGCCGGGGTGTTCGGGTTCGGCGCCGTGGCGCGCGTTGACCTCGGCGACGAGCGCGGCGAGAGTCTCGGGGTCTGCGTCGCGCGGGGCCAGGGCGGCGAGGAGGCCGATGCGGTCGGCTCCGGCGGCGTGGGGCTCGGCGAGTCCGGTGATCTCGGCCTGGGCGGCGGTGACGTCGCCGAGGTGGACGTGCGCCTCGGCGCGCAGGAGAAGCGCCTCGTCGCCGTCGCGCCAGTCGCCCAGCGCGCGCAGGGCGGCTCTGGGGCGTCCGACAGTGAGGGCGATGCGCGCGGCCGCCTGGCGGACCTGTGGCGCCGGGACGACGCCGGGCAGCCCGCAGGCCAGCAGTAGCAGATCCGCGCGCTCTCCGGCGGTCGTGGCGGCCTTGGCGGCGACCAGGGCGCGCTGGTGGGCGGCGGTGTCGTCGCCTGCGGCGGCGAGGTGCCGGGCGGCGGCCGCGTCGTCGCTGGAGAGTTCGGCGAGGCGGCGGTGGAGTCCGGCGCGCTCCTCGCCGGAGAGCATCCCGGAGGCGACCTCGGCGACATAGGGCGAGACGGGCGCCAGAAGACCCTCGGTCTCGGTGACCAGGCCCGCCTCGACGAGCGTCGGCGCGCCGGGGCCGAGCAGCGCGGTGGGCGCCGGCCGGCCGAGGAGGCCGAGGGCTGCCATGGCGGTGCGGGCCGGGCGGGGCAGGTCGGCGAGCGCGGTGGCGATGTGGTGGGCGACGCTCTGCGCGTCGGGGCCGGACTCGGCGGTCGCCTCGGCGCCGGGGCTCGCCTGGGCGTGGCGGGCGAGCGCGATGACGGCCAGGGGGTTGCCGCCGGAGCGTTCGACGATGGCGCGCACGGTGACGCGGTCGATGCCGGGCGCGGTGGTCGCGGCGAGCGCCTCGGCCTGCTCGGCGGGCAGGGCGGGGACTGGCAGGAAGAGGGCGCCGCCCAGGCGGGTGAGCGCCTCTTCGGGCAGGCGGTGGGGTGTGCGCAGGGCCGCGATGACGCGGCAGTGGGCGGCCAGCAGCGGCAGCACGGCGAGGGTCACCGGGTCGGCCCACTGGAGGTCGTCGACGACCAGCAGGCCGCCGCGCACGCGCGAGCGAACCGCCTCGGCGCACAGGGCGATGTCGTCGACGGGCAGTTTGGCCCGGACGGCGCGCGCGAGCGCCAGCCCCGGGCTGGTGTGCAGGATGGCGAGCCCTCCCCCGAGGTGCACCGGCCCCCGGAAACCGGCGGCGACGCGCCGGAGCATGGTCGTGCGGCCGGCGCCCGGGGCGCCGGTGACGATCACCAGACCGGGCTTGGCCAGCGTGGCGGCGACGGACGCGAGCAGGCCCGCGTCCTCAGTTGTGGACATACTCGCGGAGCCGTCCTCGACGGCCGACACCGGTGGCATCGGCTGGTCCAAGACCGGCTGGTCGGCTCCTGGTACGTGCGGCACGTGGCTCCTCCCCCGCAAGGTGGCACGATTCAGGGATCCTGCGCGGGCAGGATATTCGTACTGTGAGGCCCTGGGCCATGGGGTGTGCGGTCGAAGTCGGGTCGGTTACAGGGTTGAACACGGCGGAAGGGCTGGAAGACATGATTGTCGACGGCGGGTGTGACGGCAACTTGTGGACCGCCGTTACGATCAGATGTGCGACACCGGTGGCTGCCTGGTCGTCGGCAGCAGTGGTGTGCGCACGCCCCCTGTCGCGTCCTACCCGGTGAGTTGGCATTCGATGAATTCTGGTCCTCTCTCAAGTCGCGTCGCCGAGCTGTGCGCCGAAGTCGGTCCCCGGGTGGCCGGGGGCGCGCAGGCACAGCTCGCCGACATCAGCTCGCGCATCAGTCAGCCCCTCCGGGTGGCGATCGCGGGCCGTCTCAAGGCCGGCAAGTCGACGCTGGTCAACTCCCTCATCGGCCGGCGGGTAGCACCCACGGAGGTCGGTGAGTGCACGCGACTCGTCACCCAATTCCGGTACGGTACCTCCGATCGTGTTGACGTGGTAAGACGCGACGGCTCGCGGCACAGCCTGCCCCTCGACGAAGCGGGCATGATCCCGCAGCGACTGCAGGTCCCGCGCGACCAGATCTCCTACGTCGACGTCACGCTGACCTCGGACCGCCTGCGCGACCTGACCGTGGTCGACACGCCAGGTCTGTCCTCGACGAACGAGTCGATCTCCGACGAGACCCGCAAGTTCCTCTTCGAGGCCCCCGTCGCCGACGACATCGACGACGACTCCCAGGGCGCGCTGTCGGGCGCCGACGCGATCATCTACGTCTTCACGCAGTCCGTGCGCGAGGACGACGTGAAGGTCCTCGAGTCGTTCCGGACGATGTCCTCGCGGCTGTCGAGCAACCCGATCAACTCCCTCGGGCTGTTCAACAAGATCGACAAGCTCGCGCCGACGCCCAACGGCGACCCCTGGCCCGTCGCCGAGCCGCTCTCGCGCAGCCAGGCGAAGGTCATGCGCCGCGTCGTCTCCGACGTCGTCCCGGTCGTCGGCCTGCTCGCCGAGACCACCGAGGCCGGCCGCCTCACCGCCCAGGACTGCGAGGCGCTGCGCCAGCTGGCCAACATGCCCATCACCGAGCGGCAGGTCCTCCTGGCCGCCGCGGGCCTGTTCGTCAGCCGCGACTGCCCGGTCTCCAAGGAGCAGCGCGAGCGCCTGCTGCGCCTGCTCGACCTCTACGGCATCAACTTCGCCGTGGCGCACCTGGCCGGAAACCCGACGATGGCCACCGGCGACCTGGTGCGGATGCTCTTCGCCGCCTCGGGCTTCCCACGCCTGCGCCAGACCCTCGACCAGGCCTTCGCCCTGCGCACCGACGCCATCAAGGCCGGTGGCGCGCTCGCCCGGATCGAGCAGATCGCCGGAGCGGCCGAGCGCATGCAGGACCGCGAGATGCTCCGCGACGCCATCGAGCGCGTCGTGCAGCAGCCGGCCTACCACCGGCTGCGCCTGCTCGAAGTGGCGCAGCAGGTCACCACGGGCGCGGTGGAGCTCCCCGAGAAGATGGAGGCCGAGATGACCCGGCTGGCCCTCTCGGAGAACTCCGGCTGGATTCTCGGCATGGCCGACGCCGCCCCTGAGATGCAGCGCAAGGCCGCCATCGAGGCCGCCACCCGTTGGCGCGCCTACGCCGTTGGCGGCGCGAGTCCCGCCCAGTCCCGCGTGGCCCACGTCGTCCACAAGGGGTTCCACCTGCTCGCCCAGCGCCTCAGCGGCCAGACCGCCTACTGACGTCCCCCCGACCTGTACAGGAGCAGTTTCATGTCGACAGCGCATCTGCGGCTCATCGCGATAGCCGTGACCGCGATCGCCGCCGCTATCACCGGTGTAGCCGCCGGCCTCGTGGCCCCCGGAGACGACGGGAGCTTCGGAGTCAACGCCGCCATGGCCGGATTCGGCGGTGCCGCCGTCACCGGTGTCCTGCTGGTGATCCTGCTGGTCGCCGCGACCAAGAAGGCCGCCGCCCCCGCCCAGTCCCTCGAAGTCCCCGCCGACGCCGAAACGCAGGCGACGATCGCGAACCTCTCGGCGCACGTCGAGCAGCTCAACGCCGAGCGCGCGGCCCTGGTCAACACCTGCGTCTACGTCCGCGACCGCGCCACCAGCCAGGCCATCGCCGACCGGATCGGCGCCGCCCTGCACGAGATCGGCGTCGTCACCCTCGCCCCGACCGGTATCCCCTTCGACCCCGCCCACCACGAGGCCGGCGGCGCCGCGCCCTCCCCCGATCCCTCCAAGGTCGGGACCATCGCCGCCGTCGAGGTGCCCGGATACGTCGACCGCGGCTCGCTCCTGCGCGCCCCGGTCGTGACCGTGTTCCGCCAGAAGGAGGCGTAGTCCATGACAGCCCCGGCAGCCAAGCAGGCCGCACCCGCGGCCGCGGCGGCCCCGAAGGCGGACCCGACCGCGGCCGTCGACAAGATGTGCCGCACGGCGGTCACCAACGCGCTGGCCACACTGCGCAAGCTCGACGCGGACGCCGCCAACGACATCGACGCGCTGCGCCGCAAGGACGCCGGCCATCCGGCGATCGTGGTCGTCGGTGAGACCAAGCGCGGCAAGAGCTCCCTCACCAACGCCCTGGTCGGCGTACCCGGTCTGTCCCCTGTTGACGCCGCGGTCGCCACCAGCGCGTACATGGAGTTCATCCACGCCCCTCACCCCGGGGTGCGCGCCTACATCCCCGGCCAGGAAGTCCCGACGCCGATCCAGTTCCACGACATCCGCAACTGGGGAACCGTGCTCGGCCAGCTCCCCCCGGGGACGCGGCCGCCGCGGCGGCTGGAGATCTCCCATCCGGCGCCGCTGCTCCAGTACCTCTCGCTGGTCGACACGCCCGGCGTCGGCGGTCTCGACCCGGCGCACGCCGAGGTCGCCCTCGACGCCGTGGAACGCGCCACCGCGCTGCTGTACGTCGTCGACGCCTCGGCGCCGTTCTCCAAGCCCGAACTGGACTTCCTCATCGAGGCCAGCAAGCGCGTCAACTTCGTGCTCTTCGCGATGACGAAGGTCGACGCCTACCCGGGCTGGAAGACGATCCTCGAAGACGACATGTCCCTGCTGGCCACGCACGCGCCCCGCTTCGCCAAGGCACCCTGGTACCCCGTTTCGGCGCGGCTGGCCGAGATGGCGATCTCGATGCCGCCCGACGCCCGCCAGGCGCTGGTCACCGAGTCGCGGATCAGCGAGCTACAGCACGCGCTGATCAAGCTGGCCAGCAAGGGCACGGTCCTCCAGCAGACGAACGTCCTGCGGGCGCTGCGCAGCGAGTACATCCGGCTGCGCATCAACGTCATGGAGGAGATGAAGTCGGCCGACCCCGACCCGAAACTCACCGAGAAGCTCAAGGAAGACCGCAAGCGCGTCATGGGCATGAAGCGCAGCGAGACCAAGCACACCAACCTCGCGCTGCGCACCGAGATCCAGCGGGCCCGCGTCGAGGCGAACAGCCGGCTGCGCTCCTACGTCCAGAAGCTTCAAGAAGAGCTGCTCAACAAGGTCGACAAGGCCGACCGCGGCGACATCAAGAAGATGCCCGAGGAGGTCGACCGCGCCCTGCACGCGCTGTCGGTCCGGTTGAGCCAGGAGCTGGAGTACCGCTTCAAGGTCCTCGCCGAGCGGGTCCTCTCCCAGATCTTCGAACCGCAGGAACTCCAGCAGGTCGTCGGCCGCATCAACGCCCAGCTCCGCATGGGCGTCGGCGCCAAGCCGCGCCGTGAGGGCAACGCCGACAACCTCATGCTCGTCACCGGCGTCGCCGGCACGGGCATGATGGCCGGCCGCGCGGTCATCGGCGGCGCGAGCGCCGGCGCGGCCGCGATCGGCATCGGCGGGGCCGCCGCGATCGCGATTCCGGTGATCGGCATCGGTCTCGGTCTGGCGGCCGGTGCGTTCATGCTCTACAAGCGCAAGGTGCAGGGTGACCGGCAGGCCGCGCGCGTGTGGGTCAAGGAGGTGCTCGGGGAGACCCGGGCGTCGCTGATGGACGAACTCCAGCACCGGTTCGCCGAGCTCGACTACGTCTTCAACATCGCCCTCGACGAGGCTCTCGAAAAGCGCGGCAACCAGCTCGACAAGCAGATCGCCGACACCGAGAAGGCCCTCCTCCAGGACAAGGAGACCCGGGGCAAGAAGAAGGCCGCGCTCACCAAGAAGAGCGAGGCCCTCCAGCTGAAGGTCAAGCAGCTCGAAGAGGTCCTGCTGAAGGCCCGGGCCGTGCTGCCCGCGGCCCCGGTGGCGAAGGGGTAGATCATGAGCGACGACACCTGGCCCGACGGGGAGTCATCCTTCGAGGCCGAGAACGGCGACGACGGATCGGCGTGGCTCGACGGCGCCGAGGAGAGCGAGTTCTCCTCGGAGCCGGCCGACATCGACACCGTCGACCTGCAGCTCGGTGAGGACGACGAGGAGCCGGGTGCCGCCGACGTCGGGGACGACGAGGTCGGTCTCGGGGAGGAACTCGACCCGATCGACGCCGACCTCGGCCCCGAGGACGAGGGCGACGGCTCGCCCGGCGAGGAGACCTCGCCGGACGAGCCGGCCGCCGAGGAGACCACCTGGTTCGCGCCGGACCTGGCCGCCGAACCGAGCCTGGGCGCCGATCCCGACCACGACGACCTCGTCGACTCCGAGGGCTGGGGCGCCGACGCGTTCCCGCCCGAACTCGACTTCGACAACCCGCCGGAACCCGTCGATGGTCTACCGTGGAGTGACCCGGCGATGCTGGGCGACATCAACGACGGGCTCATCGACACCGATCAGACCGAGTACGTCACGCCGGATGTCGGTGATCTGCTCGACTACTCCGGTGGCGAGGCTCCCGGAGTAGGGAGCGACGTCTGGGCGGAGCTGCTCGGCAGCCGCGACCCGGCGACGTCCGGTCTCGCGCGCTGGTGGGCCCCGAGCCACTGACATCCACCCAGGGGGGCTGTGTGGGAGATCCGGCGACTCCGCTCGTCATCGTGGACGCGGCCAATGTGGTCGGTTCGGTGCCGGACGGCTGGTGGCGCGACAGACTCGGCGCCACCACGAGGCTGCGGGACCGGATCGCCGGTCTCGCCGACTACGGTCTTCCCGACCCGTCGGTGCCCGAGTGGGCCGCCCACGGGCCTGTCGAGGTGGTCATGGTCGTCGAGGGCAAGGCGCGCGGCGTCGAACCGAGCGACACCGTCGGCGTGGTGTCGGCCGACGGGAGCGGGGACGACGCGATCGTCGCGCTCGTCGCCGAGGCGGCTCCCCGGCACACGCTCGTGGTGACCGCCGATCGTGCGCTGCGTGATCGTGTCACAGCCTTGGGTGCGGCGATAACCGGTCCGCGGAGTATCAGCCGTATCGGTAATAACTAGGCGGTTCGGCTTGCCTATCGTGGCAGGTGCACGGCATTGTGGTAACTGACGTCGATCTGACAGACCGTCTGTCACATTGGACGATCCTGAAGAAAGAGTGGGGCGCACGTCTCTCACCGTCTCCTCCGTGGAGGTTCGGGTGTCCGAACCCGACTACTACCAGCTCATGGGCGTCAGCCCGACGGCCGGGACCAGCGAGATCCGGCGTGCCTGGCGCCGCCGTGTCCGCGACGCCCATCCCGACGCCGGCGGCGATCCGGGTGAGTTCCACCTGCTCCAGCAGGCCCTCACCACGCTGACCGACCCCCAGCTGCGCATGGAGTACGACACCGCCCGCACCGGAAAGCGTCCCGCATGGCTTCCCGCCTCGCGTTCGGGTCGCCACGCGAAAGGCCGCCGGGTCCGCGGCTGGCGCGTCGACCGCCGGACTCCGGCCGCGCCCGCCCAGGAGTCCTCCGGCGACGTCCTCCCGCGCCCCTGGTACGCCGACATCAAGTCGACGCGGCGGGTGCGGACGAGCCCGTCGGCGGGTCTGCACGCGCTGGTCACCGGCGTGGTCGTGACACTGTGGACCGCGGTGGGGCTGCTGGCGGCGCTGCGCGCGCTGTCGGCGCTGCGGGCCGACCCGGGATTCTTCGAGATGGTCGTCTACACCGCGGTCATCCCGTGGGTGCTGCTGAGCGTGATCCTGGCGGCGGTGTGGAGCGCGCGGCAGACGCCGGGCGGGTCACGCCGCGTCCAGATCACCCTCGGCTTCTGCGCCGTCGGCGCGGTCGTGATCGCGTGGACCTCGGGATTCACCACCGGCGGGCTCCTGCTCGCCGCGCAGCTGCTGGGACTGGCGCTGGTGCCGTGGACGGTCGGCCGCCTGCGCGCGGCGATGCGCCTGCGCGCGGTGACGCTGGCCGCCATCAAGGAGTTCAACGCCTTCGGCCCGGCCGGGGCGAAACCGCGCGCCGACCGACAGACCGGCGCCGTCCTGCGGGAGCTGCTGGCGCAGCTGCCGGCCGCGCGCCTGTTCGTGCGCGTACCGGTAGGGGCGCTGCGGGTCGAGTACACCGTCACGTGCGGCAACCGCGTCGCGCTGATCAGCCACCCGCAGCCGCGCAGTCCGCGCGACACCGGTGCCGACACGTTGTCCGAAGTGGTCGGCGACGTCGCCGAGCTGCTGGGCGGTGCCACCGTGCGGGGCTTCGTGGTCTGGTCGCACCTACCGCCCGACCATCCCGGCGGCGACGAGGCCGTCCGGCACATCACCGCCCCCGACGCCACCTCCGAGATCGGCCGCTGGCTGGCCGCCGAGCCCTACACCCTTCACCTGCCGACGATCCGGCGCCTGCGCGACCGGCTGGCCGCGGGTCCGCCGGCCGAGCCCGCGCCCGAGCCCTCGGCGCACAACGGCACCAAGGACACCGTCGGCGTCCACTGAAGCCACCCGCGGACCCGGTTGTTAAGGTGAGCCTTCCCTAACTCGGATCTTCATCGTGGGGGTTCCACTGACACCGTCGGCCACCGTGCCCGCGCGCCTTCGCGCGGCCCGCGAGTCCGCTCTCCCCGGCGCCTCGGCGGCCGTCGCCGACGCCCTCCGCCGGGCCTCCGCGATCGAACCGCTCCCCCCGATCGCACCCGCCCTCACGTCTCCCGGTGACATCGCCGCCGCCCTGTCGGCGGGCTCGCCGCACGCCGCCGAGTTCGTCGCCGACGTCGCCGAGTCGGTGCGCAACCTGGCCCTCTCCCGGGCCGGCGCGGCCGAGGTGTGGCCCGAGGTCACCGGCAACGTCTTCGAGTGGGCCGCCGCGCTGCCCGACCCCCTGGTCTTCTTCGAGCAGTCCATCGTGGACGGGCACCCCAAGCACCCCCTGAAGCGGACCCGGCGCGGTATGAGCGACGACGAGCAGCTCTCCTACGCGCCCGAGCACCGGCCCGAGGTCGGCCTCGTATGGCAGCGGGTGCCCTACGACCGCCAGAACGGGGACGGCTGGACCTTCACCGGCGACGGCCACGTCCTGGTACCGATGCACCCCTGGCAGCACGCGCGCCTGCCGGCGTCCTTCGGCCTCCCGCCCGCCCTGCCCGAGACCGAGCGCGCGCGTCCGCTGATGTCCCTGCGGACCTTCGCGATGCCGCGACGGCCCGGCGTCCACGTCAAGACCTCCATCGACGTGCAGATGACCAGCGCCGTCCGCCGGGTCTCCCACGCGGCGAGGCACAACGGCCCGATCCTGTCGAGCGCCCTGCCGAACCGCTACGGCGGTCGCGGCTTCGCCGTCCTGCGGGAGCGGGCCTCGGTGGCCGCGCTCGACCTCGACGGCGCCCCTTCGGCGAGCCTGTCGGCCCTGGTCCGGCAGATGCCCGCCCTGCCCGCCGGGCAGATCGCGCTCCCCCTCGCGGCCCTGACGGCACCGACGCCCCACCCCCGGCTGTTCCTCGCCGAGGCCGTCGCGATCTCCGGACTGCGACCGGACCAGTGGTGGGCGAGGCTCACCGAAACCCTGCTACCCGGGCCGTTGCGGCTCGCCGCGGAAGGCATCGGCCTGGAAGCGCACGGACAGAACCTGCTGCTCGTCGTCGAGGCGGGGGTGCCGGCCGGCGTCCTGTATCGCGACTTCGGTGGCGTCCGCGTGCATGGAGGCGAGCTCGCGCGGCGCCTGACCGGGGACATCCCCACCGCCGATCTCGGCGAGGTTCACCGCACCGTCATCGGTTCCCTGTTCTCCGTCGTCCTCACCGATCTGGCCGAGGCCTTCGGCGAGAACCACGGCATCGCCCCCTCCCGGTTGTGGCGAGCCGTGTCCGATGTGGTCGGCCGGCTCGGGCTCCCCCGGCCGCTCCTCGACGCCCTGTACGCCGAGACGGCACCGGTGAAGGCGCTGACCGCGATGCGCCTTGCCGAAGACCAGCTCGAACCCGTGTGGGCGCAGGTCGCCAACCCGATGGCGGAACACCGGTGAGCATCGACGTCGAGCGTCTTCCCGACGGCCTGCGCGATTCCTACCGCGAACACCTTCCCGCCGCTGCCGAGCATGTGCGCGGCAGCGTCCTGGCCGCCGCGTGGCGCGAGGACATCGGCGGGCTGCGCACCTCGGCGAGCGCCGACGGCGAGAAGGTCGCCGTCGAGCTGCCGGCGGGCGGGCTGTCGTTCACGGCGAGCGGGCACGCCTTCGACCAGGTGGCGCCGTACGGGCCGATCGAGCTCA
Source organism: Phytomonospora sp. NPDC050363 (assembly GCF_040655735.1). Taxonomy (NCBI): domain Bacteria; kingdom Bacillati; phylum Actinomycetota; class Actinomycetes; order Micromonosporales; family Micromonosporaceae; genus Phytomonospora; species Phytomonospora sp. NPDC050363. The sequence continues at coordinate 365,937 of NZ_JBFAKK010000006.1, forward strand.
CGACGGCGGCGGGCACCCGCGAGGTGACCGACCCGGTGGAGCTGCTGGACCTGCTCGGGCAGGGTGCGCCGGCGACCGCCGAGGTCGCCGACGCCGCCGCCAATCTGGCGCTGGGTCTGGCGCGGCGGGCGCAAGCCGACCCCAGGCTGCGTTCGGCCGCGCGGGATCTGGGCGCGTCGAGCGCCGTGGGGCTGGCGGGGAGGCTGCGCGACTCCTCGGCGGACTTCGAGCCCTGCCTGTTCTTCGAGCGGCTGGCGACCTTCGGGCACCACTTGCATCCGTGCGCGCGCACGCGGCTGGGCATGGACACCGCCGACCTGCTCGCGCACGATCTGGAGGGCCCGGGGGCGCCGCTGCGGTTCGTCGCCGTGCGGGCCGACAGGGTGCGGGTCAGCGGTGGCGTCGACCCGGTGTCGCGGTTGCGCGAGACCCATCCGCTGCTCGACGACGCGCTGAACTCGGCGGCGGTGCTGCCCGGCGAGGTGATCATCCCGATCCACCCGTGGCAGTACGAGTCGGTGATCCGGCGCCGGTACTCGTGGATGTTCGCCGCGGCGACGATTCGCGACCTGCCCGACGTCCGGCTCGCCGCGGCGCCGACGATCTCGCTGCGGACCCTGGTGACCGGGCCCGGCGACGGGGGCCGTCGCTGGCAGGTCAAGTGCGCCCTTGACGTGCAGATCACCTCGACCCGGCGGACGATCTCGGCGGCGACCGCCCACAACGGACCCTCGGTCTCGGCCGAGCTGAGCCGGATCGTCGAGGGTGATCCGCTGCTGGCCGGGAAGGTCGGCGTGCTGCCCGAGGTCGCCGGGGTGAGCATGATCGGCGAGGGGAGCATCGGCCGCGACTTCACGTCGGTGCTGCGCGCCGGGATCGGCGACGTGACCGGTCCGGGCGAGCTGCCGGTGCCCGGCTGCGCGCTGTCGGCTCGTTCGCCGATCGGCGGGCGCAGCGTTCTCGGTGAACTGGTCGGCGCGCACGGCGCCGGGCACATGCTGTCGCCCCGGGAGGCCGCCGCCGACTTCCTGGAGCGCTACGCGGCCCTGCTGGTGCCGCCCGTGCTGCGACTGGCCGCGCTGGGAGTCGGCCTGGAGGCACATCTGCAGAACACCATCCCGGTCTTCGTCGACGGGACCCCGGTGCGGATGCTCTTTCGGGATTGGGGCGGGGCACGGCTGCACGTTCCCCGTATGCGTGCCGCAGGGCATGTGCTCGACCTGTTCCCCGGGTCGGTCGTGGCCACCGACGACCTCGACACGATGCGCGCGAAGGTGGCCTACACGACCTTCCAGAGCCATCTCGCCGAGCTGATCCGGCTCCTGGCCGCCGAGTTCGGGCTTCCCGAGACCGCCGGGTGGGGCCTGGTGCGCCGGATCGTCGCCGGATCGCCCGCCGAGCGCTCCGACCTGAGGTTCCTGACCGCGGTCACGCAGCCCCACAAGGCGCTCCTGACGATGCGGACCGTCGGGGACGGCGACCGGTACATTCCGGTGGCCAATCCGCTGTACGAGCCCGCCGAAGGGCCGGGATGACGGTTCCCATGCGTGCCTTTCGCGCAGGGGGGTACGTTCCGTTACCCGGTCACTCACCCCGAACGGAGCCGGCATGACAGTCCCCGACGGCGTCCTGGCCGCCATCGCCGAGGCCGTTCGCCCGGTGTGCGCCTATATATACGACCTCGATGCCTTCTCCGCGCGGATCGAGGCGACGCGGGCGGCGTTTCCCGCCCGTACGCGGCTGATGTACGCGATGAAGGCCAATCCCTTCCCGGCGATCGTGGCCAGGGCGGCGCGCGACTGCGACGGGATCGAGGTCGCCTCCGGCGGGGAGCTGTCGATCGCGCTGGCCATGGGCGCGCGGTCGATCGTGTTCGGCGGGCCGGGGAAGACCGACGAGGAGCTGGCCGCCGCCGTCGCGGCCTCCGAGCGGATGCCGGTGACGGTCAACGTGGAGAGCGTCCACGAGGCAAGGCGTCTCGACCGCATCGCGCGGAAGGCGGGACGGCGGATCACGGTGGCGCTGCGGGTCAACCGGCGTGCGGCCGTGCCCGACGGCACTCACCGCATGACCGGTGCGCCGACCCCCTTCGGGATCGACGTCGCCGAACTCCCGGCAGCCGTGGAGACCGTCCGCGGACTCAAGGCGCTCGACCTGGACGGCTGGCACCTGCACGCGATGTCGAACAACCTCGACGCCGACGCGCACGCCGACTTCGTGCTCGGTGCGCTGCGCTTCGCGCGGCGGGCGAAGGCACGGCTGGGTGTCGAGGCGCGCACGCTCAACGTCGGCGGCGGGATCGGCGTCGACCCGACCGGTGCCCGTGACTTCGACCTGGAGCGGTTCGCCGCCCGCACCCGCCGGCTGGGACGCGGCGGTCCTCTCCTGGTCGCCGAGCCCGGCCGCTATCTGGTCGGCGAGGCCGGCTGGTACGCCGCGCAGGTCCTCGACCTCAAGCGCAACCACGGCCGCACCTTCGCCGTCCTTCGCGGTGGGACACACCATCTGCGCCTTCCGGCTGCGTGGGGATACAGCCATCCGGCGACCGTGGTGCCCGTCGAGGAGTGGCCGTACGAATGGCCGCGACCTGAGGCGTCCGGCACGGTAGTGGACGTCACCGGGGAACTCTGCACACCACGCGACGTACTGTCGCGGGACCTGTCCGTCGAGCGTCTGCGAGTCGGCGACGTACTGGTGTTCGGGCGGGTGGGAGCGTACGGGTGGTCCATTTCGCACCATGACTTCCTCAGCCACCCGCATCCCGAAATGCGCGTTGTCGTTGACCAGTCGGGGGATGGGACCTCATCCGAGTGAGGCCCTACACTAGGCCGGTCCGTGCGCGCCGGAGAGGTCACCGCAGGTGAACGGCCTATCACCGAAGGCCGCGCGGCTCCCCGGATTCGCACCGTTACCGGTTCGGGCCACCCCCGTCCCCGTGGCAGGAGACACCACAGATGACCTTCAGCGCCAGCGGCCCAGGTGTTCGCACGCATCGACGCGGCGGCAAAGGGACCCGCAGACCACGGCGCCGCAAGATCATCGCTCCGTGGATCATCGTCACGGCCGTGTCCGCGCTCGTCCTCTCCCTGCTGACGGCCGGTTTCGTCTACCTCATCGCCGGGGCCTGCTCCGGCAAGCCCGAGCAGGTCACCGTGCTGGCCTCGACCAGCATCGCGGGCTCGCTGAAGAGCCTCGCCCGCTCATGGCAGGACTCCGAGCCCTCCGTCAACGGGCAGTGCGTGGCCATCGAGGTGCAGGAGAAGGACTCCGCCGACGTCCAGCAGGCCCTCTCCCCCGACTGGGACACCAAGCGCAACGGCAACGCCCCCGACGTGTGGATCCCCGAGTCGGCGGCGTGGGCCAGGATGGCCGCCGATCGCGAGGCGACGGCCCGGCTCATCCCCGACATCCAGCCCAGCATCGCGCGGTCGAGCGCGGTGATCGCCATGCCGAAGGTCATGGCCGAGGCGGTCGGCTGGCCGGAGAAGAAGCTGAGCTGGCCCGACCTGATCGCCATGGCCAAGGACCCCGAGGGCTGGGCCTCCGACGGCCACCCCGAATGGGGTGACGTGCGCATCGGAATGAGCAACCCCCTGAAGTCCACCGCCAGCCTCCTGGCGCTCCTGGCGATGATCGACGCCAACGGCGACACCGACATCACCCAGGAAGAACTCGACGCCGTCGTGCTGCTGAAGAACACGATGGACACCTACGAACCGGACGACGCCACCGCGCTGATGACGAAGATGGGCGAGGCCGACGCCGCCGGCGGCGCGCTCGCCCACCTGTCGGCGTTCCCCGCGCTCGAACGCGACGTGCTGATGTACAACTCGCGCAACCCGAAGGAGCCGCTGGCCGCGGTCTATCCCTCCGACGGCGCGCCCGAGGCCGACAACCCGTTCCTGGTCATCCAGAACGCGCCCTGGGTCTCGGCGGTCAAGCAGGACGCGGCCACCCAGTTCCGCGACTTCGTGCGGGACAAGGAGGGGCGCGAGGTGCTGCTCGCCGACGGCTTCCGCGACTCCAACGGCAACGGCGGGCCGAGCGTGAGCGTCGACAACGGACTCTCGCCGCAGATCACCGAACCGCCGGCCGAGACCGTCCAGCCGGCCGCGGTGACCAACACCCTGGCCACCTGGACCGCCCTCAACCGCACCACGAACCTGCTGTTCGTCATGGACACCTCCGACGCGATGGGGGCCGCGACCACCGTCGACGGGGAGGACACCACGCTGCTGGAGGTCGCGCAGGACGCCGTGCGCATCGCGCTGAACATGATCGGCTCGGAGAAGTCGCAGGTCGGACTGTGGCAGTTCTCCGGGGCCGACGCCGGAGGTGTGCCCTACCAGTCCCTCGTCCCGCTGGAAAGGCTCGACGAGGGCAACCGCGCCTCGATCTCCGAGAACATCGACTTCATGCAGGCCGGCGGGCCCAGCGCCCTGTACGACACGGCCGCCGCCGCCTACCAGCACGTCACGGAGAACTACCTGGCCGAGGCGACCAACATGGTGGTGGTGCTGACCGCGGGCGCCAACAACAACCCCAACGGCGGTCTGTCCCTGGAGGACCTGACCACCCAGCTGACCGGAACGCGGGACCCGAACCGTCCGGTGTCCCTGATGACGATCGGCTACGGGGAAGGCGCCGACGAGACGGCGATGCAGGAGATCTCGACCGCGACGAAGGGCCAGTACTTCGCCTCGAAGTGGCCCGGGGAGATCAGCAAGACACTGCTGAACGCGTTGTTCAACGCGCAGTGAGAAAGATTCACGAGCGTGTCCCGGCGCTCCCACCGGCGCCGGGCACGCCGACCGGCCGTGACTCTCACGGCCGGCTGTCGTTTCAGTGGGCGGTCACGCCGCGGCGTTCGCGTGCGGTACCGGGCCGCGGTGCGGACTCACCAGGGATCCGTCCGGCAACAGCTCCCCGGTGTCCTCGAAGAGGATCACTCCGTTGCAAAGCAGGCTCCAACCCTGTTCGGGGTGGCTCACCAGGACGCGCGCGGCCTCCCGGTCGATGGCCTCCGCCGTGGGACAGGGTGGTTCGTGTTGACACATCGTCGGCTCCGGTTCCTTGACCGTGTGGGGTGGATCACTATCAACAGTGAGCCACACTAGCCGCATCCTCGTGAGTTCTCCGCATCATTAGCGGCACGTTTCCGGGAGTATCAGCCGAACAGATGATCACATTGCCCACCTCCGTACAAGTCCCCGCGGTCCCTTCGGGCTGCCGAGGGCGGTTGCGCGAACGCGCCACATGGACCTGGCGACTCGCAGACGGCGCAGACCCCGCCGAGCTGGTCACAGCGCTACTGAACGAACACGGCCTCGGCACACTGCCCTTTCCGGACGGACGCTCCGTGCACGATCCACGCGCCGGGACTTTGTGCGGCGCGGCTTTGGTGATTTCCGCCACAGCCGGCGCCGTGATGGTCGGTGGAACGACCGGAAAGCCCTCCCCCGCGCCCGCGGTTCCCGACATCGCCGTCGTCGTCTACGAGCACGGCCCACCTGCCCCTCGACCCCCCGTGAGCGGCCCTGAGTTCTCGCTGGGGGTCTGGCGGGACTCCTGGGACCCCGCGGAGCACGCCGGCGCCGTTTCGGCCGTCAGAGAGGCCATCGGCGCCGGGGACGTCTATCAGGTCAACCTCGTCGGCCACGCCCGCGCCCGCTACACCGGCGACCCCTCGGCCGCGCTCGCGCGCGTCGCCTCCGTTCCCGAGGCCCGCTACGCCGGCGGCCTCGCCGTCGACGGCTGGGCGCTCGCGTGCGCCTCGCCCGAGCAGCTCATCACCGTCGAGGGCGACCTGCTGGAGACCGGACCGATCAAGGGCACCAGGCCCGGCACCGAGGCCGGCCGCGCCGAACTGCTCGCCTCGGTCAAGGAGCGCGCCGAGCACGTGATGATCGTCGACCTGGAACGCAACGACCTCGCCCACGTCGCCCGCCCCGGCAGCATCGAGGTCGCCGAGCTGTTCGCCGTGCGGCGCTGGCGAAACACCTGGCACGCCGAGTCGACGATCCGCGCCAGGCTCGACGAGGGCGCGACCTTCGCCGGGCTGCTGCGGGCGGTGTGCCCGGGGGGCTCGGTGACCGGGACGCCGAAACTGTCCGCACTGGACACGATCGCCGCGCTGGAACCGGTCGGACGCGGACCGGCGATGGGCGCCTTCGGCTATCTGACGCCTCAGCGGCTCGACCTCGGCCTGACGATCCGCACCGTGGCCGCCGACGGCGAGCACCTGCACCTCTGGGCCGGCGGGGGCATCACCTGGCGCTCGGACCCCGACGCCGAGGTCGCCGAGGCGGCCGCGAAGGCCGCGCCGCTGCGAGCGCTGCTGGCCGGCTGAGCCGTCCGGGCTCGAACGCGCCGTCCGCATTGGACGCGCGGCCGGCCCGACACCGCTCACCAGGGCCGATGGATGAAGTGACTCCACCGCCTCTCGCGAGGCGATGGAGCCACTTCTGACCGTCGAATAAGGTCTTCGATCCCCCTAGCGATCGCCCACCGGGCAAGCTCTAAGACCCGAACGCCTCGGGCGGCGGGCAGGAACAGGTCAGGTTGCGGTCGCCGAAGGCGCCGTCGATGCGCCGGACCGGTGCCCAGTACTTGCCCGCGTCCCGGCCGGCCGGGTATGCCGCCAGGCTGCGCGGGTACGGGTGCGTCCACTCGTCGCCGGACACCATCGCCGCGGTGTGCGGGGCGTTGCTCAGCGGGCTGTCGCCGACGGGCCAGGCGCCCTCGCCGACCCGGGTGATCTCACCGCGGATGCTGATCATCGCGTCGCAGAAGCGGTCCAGCTCGCCGAGGTCCTCCGACTCGGTCGGCTCGACCATGAGCGTGCCGGCGACCGGGAAGGACATCGTCGGGGCGTGGAAGCCGTAGTCGATGAGCCGCTTGGCCACGTCGTCGACGGTAACGCCCGTGTCCTTGGTGATCTGCCGCAGGTCGAGGATGCACTCGTGCGCGACGAGGCCCTTGTTGCCCGTGTACAGCACCGGGTAGTGCGGCGACAGCCGCGCGGCGACGTAGTTCGCGGCGAGCACGGCCACGGCGGTGGCCTCGGTCAGCCCGGGTCCGCCCATGAGCCGCAGGTACACCCACGGGATCGGCAGGATCCCCGCCGAGCCGTAGGGTGCCGCGGCGACCGGTCCGACCTTCGCCTCGGGAGCGAGCGGGTGGCCGGGCAGGTAGTCGGCGAGGTGGGCGCGGACGGCCACCGGGCCGATGCCCGGACCGCCGCCGCCGTGCGGGATGCAGAAGGTCTTGTGCAGGTTCAGGTGCGACACGTCGGCGCCGAACTTGCCCGGCTTGGCGAAGCCGAGCAGCGCGTTGAGGTTGGCGCCGTCGACGTAGACCTGGCCGCCGGCGTCGTGAACCTTGGCGCACACCGAGGCGATGCCGGTCTCGTAGACGCCGTGCGTCGACGGGTAAGTCACCATGATCGCGGCGAGGTTGTCGGCGTTGGCCTCGATCTTGCGGTCGAGGTCGGCCAGGTCGATGTTGCCGTCCTCGTCGCAGCCCACGACGACCACGCGCATCCCGGCCATGACCGCGCTCGCGGCGTTCGTGCCGTGCGCGCTCGACGGGATCAGGCACACGTCACGGTGCGACTCGCCCCGGTCGGCGTGGTAGGCGTGAATGGCCAGCAGGCCGGCGAACTCGCCCTGCGAGCCGGCGTTGGGCTGGAGGCTCACCGCGTCGTAACCGGTGACCTCGCTCAGCCAGCTCTCCAGGTCGTCGATGAGCTGCCGGTAGCCGCGGGTCTGGTCCTGCGGCGCGTACGGGTGGATGTCGGTGAAGTCCGGCCAGGAGATGGGCTCCATCTCGGTGGTGGCGTTGAGCTTCATCGTGCACGAGCCGAGCGGGATCATGCCCCGGTCGAGGGCGTAGTCCATGTCGGACAGCCGGCGCAGGTAGCGCAGCATGGCCGTCTCGGAGCGGTGCTGGTGGAAGACCGGGTGGGTCAGGTACTCGCCGGTGCGCAGCAGGTCGGCGGGAAGCGCGTCGGGGGCGTCCTCCAGCTCGGTGAAGCCCTCCTGCTCGGCGCCGAACGCCCGCCACACCGACAGCACGTCGCCGACGGTGGTGGTCTCGTCGCAGGTGATGCCGACGTGGTCGGCGTCGGCGAGGCGCAGGTTCACGCCGAGGTCGGCGGCGGCGCCCACGATCTCGGCGGCCTGGCCGGGGACGTGCGCGACGACGGTGTCGAAGAAGTGCTCGCCGACCAGGGTGATCCCGCGCTGGGCGAGACCTTCGGCGAGGAGCACGGCGCGGCGGTGCACGCGGTGGGCGATGCCGCGCAGGCCGTCAGGGCCGTGGTAGACGGCGTAGCAGGCGGCGATCACGGCGAGCAGGACCTGCGCGGTGCAGATGTTGCTGGTCGCCTTCTCGCGGCGGATGTGCTGCTCGCGGGTCTGGAGGGCGAGCCGGTAGGCGCGGTTGCCGTCGGCGTCCTTGGAAACGCCGACCAGGCGGCCGGGGAGCATCCGTTCGAGGCCCTTGCGGACCGACATGAAGCCGGCGTGCGGGCCGCCGAAGGCCATCGGGACGCCGAAGCGCTGCGCGGAGCCGACGGCGATGTCGGCGCCCATCTCGCCGGGCGAACGCAGCAGCGTCAGCGCGAGGAGGTCGGCGGCGACGGCGACCTGGGCGCCGCGCTCGTGGGCGGCCTCGATGACGGCGGTGAGGTCGACGATCCGTCCGGAGGTGCCCGGGTATTGGAGGAGGGCGCCGTAGAGCTCGTCGGGGAGGTTCGCGGGGTCACTGAGGTCGGCGACGTGGATCTCGATGCCGAGCGGGATCGCTCGCGTCCGCAGCACCGCCAGCGTCTGCGGGAGCACCTCGCTGTCCACGGCGAAGACCGGGGACTTGGTCTTCGTCGCGCGGCGGGCGAGGGTCATGGCCTCGGCGGCGGCCGTGGCCTCGTCGAGGAGGGAGGCGCCGGCCACGTCGAGACCGGTGAGGTCGGCGACGACCGTCTGGAAGTTGAGGAGGGCCTCCAGGCGGCCCTGGCTGATCTCGGGCTGGTACGGCGTGTAGGCGGTGTACCAGGCGGGACTCTCCAGGACGTTTCGGCGGATCACGGCGGGTGTGTCGGTGCCGTGGTAGCCGAGACCGATCATCTGGCGCATGCGCCGGTTCTGGGCGGCCAGGGAGCGAAGTTCGGCGATGACCTCCGTCTCGGAGGCCGCGGGGCGGAGATTGAGGCCGTCGTGTGCGCCGATCGTCTCGGGGATCGCCGCACGCAGGAGTTCGTCGGTGTGGGTGTAGCCGACGGTGTCGAGCATCCGCCGCTGCTCATCGGGCGACGGCCCGACGTGCCGCCGTACGAACGGCGTGGCCTCGGGCGCTCGGTCGTCACTGGACCGGTGGGTCATGCCAGGTACTCCGCTGGGAGGTACGGCGCGGGCACGTCACCCGCGACGGTCCTCCCCCTCTGTCGTGGGAACCTGAGAGCTTCACCCTCGCGGGTTTGCCCCTTCGGTGAGACGGATCGGCCGTCTGCTCTCCAGAGGTGCCAGTCCGAGCGGTCCTTCTGCCTGAGAGGTTCCGGGGAGGATTTGCTCCTTCGGCGCCACCGCATCGTGCCCTGGTGGTCTCTCCCGCTCGGGTTTACCGGCTTTCGGTCCCCAAAGTACCAGCGTTGGATCACCTTGCACTGTGCGACAGGTGGGCATGTGTCGAAGGACCCGAAACACTGATCGCGGTCAGGCCTGCGCGGCCTTGGCCGCCGCGGCGGCCTTCGCCTTGGTCTCCTTCTTGAAGGCGCGGACCTTGGCGAGGCTGCCGGCGTCGACGATGTCGGCGACCGAGCGGTAGGAGCGTTGCGCGCCGTAGTCGCCGGCGGCCTTGCGCCAGCCGGCCGGGCGGATCTCGAAGCGCTTGCCGAGCAGGGCGATGAAGATCTGCGCCTTCTGCTTCCCGAAGCCGGGGAGCGCGCCGAGGCGCTTGGCGAGGTCGTCACCGTTCTTCGCGCCCGTCCAGACGGCGGCGGCGTCACCGTCGTACTCGTCGGCGACCGCCCGGGCGAGCTTCTGCGTGCGCTCGGCCATCGAGCCGGGGAAGCGGTGGATCGCGGGGACCGTCGCGAAGATCCTGGCGAAGTCCTCCGGGTCGTGCTCGGCGACGGCGACCGGATCGAGCCGCTCGACGCCCAGGCGCTCGGCCAGGCGGTATGGGCCCACGAAGGCCTTCTCCAGCGGGATCTGCTGGTCGAGGAGCATGCCCGTGAGCAGCGCGAACGGGTCGCGTGCGAGCAGTTCGTCGGCGGCCTTCTCCTGGGCGAGCCACAGCTCCGGCATCGTCAGCCCGCCTGGCGGCGCGCGCGGCGCAGCGACAGCTCGTCGAGCATGGCGGCCGTGGCGTCCTCGCCGACGTTCGCGCGCTCGGCGGGCAGCGAGGCCAGGGACCCTTGGATCTCCTTGAAGGCGCCCGAGATGGCGATCCCGAAGACGCCCTGACCGCCCTGGAGGAGGTCGACGACCTCTTCGGGCGAACGACACTCGTAGACGGTCGTGCCGTCGGAGATGAGGGTGATCTCGGCAAGGTCGTCGACCCCGCGGGCGCGCAGGGCGTCGATGGCCTTGCGGATGTTCTGGAGCGAGACGCCGGCGTCGAGGAGGCGCTTGACGACCTTCAGGACGACGATGTCGCGGAACGAGTAGAGGCGCTGGCTGCCCGAGCCGCTGGCGCTGCGGACACTGGGCACGACCAGGTCGGTGCGGGCCCAGTAGTCGAGCTGGCGGTAGGAGATGCCGGCGGCGGCGCAGGCGGTCGGCCCACGGTAGCCGGTCAGTTCCTCTGCGTCATCACGCGTGGCCGCGGGTGCGGCACCGGTCTGGTTGCTCCCCTCGGTCACAACGTCCTCCCCATGTCCGCAGGATTTCGCCGGCCCCGGCCGCGCGATGAGTCCGCTCAGTTGGGGTGCCGGCACAGCGGTCGCACCCCACGCCAGGAGCCTATACCCCCGGGCACCGCGGGACCGGGATTCGAGTGGTACGACACGCCGCGCACGGGGGTCGTCACGAGACGGCGGGCGATCGGCCTATCCCGCGAAGTCCTCCGGGCTCACCGTGTCCAGGAACTCCCGGAACTTCTCGACCTCGTCCTCCTGCTCGTCCGGGATGACGATCCCGGACTCATCGATCACCGCGTCGGTGCATCGCACCGGCGAACCGGTCCGCAGCGCCAGCGCGATGCCGTCGGAAGAGCGGGCCGACACGCGCACGCCGCCTTCGAAGACGAGCTCGGCGTAGAAGATGTTGTCCTTTATCTCCACGATCTCCACCGCTTCGAGGTTCACCTCCAGCTTGGCGAGGATGTCGCGCATCAGGTCGTGGGTGAGCGGCCGCGGCGGGGTCATCCCCTGCTGCTGATAGGCGATGGCGGTGGCCTCGACGGCGCCGATCCAGATGGGCAGGTAGCGCTCGCCGTCGGTCTCCTTGAGCAACACGATCGGGTTGTTGCTCGGCAGTTCGACCCGGACACCCACCACGGTCAGTTCGCGCACCAGATCCTCCGTCGCGCCCTAAGGTACGGCCCTTGCTCTGCACTTTGCACGGTACACGCACCGCTCAGGGACGGGCAGCGTCGCGGCTGAGTCCCTTCGCCACCAGCGCCGACCGCAGAGCGGCCGACAGTTCGGCGAGCTCGGCGGCCACCACTTCGGCCTCGACGTCCCTGCGATGCCGCAGTGGCGCCGTGATCTGCCCGATGAGGGCGAGGTCACGGTCGGCCGCCTGCCGATGGCCCCGCAGGTGCCTCGGTTCGATTCCATACCCCGAAAGCGCCGCGGCCAAAGACGCCACGCCGAGATCGTGGTCGTCGAGTTCCGGACCGACGAGTCCGAGCGCCTCCAGTTCGCGCAGGCGCTCCTCGCTCAAGCCACTGCGGGCGATGATCTCGCCGCGCGAGTAGCGGGTCGGGGAGGGCACCGCTCGAACCGGCTTGGCCGGCGCCGCGTGCTCCTGCGGCGCCGAGAGGCGCTCCTTGATCACCCTCAGCGGGAGGAACTCGTCGCGCTGAGCGCTGAGCACCTCGCGCAGCCGGGTGACGTCGGCCCAGGAGTAGCGGCGGTAACCCGACGGGCGCCGGGTGGGGCTGACCAGCCCCTCGGACTCGAGGTACCTGATCTTCGACACGGACAGGCCGGTGAACTCGACCCGGAGGTGGGCCAAGACCTCGCCGATGGTCATCGTCGGGAGGTCGGGCTCGCCCTCGGGCGGTGTCACCGGCCGTGGCCGTGTCGTCGGGTCTACTGCGGGCGGGGCCCGGCGATGAAGACGAGGCGGAACTTGCCGATCTGCACCTCGTCGCCGTTGCCGAGGGTCGCGTTCTCGACGCGCTCCCGGTTGACGTAGGTCCCGTTGAGGCTGCCGACGTCGCGGACGGTGAAGGTCACGCCTTCGCGGTGGAACTCGGCGTGACGACGGGACACGGTCACGTCGTCGAGGAAGATGTCGCTGTCCGGGTGGCGGCCACTGGTGGTCACCTCCAGGTCGAGCAGGAAGCGGGCTCCGGCGTTCGGTCCGCGGCGCACCACCAGCAGGGCGGTGCCGGGCGGCAGAGACTCGGCGAGCCGTCCGGCGTTGACATCGGTGTCAGAACCTTCCAGCACCTCATCGAGGGCGCCGAGGTTCATCGTCGATGTGACGTCGAGCGGAGGGTACTCGTCGTCAGGGCGGGGGCGCGTCATCAGACCACCTCACGTCTGGTCGACCTCCCCAGCTGAAAAAACGGGGCGGTCGACGGTTTACTCACAGGACTTGACTGACACAACTTAACCACGTCAGTGACTGAGCGAGCCTAGCCACCCGCTGAGCGGCGGGTCAACCGCAACGCGCAGGAGTGGCCGGGCCGATCCTTCCACAAGGGATATTCGTGCTTTATCCCTGCGTGAGCTTGGTGTACGCGTCGGCGTCGAGCAGTGCCGCGACGTCGGCCACCTCGTCGGGTTCGAGCTCGAAGAGCCAGCCTTCACCGTAGGGCTCGTCGTTGATCTGCTCCGGGGTGTCGGACAGCGCGTCGTTGCGAGCGGTGACCGTGCCCGACAGCGGCGCGTAGATGTCCGAGACGCTCTTGGTCGACTCGACCTCGCCGACGGCTTCGCCCGCGGTGATCTTCGCGCCGACCTCGGGGAGCTGTACGTAGACGATGTCGCCGAGTGAGTCCTGCGCGAAATGTGTGATGCCGATCCGGACCGCCGCGGTCTCGGTGGACTTGATCCACTCGTGTTCGGCGGTGTAACGCAGCTCTGCTGGGATCACCCTCGCAGCCTTTCTGGGCTCAGACCGGATGGTCAGTCGACTGGCTTGGCGTACTTCGGTTCGGACGGTGCCACGATGGTGGTCACCTGCACCTCCCCGGGCTCGTTGACCACGACGGTACCGCCGTCTTTGCCGACGTTGTCGACCACCCCACCGGGGATGCGCAACGCCGTGTCCATGGTGGCCGGGTCGCCGATCACGGTGATCCGGTAGACGCCGGTGATGGCGACGTCGTCGACGATGAGGCCGTCGGGACCGTCGAGGAAGAAGGTGGACGCGACGATCCGGACCGAGGCTCCGTTGGCACCGTCGATCTGTCCGGCCTCCATGCCCGCGCCGCGCAGCTCCTCGACCGCGTCGAGGATCGTGGCGGCCCGGATGGGCGTGGCGCCCGACTGGAACTCCAGGATGAGGCCGGTGCCCTTGGCGCCGATGGTCCCGGCGAGGATGCCCAGCTCATCGGCCAGCCCACGGGCCTCCTCAAGGGCCGCGGCACCCCCTTCGGCCCCCGAGGTGAGCTGGCGCTTGCTCTCCTCCAGGCCGGCGATCTCGTCGGCGAGACGGGTCTGCCGGGCGTCGAGGTCGGCGAGGATGCGGACCAGGTCCTCCTGGCGCGCCCCGGCCAGCTCGGGGTCTTCGTGGTGGCTGCGGAGCTGGACGGCGGCGGCGAAGCCGAGCAGGGCCACGAGCACCCCGATGGCGATGCCGGTACGGCGCTTGCGGCGTACCTCCCCAGGGTCCTCAGCGGACTCGCCGGGGGCCTCCTCGACGGTGTCGGCGGCGTCCTCGTCGACCTCGGGAGTGAGATCGGCGTCACCGTCCCCGTTCACGGAATCGTCGTCTCGTCCCGGTTCGGGTGTGGCGTTGATCATGGTCGCTCCTCCTGCCTGGGACTCGTTTCGCGGGTCTGGTGCACCGGGGCGCTAAGCCGAGAACAGATGCCGCCGGATGGCGGCGGCGTTGGAGAAGATCCTGATGCCCAGCACGACGACCACGCCCGTCGACAGCTGGCTGCCCACGCCGAGCTGGTCGCCGAGGTAGACGATCAGGGCGGCGATGAGCACGTTGGAGATGAAGGAGACGACGAACTGCTTGTCGTCGAACTTCTTGTCGAGCCGGGCGCGCACTCCCCCGAAGACCGAGTCGAGCGCGGCGATGACCGCGATCGGCAGGTAGGGCTGGAGCCACAGCGGCACGTCGGGATCGAGGAACACACCGAGGACGACGCCGACCAGCAGCGCGAACGCGGCGATCACCGGCCGCTCTCCGAACCGCTCGGGTCGGGCACCGTTCCCGGCGGTGTCAGCGGTGCCGCGTTGTCCAGCGGCGGCGCCGGCGCCGCCGGAAGCGTCAGGTCGTCGGTGGCTTTCACCGTGAATCCCATTCCGTAGTCGTTCCCGTAATTCTCGAAGGTCCGCGCGGTGGGGGTGGCGTTGAACTCGCGGGCGAGGTCGGGCGGTCCGATCGCGGTGATCTTGTAGGGGTTGGTGACAGGCCGGAAGTCGACGAGGATGGCGGCGCCGGCGGCGCGAATGGCCGAGGTGGCGGTCAGGCGCTGCTCGTCGATGGCGATGGCCTCGGCTCCCAGGGACCACAGGGTGTTGACGATGGTCTGGATGTCGCGGTCGATGACGCGGCCGAGGTTCTGAGCGGAAGGGTCTTCAGGTTTGGGTCCGTCGCTGACGGTCACTGTCACGCCGTCGCCCTCGACCGCCGCGAGTCCCGCAAGGGCCGCCTCGTTCCCGAGCGCCTCGGCCTCGGCGTCGTTGCCGAGGAGCTGGTCGCGCAGGTTCTCGACGTCCTCGCTGAGCTGCTCGGCGTCGTCCTGCATGCGGTCGGTCTCGGCCTGCCGGGCGTTGATGTCGGCGATGAGCTGCTCGCGGATCTCGGCGTTGGCCGGCGCGGCGGCGATCGTGTGCTGGTAGGCCACGACCAGCAGGAAGCCGATCACGGCGGCCGTGACGGCGGTCAGCGCGCGGGTGAGGCGGGTGCGGCGGATGGGGCGTTTGGCCGCGTCGGTGTCGTAGTCGAGGGGGTTGTGCCAGAAACTGGCGAGCAGGTCTACCGCGACCGGCCCGAAACCGCGTTGCTTGTCGGGTTCGTCCTCGTAACGACGCCTCATGTGGACTGGCGCCTCACCACATCCGGGGTGTCGGCGCGACTTGCGCGGATGAGACCCGCGACCTGGATGACGTAGAGCAGCGCCGAGATCCAGTACAGCACGATCCCCCACCACGCCAGCGCCCATCCGGTGGGACGGGCCCACGCCTCGACGCCACCGCCCTGACCGGCCAGGACGAGCACCGGGAAGGCCGCGAAGACGATGAAGGTGGCGGCCTTGCCGAGGTAGTGGACTTCGAGGGGTCCGTAACCGTGGCGGCGGAGCATGACGAGACCGGCGAGGAGGACCAGTTCGCGGGCGAGGAGCGCGGCGGTGAACTGCCAGGGCACGAACTCGCGGACCGTGAGGGCCACGACGGCGGAGAGGATGTAGAGGCGGTCGACGAGCGGGTCGAAGAGCTGCCCGAAGCGGCTCACCTGACCGAGGCGCCGGGCCAGGAACCCGTCGACCCAGTCGGTGCCGCCACCGACGGCGAGGACGACGAGCCCGGCGACGTCGTCGTGCGTGCCGAGAAGCAGGTAGAGAAAGACGCCGATGCCGAGGAAGCGGATGAAACTGATGAGGTTCGGCCAGGTCCACACGCGCCAAGGTGCGGGGTCGGCCTGGACGTGCTGCTCCGTGCTCGTCACGACGCCCCTCCCTATATATGCGCGTGCATCGCGGCGGTGATTCTACCCAGCGTGTCCGGACCGATCCGCGCGGCGGTTAGTCCCCGGGCGCGGCGGCCCAGATCGTGCGGACGTGATCGAGGTGCCGGTGCATGAGCGCCTCGGCGCCTGCGGCGTCCCCGTCGAGCATGAGGTCGAGCAGTTCGATGTGCTCGTGGGCCGAGGGCACCAGCCGGTCCGCGGCCGCCAACGCGGGCACCCCGTACAGGCGCGAGCGGTAGCGCAGTTCGGCGACGACGCTGACCAGCCGGCGGTTGCCCGACAGTGCCAGCAGGGCCGAGTGGAAGCGGTGGTCGGCGTCGATGTAGCCGGTCAGGTCGGCCTTCGTCGCGGCGGTCACGATGAGCTCGGCGACCGGCCGCAGAGCCTCCAGGTCCTCCTTGCCGGCCGTGCGGGTGATGGCCGCGACCGTCGCCGGTTCGATGAGCCGGCGCAGGGCGGTGCACTCGTCGAGTTCGCGCTCGTCGATGTCGACGACGCGGAAGCCCTTGTTGCGGACCGCCTCGACGAGGCCTTCCTTGGCGAGGTCGAGCATCGCCTCGCGCACCGGGGTCGGGGACACGCCGAAGGTCGAGGCGAGCTTCGGCGCGGAGTAGATGACCCCGGGGCGCAGGCGTCCGGTGATCAGCGCGGCGCGGAGTTCGGTGCCGACCTTCTCACGCAGGTTCTGGCGCGGCGGGAGGGCGGGGAGGTCGAATGCGGCGTCCGCAGCGTCCACGGCGATTTCTCCGGTTCGTCAGGTGGCGTGCGACAGATACTGCCATGGAGTGACGATCGCCACGAAGGTCGGTGTCACAGCTCGAAACCGTTCGGGAACGGGTCGTCGGGGTCGAGGAGGTACTGGGCGGTCCCGGTGATCCAGGCCCGGCCGGTGATGGACGGGATGATCGCCGCCCGCCCGGCGACGGTGGTCTCGCCGACCGCCCGGGCGGTGAAGCGGGTCCCGATGAAGGACTCGTTCACGATCTCCTCGCCGACGGCGAGTTCGCCGCGGGCGTGGAGCTGAGCGAGGCGCGCGGAGGTGCCGGTTCCGCAGGGTGAGCGATCGAACCACCCCGGATGGATGACCATGGCGTGGCGGGTGTGCGCGGGTGTGGACTCGGGAGCGAGCACGGCGACGTGTTTGAGGCCGCCGATGGCAGGGTCCTGGGGGTGCTGGGGCCGGGCTCGCTCGTTGACGGCGTCCATGACGGCGAGCCCGGCGCGCATGATGTCGTCCTTGTTCGCGCGGTCGAAGGCGACGCCGAGGTCCTCGGCTCGGACGAAGGCGTAGAAGTTGCCGCCGAAGGCGAGGTCGTAGGGCACGGTGCCGTGGCCGGGGACCTCGACGGAGGCGTCGAGCGCGGCGGCGAAGGAGGGAACGTTCTCGAGGGTCACCGACTCGGCGCGTCCGTCGCGTACGGCGACGGTGGCGGTGACGAGGCCGGCGGGTGTGTCGAGGCGGATGGTCGTCTCGGGTTCGGTCGCCTCGACAACGCCGGTCTCGACGAGGACGGTCGCCACGCCGATCGTGCCGTGGCCGCACATGGGCAGCCAGCCGGAGACCTCGATGAACAGGACGCCGACGTCGGCGTCGGGCCTGGTCGGCGGCTGGAGGATGGCGCCGCTCATGGCGGAGTGGCCGCGGGGTTCGTGGACGAAGAAGGTGCGCAGGTCGTCGCGCTCCTTCATCAGGATCTCGCGGCGTTCGGCCATGGTGGTGCCGGGCAGGGGGCCGACACCACCGGTGATGACGCGCGTCGGCATGCCCTCGGTGTGGGAGTCGACGGCGTGGAACACGTGGCGGCTGCGCATCAGATCACGGCCGGTTCTTCGCCGCCGATCGGGAGTCCGGCTGCGGCCGGCCGCTCGCTCGACCCGGCGGACCGCAGCGCGCTCTTCTCCACGGTCGCGAGGGCCTTCTCGGTCACGGCGCGCACCACCCGCTCCTGCTTTGCGGTGAGCGGCCCGCGCGGGGGACGGCAGTCGCCGCCCTTGCGTCCGGCGATGTCCATGGACAGCTTGATCGCCTGCACGAACTCGGTCTTGGAGTCCCAGCGCAGCAGTGGGTGCAGCGCCCGGTAGAGGGGCAGCGCGGTGTCGAGGTCCTTGGCCACGGCGGCCTTGTACAGCGCCACACTCGACGCGGGCAGTGCGTTGGGGTAGCCCGCGACCCAGCCGACGGCGCCGGCGATGGCGAGTTCGAGGAGCACGTCGTCGGAGCCGATGAGCAGGTCGAGGTCCGGGGCGAGCTCGCGGATCTCGTAGGCGCGGCGGACGTCGCCGGTGAACTCCTTGACGGCGACGATGAGTCCCTCGTCGTGGAGCTTGGCGAGCAGTCCTGGCGTGAGGTCGACCTTGGTGTCGAGGGGGTTGTTGTAGGCGATGATCGGCAGGCCGGCCTTGGCGACCTCGGCGTAGTGGTCGACGACCGCGCGGGTGTCGGCGCGGTAGGAGTTGGGCGGCAGGAGCATGACCGCGCCGCAGCCGGCCTCGGCGGCCTCCTCGGCCCAGTAGCGCGCCTCGCCGGAGCCGTAGGCGGCGACGCCCGGGATGACGTGCTCACCGCCGAGGACCTCGACGGCGGTCGTCATCACCCGGTGGCGTTCCTTCTCGGTGAGGGTCTGGTACTCCCCCAGGGATCCGTTGGGGACGACGCCGTCGCAGCCCTGCTCCTTCAGCCACGCGACGTGCGCCGCGTAGGCGTCGTAGTCGACGTGGAGGTCGTCGAGGAACGGCAGGGCGGTGGCGACCTGTACTCCGTGCCAGGGCTTGGTGTCGGTCATGTGTCGGCTCCTTGGGGTGGATGGGTGTCGAGGCCGGCGAGGTCGCCGAGCCGTACGGGTTGCGCGAGTGGCCGGTTGACGTGTTCGGCGACGCCGAGGATGCGGGCGGCGGCGTAGCCGCAGACGCGTCCCTGGCAGTGGCCCATTCCGGTGCGGCTGAGGAGTTTGAGGCCGCGGGTGTCGCGGGCGCCGTCGGCGACGGCTTCGCGGACGCGGGCGTAGGTGACTTCTTCGCAGCGGCAGACGAGGGTGTCGTCGGTGAGCCAGGAGCGCCAGCCGTCGCGGACGGGCCAGGCGGCGGCGAGCGCGGCGGCGAGCCGTCGCTGGCGTGTGCGGCGGCGCAGTAGTCCGGTGGGGGGTGTGGTGTCGGTGGCGGCGTGTCCGGCGAGGGCGCCGGTGGTCATGGCCAGGATCGCTCCGCCGACTCCGCAGGTCTCGCCGGCGGCCCAGACGCGGGCGGCGGTGGTCGCCTGTGCGGCGTCGACGACGGCGACGGGGGTGCCGTCGAAGCCGGGCGTGAGTTCGCAGCCGAGGTGGACGGCGAGTTCGAGTTGCGGTGTGAAGCCGTATCCGGCGGCGAGGGTGTCGCAGGGGATGGTGCGGTGGGTGCCGTCGACGGGTCGCCAGTCGCGGTCGAGGCGGGCGACGGTGACCTCTTCGAGGCGGTCGTGGCCATGGGCGGCGATGACGGCGTGCCCGGTGCGGTAGGGAATGCGGTGGCGGGCGAGGGCGGCGGCGTATCCGGCGGCCTCGGCGGCGCGGGAGAGGTCGGTGGCGAGGGGTAGTGCGTGCCGGTTGGGGCGGTTGGCCTCGAAGACGCCGTGGACGGTGGCGCCGGCTGCGGCGAGGCCGGTGGCGACAGGGAGGAGGAAGGGTCCGGTGCCGGTGACGACGACGTTGTTTCCGGCGGGCAGTCCCTGCCCCTTCCACAGTGCCTGCGCTCCCCCGGCGGTCATGACGCCGGGCAGGTCCCATCCGGGAAAGGGCAGGGACCTGTCGTGGGCGCCGGTGGCCAGGACGACGCGGCGGGCGCGGACGGTCGCCGGGCGCTCGTCGGCGTGTCCGACGAGGCAGTGGAGGACGTGGGGTTCGCCGGGTTCGGCGTGCCAGACGCGGTGGCCGGCGAGGTGGGCGACGCCGTCGAGGCGGTCGCGGAGGCGGGTGAAGGCGCGCCAGTGGTGGTGGCGGGCGCCGTCGTCGCCGTGCTGGTGGCGGTAGTACTGGCCGCCGGAGCGTTCGGCGGCGTCGATGACGGCGACGGCGGCGCCGTTGCCGGCGGCGGTCGCGGCCGCGGCGAGGCCGGCGGGTCCGGCGCCGATGACGGCGATGTCGTACACGGTCATTCCGCGGCTCCGGTGGTGATGACGTCGCCGTCGCGGGCGGGCGCGAGGCAGGCGCGGATGGAGGTGCGGCCGTTGACGGTGACGAGGCAGTCGAAGCAGACGCCGATACCGCAGAAGAGCCCGCGCGGGCGTCCTCCGAAGCGGGTGGTGCGCCAGGAGCGCATTCCGGCGGCGTGCAGGGCCGCGCCTATGGTCTGGCCTTCCTCGGCGGGGACGGCGCGGCCGTCGACGGTGATGTTCACGTGCTCGCTCCCTGGTCGAAGCGGCCGGGGCGGAAGGCCGCGATGTCGATGGCGGGCGCCCGTCCGGTCAGGCCCTGGGAGATGAGCATGCCGGTCCCGGCGGCGAGGCCGACACCGGCGCCCTCGTGTCCGCAGGCATGCCAGAGGCCGGGGACGCGCTCGTCGGCGCCGATCACGGGCAGATGGTCGGGGGTATAGGGGCGAAAGCCCCGGTAGGCGCGCATGACCTGGACGTCGGCGAGGACGGGGAACAGCTCGGCGGCCTGCGCGGCGAGGCGGCGCAACACGGGGATGGAGAAGCGGGTGTCGAAGCCGACGCGTTCGCGGCTGGCGCCGATCAGGACCGGACCGGCGGCGGTTCCCTCGACGACGGGCGAGGTCTCGAGCCCGGCGGTGGCGGCGGCGACGTTGGCGACGTAGTCGGCGGAGTAGACCTTGTGCCGGATCAGGCGGGGCAGCGGTTCGGTGACCAGCACGAAGCCCCGGCGCGGCGCGACGGGCAGTTCCCCGCCGCAGCGGGAGGCGACCTCGGCGGCCCAGGTGCCGGCGGCGTTGACGACGGCACTGGTGGGGACGGGGCCGGCGTCGGTGCGGGCGGCGGTGACCTTCCCTGCGACGCGGTCGACGCCGGTGCAGGTGAGTCCGGTGTGGACGGTGACGGCGGGGTGGCGCAAAAGCGCGGCGGCGGCCAGAGCCGGCATGACCTGCGCGTCCTGCGGATAGAAGACGGCACCGGCCGTGCCGTCGCGCAGGTGCGGCTCGTAGTCGTGGGCGTCGGCGACGGCGACGGCTTCGACGCCGCTCGACCGCTGTCCGGCGGCGAGTTCGGTGAGGGCGGCGAGGGCCGGGGCGTTCGGGGCGACGACGAGGCCGCCTTTCGGTTCGTACTCGATGTCGGCGTCGAGGACGCCCGACCATTCGCGCCAGCGGCGCAGGGAGAGCATCGCCAGGTCGAGTTCGGGCCCCGGCGGCTTGTCGGACACGAGGAGGTTGCCCTCACCCGCGCCAGTGGTGCCTCCGGCAACCTGGTCGCGTTCGACGACGGCGACGGTCATGCCCGCCATCGCGCACTCGTGGGCGATGGCGGCTCCGACGATTCCGGCACCGACGATGACGACGTCGGCGCCGCCCAGGGACGTTGCCACGTCAGTAGTATGTCACACGTTAGTGTTCGGCGGCATCGGTGAACACGCCCTTCTCCAGCACCGGGACGACCGCGCTGGAGTCCGCCTCGACCGCGATGTCCACATCGCCCCCGAAGCCCTGCGAACCGAGCTCCACTCCCCCACCGCAGCGGCGAATCGCGCCGGCGACGTCGGCGGTCACCTCGTAGGTCCGCGCGGCCGCCTCGGCCTCCGGGGAGAATCCCTCCCCCGTCGCGAGCGCGGCGAGCACGGCACCGGCGCCGAGCTGGTCTTCGAGGCAGGGGCGCAGGCTGCCGTCCGGCCAGCGCTCGCCCGAGGCGATGACCACGACGGGACGTTCGGCCGTGCCGTAGCCCCGCGCCCCGATCCAGCCGGCGACCGCCCGGGCGTTGCGCAGGCACGCGGCCACGACCGTGCCCTCCCCCGCCGCGGCGGCGATGGTGGAACCGTTGGGGGACGGTAGGACCAGCCGTCCGGGTGCGGGCGCGGCCCGCAACGCGGCGGGCGACAGCGTCCACGGGGACTCCTCTGTCGCCTGCCTCCTGCCGACGGCGAGCTTCGCGCCGTGCTCGTCGGCGTGGGCGCGCGCCGACTCGTCGCGCCAGCGATAAGGGAGGACGAGGCCCCCGCCTTCGACCACCACCGAAACGGCCGTGGTGAAGGAGAGGACGTCGACGACCACGAGGCAGCCGCCGGGGGAGGCGAGCTCGGCGGCCTCGACGGGGCCCCAGCCGAAGCGGACGGCGAAGCCGCGCTGTGCGAAGAAGTCGGTCATCGGGCGATGATGGCACGGCCGTCGCCCCGTGCCCGAGGCCCGCCGTCCTGCTACTTTCCCGCCGTGGAGACCATTCCCGACGGCGTACTCGACCGACTCACCGGCATGGACGGCTCCGAGCTGACCGCCTGCGCCGCCACACCGCTCGGCGGAGGGCTCGGCGTCGCCACCGCCGGTGTCGCGCGGCTGGACGCGGCCTACCGGGCGGGTCGAGCCGAGGGGACCTTCAGCGTCATCCGCAAGACTTTCCGGCCGGTGAGCTCCGGACGCCACGCCGAGGCGGCCCGCGACCCCCGCCACTGGGCGTTCTGGCGCCGGGAAGTACTCGCCTACGCCTCCGGTGTGCTCCCCTCCGGGCCGGGCCTGCGCGCTCCGGTGTGCTTCGGCCACGGCGACGACGTCGTCTACCTCGAAGACGTCGAGGGGACGACCGAGTCGCCGGTCCTGGCCGCCGCGCGGCTCGGGCGCTGGCAGGCCGCGGCGGCGGCGCCGTCGGCGCCGTGGCTGTCCGGCCACCAGCTCGCACAGCGCGTGGCCGCCGGTGGGCTCGACTGGTCGGCCGTCGACGCCGACCCTCGCATGCCGGCGCTATGGGAGCGGCGCGCCGAACTCCTCGAAGCGCTCGCCGGACTCCCCCAAGTGCTGTCGCACGGTGACTTCCACCACGCGAACATAATCGCGACGGCAGGCGACACCGTCGTGCTCGACTGGGGCACGCTCGGCCTCGCGCCCACCGGCGCCGACCTCGCGCACTACCTGCTCGGCCATCCCGACGGCACCGATCCCGCCCATGTCGCCGACCTGGTGGACGCCTACCTCGACGGCTCGCGCGGGCGATTCACCCGGGCCGATGCGCAGACCGGGCTATGCGCCACCGCCGCACTGACCGGCGCGAGCCGCGTGCACTGGCGACTCGCCCAAGGGCTGCCGGTCCCCGACGGGTACGTCGACCTCGTGTCGGCGATGGCGCCGTAGGGTGGCCGGATGGACCTCTACGACATCCCGCTGCGGACCCTCGACGGCGAGGCGGCCTCGCTCGCCGACCACAAGGGCAAGGCACTGCTGATCGTCAACGTCGCCTCCCGGTGCGGACTCACGCCGCAGTACGGGGGTCTCGAACGTCTCCAGGAGCGCTACGCCGAGCGCGGTTTCAGCGTCCTGGGCTTCCCGTGCAACCAGTTCGGCGGGCAGGAGCCGGGAAGCGCCGAGGAGATCGCGGAGTTCTGCTCGGCGACCTACGGCGTCACCTTCCCCATGTTCGCCAAGGGCGACGTGAACGGCGACGACCGCCAGCCGCTCTACACCGAGCTGACCGCGACCACCGACGCCGACGGCGCCGCCGGGGACGTCCAGTGGAACTTCGAGAAGTTCCTCATCTCGCCCGAAGGGGAGATCGTCGGGCGGTTCCGGCCCACCGTGTCGCCGGAGTCGGACGAACTCGTCGCCGCGATCGAGGCGCGCCTGCCCGGGTAAATCCGGTGCGCCGGCGGGCCGGGAGCCCCTAGTCTGCGCCACCATGGAGGACCCGAGGCGATACCTCAACGTCGTCGACGTCGAGGCGACCTGCTGGCAGGGCCAGGCCCCACCGGGGCAGGTCAACGAGATCATCGAGATCGGCCTGTGCGTGGTCGACCTCGGCACCCGCGAGCGCGTCGCCAAGCACCGGATCCTGGTGCGACCGGCGCGGTCGACGGTCAGCGAGTTCTGCGCCGAGCTGACCGGCCTGACCCAGGAGGACGTCGAATCCGGCGTCTCCTTCGAGGAGGCGTGCCGGGTCCTGGACTCCGAGCACCGGGCCCGTTCACGGGCGTGGGCGAGCTGGGGCGACTACGACCGCAAGCAGTTCGAGCGGCAGTGCGGGCGCGGCCCGGCGGTGTACCCCTTCTCCTCGCGGCACACCAACGCCAAGGCCGTCTTCGGCGAGTCCTACGAACTGCGCAGGCGGCCGGGCATGGCGCAGGCGCTGAACGTGGCAGGTCTGCCGCTGGAGGGCCGGCACCACAGTGGAGCCGACGACGCGTGGAACATCGGCGCACTGGTGCTGCGGCTCGTCGAGCGCGGTGCCTGGGCGGGGGCGCCGGACCGGAACGGCCCGGCGGAGGCCTAGACGCCGCGGCCGGTGGGCCCTTCAGGCCAGGTGCCGCTCGATGAACGCGTGCCAGAGGTCCGGTGCGTGCTCCGGAGTGCGGCCGTGGCGTCCTGCGAAGGCGTGCAGTTCTTTGGCGGGGTTCGGGAAGGCGTCGAACAGTTCCAGCTGGCCGGTGCGCGGGAAGAGCTCGTCGTCCCACTGCAGGTGGAAGAGCACCGGAGCGGCGATACCGGAGGCGTCGTCCAAGGCGCGGACCGGAGCTCGCAGGCCGGGGTCGAGCCCGGCTGCCGACCGCGTGCCGAACTTCCCGAACACCGCGCACTTCAGATCCGGTGCGAGCGCGGCCGCGGCGGCCAGGCCCAGTCGAGTGCCCATGGACAGTCCGAAGTAGGCCTGGCGCGTCCGGTCGGCGATCCCTGCGTCGACCAGGAGGTCGCGCGTGGCGACCCACTCCTCGGCGACGCGGTCCAGCACCCGGCCGATGCCCTCGGCGACGATCCGCGCCTGGTACTCCGCCGGCGTGAGTGAAGACGGCACCCGATCCCCGTGGTAGGGCCCGTCGATCGCGGCGGCCGCAAAGCCGGCCTGTGCGAACCGCTCCGCCATCGACGAGACGCGGTCACTGTGCCGGTGCCCGCTGCCGCCGTGGCCGAGCAGGACTAGCGGAACCGGCCCCGGCCGCGCGACGGGGGTCCAGACGGTGCCGGGGACCCGGGGACCCGCCCGGTGGATCACGAACGAGCGCTGCTCGGAAGGCTTCGACGTCCGCCGGCGAACGCCCCACTCCGTGCGATGCCTCATCGCGCCATCCAAGCACCGGACCACTTCGAAGGGGAACACCCGGTGGCAACCGCTGCGTCGAACCGCTCCGACCCGTGGGGCCCGGCGGAACTCCGGCGGGCCCCACGGTCATCGGCCGCGCTACAGGCGGGCGAGGATCGCGCGCATCTGCTCGATCTCGGCGGTCTGCGCGGTGGCGATGGTCCCGGCCAGTGCGACGGCGTCGGGGTTCTGCCCCTTGGCCCTCTCCTCCTCGGCCATCGTGATCGCGCCCTCGTGGTGGGCGATCATCAGCTCCGAGAAGGCCCTGTCGAAGGCGGTGCCCGAAGCCGCGGCGAGGTTCTCCATGTCCTCGGCGGACAGGATCCCCGGCATGGAGCCGTGTCCGGTCGGGGCTTCGAGCGGCTGCCCCCAGGCGGTGAGCCAGCCGGTGAGGGTGGCGATCTCGGGGTCCTGCGCGCCCTTGATGGCCGCGGCGAGCGCCTTGACCTCGGGGTCCTGGGCGCGGGTCTCGGCGAGGACGGCCATCTCCACGGCCTGGCGGTGGTGCGGGATCATCATCTGGGCGAACATGACGTCGGCGCTGTTGAAGGCGGCCGAGGTGCTCGGGGCGGGCTCCTCGTGACCGCCGCCGTGGTCCATCCCCTCCATGCCGTCGCTCTTGGCGCCGCAGGCGGCCAGTGCGAGGACGGCGATCGCGGCGCTCGCCGTCATGAGGGCACGACGGAGCGTGATGAGGCGGTTCATGTCGTTTCTCCTGTTCGGTGTTCGGATCGAGGCGTGACTCGTGGCCGCGTGCGGCCCGGTCGCCGGCCTATATGCGAAGCACCGTCAGTTCGGCGATGACCAGCCCCCGGGGGATGAGACGGGGTGGTCCGTGTCCGGCGGCGGCCGGGGTGCGGCGTCGCCGGGCGGCGAGGTCGGCGCGCCGGACGCGGACGGCGAGCAGTGCCACCACCAGGACGGCGGCGGTGAGCACGGCGAGGCACATTTCGACGGAGACGGCGGGGCTGGGGGCGGGCGCGGCGAGCGTCGGCGAAGCGCCGGTCGGCTCGGCCGGCTCGTGGACGACGTGATCGGCGCCGCCGTGCGCGACAGGGGCATGCCCGCCGCCGTGGTGGCCGATGGTGTGCATCCAGCCGAGTCCGAGAACGACGGCGATCAGGAGGAGCAGTCTCGGCACCGTCGTCACCCCTCTCACAGCACCTGGAGCCATACCCCTAGCGGGTATGGCTCCAGACTATACCCCCCACGCGTATATGTCGCGGGGAGGGAGGGGTCAGATCATCGAGAGGTGGACGTGGTTGGTGTGCGCCGAGGCCGGATCGCCGCCGCCGCTGTAGGGCCCCCAGCCGAAGCCGCGCTCCCAGATCTGGCGGTACCAGATCACGTACTTCACGCCCAGACGGTCGGCGTGCTTGACGAACCACCCGGCAAGGCTGTCGCCGTACTCCTTGTCGCCACCGCCGGCGTCCTCCGACTTGAAACCGCCCGGGGCGGCCGAGAAGTCGCAGGCCTTCCCCAGCGGATGGTCACCGCCACCACCTCCCCGGAAGCACGAGACGTAGCGCTGGAACCCGGCGATGGTGGCCTGGTCGCGCGCGTGCTT
The DNA here is from genome assembly GCF_040655735.1 of Phytomonospora sp. NPDC050363. Taxonomy (NCBI): domain Bacteria; kingdom Bacillati; phylum Actinomycetota; class Actinomycetes; order Micromonosporales; family Micromonosporaceae; genus Phytomonospora; species Phytomonospora sp. NPDC050363. Next base: position 392,743 of record NZ_JBFAKK010000006.1, read on the forward strand.
CAGCCGAGGGCTGATGCAGGAGTCGGTCGTGGAGTCGTTGACCGAGCAGCCTTCGTCCGGGTAGGACCCGTCGGGGTTGCGCGGCGCCGGGTCGGGCACGCGCGCGTTGTCGGTCGACGGACCCTGCGCGTTGTTGCCGCCGCTGCCGGCCAGTTGGTCGGCGGCGGCGTTGCGCGCGTCCTCCATCTTGCCGAGGGCCTTGGTCTGGTTCTCGATCTCCTCCTTGAGGAGCTCCTCCTCGGCGGCCAGCTCCTCGCGCGTCTCGACGAGCCGGTTGACCGTCTTGGCGCTCTCGTCGCCGAGGTAGTTGACGATCATGGCCCGGTCGATGGCCAGATCGAGTGACTCGGCACCGAGGACGGCCGTCACCGAGCTGAGGTTGCCGCCCGCATAGGCGGCCGCGGCGATCTGCTCGACCTGCGCGCTCAGCTCGGTCACCTTGGTCTTGTTCTTCTTGATCTGCTTCTCGACGGTCTTCTCGCGCTTCTCGGCGGCCTTGAGCTCTTCCTCGGCCTCGATGTAGTCCGAGATCGCCTTTTCCAGGGTGGAGTCGAGATCGCCCTCGTCGGGGTCGGCCAGCGCCGTGCCGGGGATCGCGGTCGAAAGAAGCACCAGCGCCACGGCGAACAGCGTCAACGGCAGCCACCGGCGCCGGACGGACAGTGGGGTCACGTGTAGTCCTTCTACTCGGCACCGCCTACCGGGTTAGCTGACGGGTTCGGGCCGAAGGTCGCCCTACCGCTCGCGCGGATTCACCCCGGTTCCCCGTGGGACGAGGAGGTGGTTCCCCGGTTCGCCCCGGGAGGCGATTCGGCGGCGGCCACCGTCGACGCCCTGCGTGGCGTCGGGTCGCCGGCGGCCTGGCAGCCACCGTACCGGAAGCGCACCGCCGTCTACTAGGCGAGTTCGTAGAGGTCACGGTGACGCAACGTGCGATCGGCGCGATCCTCAGCCCGGTCTCAGCGAAGTCAATAAGGTTTGAACAACCGTTCCCGACTACGAAGGCGAGCCGCCCATGGCGAGCACCCGACGCACCGCCCGGATCATCGCGCTGGCGGCCGCCGCCGCAGCGGCAGGTGCCGCGGCATGGCGATTCCGCGACATTCCCGCCGCCCTCGGCCGGCGGCCGAGCGGCGAACGCCTCGCGCGCATCGAGTCGTCACCGCAGTTCCGCGACGGCGCCTTCCACAACGCCGGCGGGCTCGGCGCGGCCACGATCACCGGCATCCGCTCGGTCATCCGCGACCGCCGCGCCAACAAGGCCCCGACGAAGCCGCTGCTGCCGGTGCCGCTCGCGACGCCCGATCCCGCTCCGGGGCCAGGCGCGCACGTCACCTGGTACGGGCACGCCTCGGCGCTCGTCGACCTCGACGGCACCCGCGTCCTGCTCGACCCCGTCTGGGGCGACCGCTGCTCCCCCAGCCTGGTGACCGGGCCACGCCGCCTCCACCCCTCGCCGGCCGCGCTCGAAGACCTCCCGCACATCGACGCCGTGCTCATCTCCCACGACCATTACGACCACCTCGACATGCCCACGATCAAGGCGATCGCGCGCGACCGGACCGCGCCCTTCCTGGTCCCGCTGGGCATCGGCGCGCACCTGGAGAGCTGGGGCGTGCCGGCCGAGCGGATCGTCGAGATGGACTGGGACGACGCGCACGCCGTCGGCGACGTGACACTGACGCTCACCGCCGCGCAGCATTTCTCCGGGCGCGGACTCAAGCGCAACACGAGCCTGTGGGGCTCCTGGGTGATCGCCGGACCCCGCCACCGGGTGTTCTACACCGGCGACTCCGGCTACTTCGACGGCTACCGGGCGATCGGCGCCGCTCACGGCCCCTTCGACGCCACCCTCGTCCAGATCGGCGCCTACAGCCCGGCCTGGCCGGACATCCACATGACGCCCGAGGACGCCGCCCGGGCCCACCTCGACCTCAACGGCGGGCTGCTCATCCCCGTCCACTGGTGCACTTTCGACCTCGCGTTCCACGCGTGGGGCGAGCCCGTCGACCGCCTGTGGCGCGAGGCGAAGGCACGCGGGATCTCCCTCACGGTGCCCCGGCCGGGCCAGACCGTCGACGTGGCGAACGCGCCCGAACCTGACGGATGGTGGCAGGGGCTGGCCTGATCGGTGCCAGACTGGACGCATGCCGGAGCTGCCCGAGGTCGAGGCGCTCGCGCGGTTCCTCGCCGCGCGCACGCGCGGGTATGAGGTCGTGCGGGTCGACGTCGCGTCGATCTCGGTGCTCAAGACCTACGACCCGCCGCCCACGGCACTGCACGGGCGCACTGTCGAGGCCGTCGGCAGGCACGGGAAGTTCCTCGACCTCGACCTGGGAGGAGCGCACCTGATCGTCCACCTGGCCCGGGCCGGCTGGCTGCACTGGCGCGACAAGCTCCCACCCCGGCCACTGGGGCCGGGCAAGGGGCCGGTCGCGCTGCGCGTCGTGCTGGAGGACGGTTCGGGCTTCGACCTGACCGAGCAGGGCACGAAGAAGCGCCTGGCGGTCTACATAGTCGACGACCCCGCCAAGGTGCCCGGCATCGCCGCGCTCGGTCCCGACCCCCTCGCCGAGGGCTTCACCGTCGAGAGGTTCGCCGCCCTGCTGAAAGGAAAGCGCACGCAGATCAAGGGCCTCCTGCGCGACCAGAAGGTCATCGCCGGGATCGGCAACGCCTACTCCGACGAGATCCTGCACGTGGCGAAGATGTCGCCGTTCAAGACCGCGAACACGCTCACCGAGAACGACGTGCGAAACCTCTACGACGCCATGGTCGGCACGCTGCGCGAGGCGACCGCCGACGCCGGTGACCTCGCCGCGGGCGACCTCAAGGCGCACAAGAAGGAGACGATGCGGGTCCACGGGCGCACCGGGCAGCCCTGTCCGGTCTGCGGCGACACGATCCGCGAGGTCTCCTTCGCCGACTCCTCGCTCCAGTACTGCCCGACCTGCCAGACGGGCGGGAAACCGCTCGCCGACCGCCGGATGTCGAAACTGCTCAAGTGATCGCGGCGACCAGCCCGGCGACGTGGCCGGCGACCACGCGTGGACGGGTGAACACCGCGAGGTGGTCGGCGTCCTCCCGCACGACCGGCCAGGACGAGGCCTCCGCCGCCGCGGCCTGCTCCTCGTACCCATCGCTCAGCCGCAGGTAGGCGCCCGGGAAGGGCGCGTCGTGCTCCGGCGCGGTCTCGCCGAAGTAGGACAGCGGCAAGCGGGGCAACTCGGCCAGGAAGTCGGCGCGCGGGCCCGCGTCGGGCAGCAGCCCGTCGACCGCGCCCGGCGGGAACCACTCGTTCCACGGCGGCAGCAGGCCGTCCTCGGCCAACTCCCGCAGATGCGCGCCCAGCTCGGATGGCGCGGTGTCGAACCAGGTACGGCCGGGGTGCGGGAGCAGCGCGTCGACGTAGACGGCACCGGTCACCCTCCCCTCCGCCGCGGCCGCGATCGCCGGGACCAGCGCGCCCGCGCCGCTGTGCACCACGAGCACCGCGCCGTCGGGCGTCTCACCGGCGACCGCGCGGGCGAACGCGGCGTGCAGCGGCGGCCCGTCGGCGAGCCCGCCGAGAGGCGAGGCGATGACGACGCCGAATCCCCGCGCCGCGAGCGATTCCCCGGCCGGCCGCCACGCCGACGGCCCCACGAGAGGGCTGTGCACGAGCACGAGAGTCCGCATCGCACCACGCTAACCCTTCGAGCGCGACGTCCGATCGCCGCCAGCCGGAGACCTCGCCCGGTGCCAGAGTCGAACACCGAACCCCTTGATCACTATCGAAGGACACGCAGTGCACAGGACAGTCGACCTCAAGGTCCACTACTACGGAACGCCCGTCGTGCTGCTGAGCACCCGCAACCCCGACGGCACCGCCAACCTCGCGCCGATGTCCTCGGCGTGGTGGCTCGGGCAGACGGCGGTACTGGGGCTGGGCAACAGCGGCCACACCACCGCCAACCTCCTGCGCGAACGCGAGGTCGTCGTCAACCTCGTGCCCTCGACCCTCGCCGACGCCGTCGACCGCCTGGCGATGACCACCGGCTCCGAGCACGTCCCGGCCGGCAAGGCGGCCAAGGGATACCGCTTCGAGCCCGACAAGTTCGGCGTCGCCGGACTCACCCCGCAAGAGTCCGGACTGATCGCTCCCCCGCGCGTCGCCGAGTGCCCGATCCAGCTGGAGTGCGTGCTCCAGCAGGCGCACACGATCGGCGTGCCCGAGCCGAGCTGCACGACCTTCGTGGTCGACGTGGTGCGCGCGCACGTCGCCGAGGAACTGATCATCCCCGGCACCGAGTACGTCGACCCGGTCGGCTGGGACCCGCTGATCATGAAGTTCTGCGAGTTCTTCGGCGGCGGCCGGAACCTGCGCCCGTCGGCGCTCGCCGAGGGATGGAACATGCCGCACGAGCGCTCCGTGCCGGCACCCGCGAAGGTCTGACCGAGCCGCGCCGTCCGTCAACTGAGGACGGACGGCGCTCGCCGCCTCGGGTGTTTGCGCCACGGGACTAGTCTCACGGCACAATCCATTCGCGACCGGTCCGGCCGACCCCAGCGGCTCCGACCGCACGACCGGCTCACCCCCGCGCGGCCAAGGAGTAGACCGGTGACAGATCACGGTTCGGACATCAGCAGCTACCCCACTGTGGACACGCCCGGCACCGGCGAGTCGATCGCCAAGGGAACGCCGGTCGCCAAGGGGACCTACAACCTGGCCGAGGACATCATCGCCGCCATCAACGGCGACGACCGGCTCAAGTCGGCCGCCGCCATCCCGATGGACATCAAGATGCTGGCCATGGAGGGCCTGCTGGCCATGCGCGACCCGATCTACGCGCTGGCCAACGCGGGCCTGAGCATCGTCATCGAACTCGTCCAGCCATTCGAGGACGTCATCGAGATGGTCTCGGGCGACCCCGACGAGATGGGCCGCCAGCAGGAAGTGTGGGGCCAGGTCGGCTCGGCGCTCGAAGCGCTCAGCGGCGAGACCTCCAGCGCGGTCGGCAACGGCCTCAAGGGCTGGTCGGGACAGGACGCCGCGCTGGCCAACGACCAGCTCAGCGCGCTCGGCGCCGCCATCCTCGCCGCCTCCCACGAGGCGCACAGCGTGAAAACCCTCCTCGGCTGGGCCAAGGCGCTCGCCGAGGCGATCTTCATGGTGATCAAGTCGATCCTCGCCGAGCTGGTGTCCTGGCTGATCACCCGCGGCCTGATGGCGCTGGCCAACAGCACGTGGTCCTTCGGCGCCTCGGTGGCCGCGTTCATCCTGACCGCCTCGGTGAAGTCCTTCCAGATGTTCAACCGGGTCATGAACAAGTTCATGCAGGCCAGCAAGATCTTCAAGGCGATCGCCGGCCCGATGATGAAGTTCCTCGGCAAGAGCTCCTTTCGCGGCCTCACCGAGTACAAGCTGTGGAAGGCCGTGCTGACCAAGGCCGGCATCGGCCTCCTCGGCGGCCTGGGCACCGCGACGTCGACGGCGAAGGACTCGGTCATGGGCGGTCCGTCGGGCACGCCCTCACTGCCGGGCGGCGGTGGCGGCGGCGGCGCGATCACCGTCGACCTCGACGAGTTCGAGGGCATGGCCGCGGCCCTCGAAGGCCTGTCGAAGAACGCGTCGGGAATCAGCGACATCGCACAGCAGACGGCCGGGGCCGAACTCGTCTGGGGACTTCCGGGTACCTTCGGGTTCGAGAGTGCCTACAACGAGTCCTGCCAGGGACTCGTGGAGGCCATCGGCGAGATCGAAGGCGCCTACAACGGGAACGCGATGCGGTTGCGCTCCTGCGGTGAGGCGTACAAGTCGACCGAGGAGGCCAACGCGGCCAACCTCAACAAGTACCTCACGAAGTTCGCCTAGGGAGCAGCATGGCGCACCGCCCGTTCGACGTCGCCCGGGACGCCAGGTGGGTGCTGCAGAAGCAGTGGCTGGGACCCTCGGAGGGCCTTGAGGCCTACGCCGGTGTCGCGCGCCGGCGGTGCTACGTCGAGGTTCCGGGTCTCGGCGACGACGGACGCCGGCCCGCGCCGTGGATCGTGCGCGGGCTGAAGGCGGTGCTGCGCGGTCTGGGGATCGTGTTCATGCTGGCGATCCTCGGGGGCGGCGACCCGCCGTCGCGGCTGCGCCGCAACGCCCGGGTGATCGTGTGGGGCGAGCGCGCCGACTGCGAGGCCGTGCGCTTCGCCGCGCCGGGCCCCGTCGGGACGGGAATCTGGGCGCTCACCGAGCTGCGGCTGGCCTTCCTTGAGGCGAAACCGCTGCCGGCCGTCGACCTCGCCGACCCGAACTCCTCGGGTTACCTCAAGCCGCAGCCGGTCGACCTGAGACCGCTCGCGGAGGCGCCGGCCACGGCATTCCGGTACGAGGGGGTCGTGGAGCGCCCGGTGCGCAAGGGCGTGCCGGTCCGGTTCCACCGGGCGCGTTTCGCCGACGGTTCCGGGGTTGACATCCGCATCCTGTCGGGGGCGATGGAACAGTGACCACGGGTGAGTTTCCGACCGCATGATGGTGAACGGTGGCGTTGAGTCGCCGTCGTCCCTTTCTTTGATCTCTGTGTCCCTCTAGGGTGTTTCGCAAGTTGGAACCCCCTCAGGCGGGAGCCGTCCCGCCTGGACGAGAGGACCGTCCATGGACATTGATCCCACCCGGGTACGGCAGATCGGCGGGAAGATCCGCCAGGTCGGAGAGGACGCACAGGCGTTCCTCGGCCGGATGTCGGGTCCGGCGGCCGCGCTGAAGGGCTTCGCGGGTCTCGGTACGATCGCGACCCTCCGGCAGGTCAACACCAGGCTGACCCGGCGGACGTCGGACCTGGCCACGGCGTCGAAGCAGCACGGCGGGAACGTCATCACCGCCGCCGACAACCACGTGGCCAACGACGCCGCCCAGAAGAGCGCCATCGACCAGCTCACGCCGGCCCTGGGACGCTGATCATGGTCGAGTACAAGCACCTTCGCGACATGACCTTCGAGCCGCTGACCGAGTACGCCGACGCCGCTCGCAAGATGGCGACCGAGCTGGAGAGCTTCAGCACCGAGACTCAGCGGCAGAAGGTCGCGCTGGCCTCGGCCTGGCAGGGCGAGGACGCCACGGCCGCCGACACCGCCATCGGGCGGCACGCCACCGAGTACCAGGACACCTCCGGCCAGTACGGGCGCGTCGACGCGATCGTCACCAACCTGGTCGAGCAGCTCCGGTGGGCCAAGCAGAGCCTCGACACGGCGATCGGGGCCGTCCCCAACGTCCCCGCCCGCATCAACGACGCAGGCAGGGTCCGTGTCAACTACGCCGCACTCGGTTCCAACCCGGCACCGGCCGCCGTCAGGGCGGCCGAATCGCGTGCGCGTCAGGTCCAGGAGTACGTCAACCAGGCCGTCCAGCACGCCACCGAGTCCGACGAGAAGGCCAAGACCCAGCTCGCCGAGGTCAGGCCCGAGCCGGTGACCGTCCCGCGCGGCGCTCGGACACCTGTCGGCGACCTGAACATGGCGCAGATGGCCAACGCCGAGGCGATCATCAAGGTCGGCGAGAGCATGGGCATCAGCGAGCGCGGACAGGCGATCGCGCTGGCCACGGCGATGCAGGAGAGCACCCTTCGCAATCTGGCGAACACCACCATGCCCGACTCGCTGACGGTGCCCAACGAGGGGACCGGCAAGGACCACGACTCGGTGGGGCTGTTCCAGCAGCGGCCCAGTCAGGGCTGGGGGACGATCCGGGAGTGCATGGACCCCGACCACGCGTCGACGGCGTTCTACAACGAACTCAAGCGCGTGAAGAACTGGGAGAACCTCGACCTGACCGTGGCCGCCCAGAAGGTGCAGCGCTCGGCCTATCCCGACGCCTACGCCAAGTGGGAGGACCTGGCCTACCAGGTGCTGCGCTCGCCGCGGGCGCAGTAGGTGGAACGTGGCGGCGGTCCGGGGGCGGACCGCCGCCACCGCTGCGGGGTTTGCGGGGGCGCCGGTCCATGCTGCGCAGGCTGACTTCACCGTCTGCGCCTACGCCCACCCCGATGAGATCATGGGGGCATGGCCAAGCTCGTGCTCGACCTCCACGACATCTACAACAAGGGCACCCAGATCGACCGGGCCCTTCGCGACATCATCGACGAGGCGATAAGCAAGAAGATCACGACCGTAGAGATCATCCCGGGCAAGGGGTCGGGCGCGCTCAAGAAAAAGGTCCTGCGCTTCTTGGACCAAAAAGAGATCAAGGCCCTGTATCACCGCATCGACAAGGACTCTCGGAATTTCGGACGCCTGTTCGTCTACTTCAAGTTCAAGTAGGCGAGCCCTGGCGAGTCCCGCTCGGTCCGTCACCTGCGATGACGCCGGATCGTCGCCGTTTTGAAGCCGCTCGGCCGAACAATCGCGGGATACCGAAGGGAGAACCATGCGCCACATGCATGCGATCGCCGACCGTCTGCTCGCCGCCTTCGTCCCGGGTGGGCGTGCTGAGGCCGCCTGCGTTCCACAGACCTGGCGGGAGCAGAAGTACGTCACCTGCCCCGGCGGCCTGCGGAGCTGTACCCGTACCTGCTCCACGTTGAGCAACTGCGTCACGAGTTGCACCACCTGGGTCTGCGGCGGGTGTAACCAGTCCTGACCCCTCGACCCGGGGGCCGTCCGGTCCCCGGGTCAGGACAGGCCCTTCAAGGCGATCTCCACATCGCGCGCCTCGGAGCGGCCCAGAGCGGCGAAGATCGTCGCGGACTCCTCCCAAGCGGCGCGCGCGCCGGCCGTGCGGCCGAGCTGAGCGTGCATCTCACCGAGATCACGGAGAGTCACGGCCAGTGAGTAACTGACGTCCTGGCCCCGGTAGCACTCGGCCGCCTCGGCGTAGTACCGCGCGGCCTCCTGCAGGTCGCCGCGCCGGCGGTGCACCAGGCCGAGACTGTGCAATGTGGACGCTTCGCCGAGTCGGTTGCCCAGCACGCGGTTGACGGCCAGCGCCTCGCCGCAGCTCAGCGCGGCGGCGTCCAGGTCGCCCAGGTTGGCCTGGAACCAGCCGACCTGGTTCAGGGCCCGCGCTTCCAGGTGCGCGCGCCCGCGCACGCGCGCCAGCCCGCTCTCGGCGTGCCTCAGCGCCGACTCGTGATCCCCCAGCAGGTCGTAGACCTGGGCCGCGTGCTGATCGACAGTGCCGCGCGCATCGGGACCGGCGCCCTCGACCAGGTTCAGCGCCGCGGAGATCTCCCGGCGGGCCGCGATCTCGTTCTCCAGCATCGCGTGCAGGCGGGCGAGCCGGGCGTGGATGACGGCGTCGCGGACGGGATCGGGCCGGTCGCCGACCGCGCCGACGGCGGCCAGGTGCGCGGCCACGGCATCGTCCCAGCGGCCTCGCAGCGACTGGTACGGCAGCAGGGTCCAGGCCAGATCACGTGCGTGGCCGGGGAACCCGGAGGCCCCGGCGTGCACGGTGGCGGCTTGGAGGTTGTCATATTCGGTGGCGAACCAGGCGAGTGCCTCTTCCCGGCCGGTCATGGCCGCGACGTCGGCGGTCACCGGTTCGCGGTTCGGGTCCAGAGCGCGGGAGGCCGCGTCGGCCCACCGCAGATAGTGGTCGAGGAGGCGCCCGAGGGCGGCCCGGCGCTCCGAGTCGGTGTCCTCGGCGCGAGACCGTTCGGCGGCGTAGACGCGCAACAGGTCGTGGTGGCGGTAGCGGCCACCGTCGTCGGCGAGCAGTGCGGCGGCGGTGAGTTCCCGCAGCAGCGGATGTGCCTCTGACTCCGCGACGCCCGCCAGGTTCGCGGCGGCGACGGCGTTGACATCGGTCCCGGACAGTGTCCCCAGCAGCCGGAACAGGCGCGCCGCCGCTGGGCTGAGGGGATGGTAGGACCAGGAGAACACCGAGCGGACGTCGCCGGGGAGGTCGTTGTCGGCGAAGCCGTCGAGCCCGGGGCCGCTTTCGAGTTCACTGGCCATCGACGCCATCGGAAGGCGGGGACGCAAGGCTGCTCGCGCGGCCGCGACGGCCAGCGCGAGCGGCAGTCGTGCGCAATGACCGATGACGCGAGTGGTCGCCTCGGGCTCGGCGCGCACGCGCCCGGTGCCCAGTCGCCTTTCGAGGAAGCTTCTAGCCTCGCCGGCGGAGAGCACGTCGAGGACCACCGGGCGCGCACCGTTGACGGCGATCAGTCCGGTGAGCCGTTCCCGGCTGGTCACGACGGTCAGGCACCGCGCCGAACCGGGAAGCAGTCGGCGCACCTGCTCGGCTTCACGCGCGTTGTCTAGCACGACGAGGACGCTGCGATCGGCGAGGAGGCTGCGGTAGAGGGCGAATCGGGCGTCCTCGGCCACCGGCGCGTCGCGCAGCCGGACCCCGAGGGCTTCGAGAAACCCGCCGACCACCTCGGCGGCGCGGCGGGGCCGGCCGGATGGCGCGTGACCGCGCAGGTCGGCGTAGAGCTGGCCGTCCGGGAACCGCGCGGCCACCTGGTGTCCCCAGTGGACGGCAAGGGTGGTCTTGCCGACACCGGGCGGTCCGGTGATCGTGAGCAACGGCATTGCCGCCGACGTCGACAGGTGGGGATCGAGGAGGCCGAGTGCGTCACGGCGGCCGGTGAAACCGGCCAGGTCGGGTGGCAGCTGGCGCGGCACGACGTCCGGCGCCCGGTGCCGCGCGGGCACCCCAGGGTCCTGTCCTGCGAGGAGGGCCGCGTGGATCGCGCGGAGTTCGCCGCCGGGGTCGGCGCCGAGCTCCTCGGCGAGGTGGCGCCGGACCGTTTCGTACCTCTCCAGCGCCTCCGCGTGGCGACCGCAGCGGCGCAGGACGTCGAGCAGCCGTGCCCACAGTGACTCGCGTGAAGGGTGCAGGGCCGTCAGTTCCAGGAGTTCGGCGACGCACTCGGCCGGGTCCCCGTCGCGGATGTCGAGATCGACGCGCCGCTCGACGGCCGCCAGTCGCCGCTCGATCAGCGCCGCCCCGTAGACCTCGTGCAGCCGCGCCGGGTCAAGTCCTTCGAAGGGCACGCCGCGCCACAGGCCGGCGGCCTCGGCCAGGTTCTCGCGCTCGCGCCCCGGATCGCCGGCGCCGACCAGCGCGGTGAACCGCAGCGCGTCGACGTCCACGAGGGCTGCGTCGAGGATGTAGCCCGCGGGGTGGCTGATGATCGTCGCGGCCCCGATCGCCCGCCGCAGCCGTGCGATGTAGGTCTGCACGGTCCGCCGCGGACGAAGGCCCGGGTCATCGCCGTCCCAGAGCATCACGATCAGATGGTCGACGGGCACCGGCCGTCCCGCCGACATCGCCAGTGCCGCAAGGACCACCCGCAACCGGTTCGACAGTTCGATCGACCGGCCTTCGACGCGCACTTCCCAGGGACCCAGCATCCGGATCTGGATCAAAACGACAGACACCTCCGCGCACGCTCGCGCGCACTGATCCTGCGCGAGGACGCGATCGGGCGGGATCGCACCACAGTAGACCCCACAAGGTTAACCGCCTCCGACACCGCCGACCGAGGTCACACCAGGGACGGGTGGCCCACGTCCGTCTCCGACTCCGACAGTGCCGGGGAGTCGGCCCGCGCTCAGCGGGTCTCCTGGCTCCGGGCGTACCGCGCACCAGGGCACGGCCTATTCCGGCGGCCGGCTCAGCCGCGCAGCGGATGCAGGTCGAGACACCGGCGTTCGATGATCCGTCCCTGCCGATCGCGACGGAATCGAGCACCCGGCCGCCGGTCGCGCTCTCACGCGCTCTCACGATCTTCGAGTCCGACCGCCGCCCTGGCCTCCTTGATGTCCCTGTTGAGTTCCTCCGACCCGTGCTGGTCGGCCATCGCCGCGAGGATCTTCGCGATGGCGTTCAGCTTGTCCTGGGTGGCGGCGTCGGCGCGGGTCTGGGTGTTCTGCAGGAGCGCGACCATGAGGAAGGTGACGATCGTGGTGGTCGTGTTGATGATGAGCTGCCAGGTGTCGATATCGCTGATAAGCAGGATCGACGGCGCCCACAGCAGCACGATCAGCACACAGAAGGCGAAGAACCAGGGCTGCGAGAACAACGTGGAGGCCTGAGCGGCGAAGCGGTCGAAGAAGCTCACCTTCGACGACACGTCACTCGGCATGTGCGGCGTGGTCGAGGACATGTCCTCCCCCAGTCTCTGCGGGCTCTGGTGCCCAGGGCTTACCCCTCCCCGGACAGGCGAAACCCCCGCCGTCGTTCTTCGTGGCGGCTGGGGCGCATGCCGTGGCGATCATGCGGGTAGACGGCAGAAAGGGGCAACCGGCGACCCGCATCGCGGCACGTCAGCCGCGCCTTCGACACCAGGGGTACCGGACACCGAAGAATCGAGGCGGACTCGTGCGTTTCACCCGTTCGACCAGCCTGGACATCCTGCTCTGGCACGTGCACGGATCATGGACGACGTCCTTCGTCCAAGGCCGTCATCGATACCTTCTGCCGACCTTGCCCGACTCGTCGGCGTGGGGCCGCGGTCGCGGCGGCCGCGACTGGCCCGACAGCGCCCGCGAGGTCGCCGCCGCCGACCTCGCCGCCACCGAGGTCGACCTCGTCGTCCTGCAGCGTCCCGAGGAGCTGGAACTCGCGCAGCGGTGGCTCGCAAGAGCCGTCCCCGGCGAGGTCCCGGCGGTCTACGTCGAGCACCACGCACCGCACGAGCACGCGGCCACCACCGTCCACCACTTGGCCGCGCGCCACGACATTCCGGTCGTGCACGTCACGCACTTCAACGAACTGATGTGGGACAGCGGGTACGCGCCGACCGTGGTGATCCCCCACGGCATAGTCGACCCCGGTCACCTGTACTCGGGCGAACTCCCCCGGGCCGGCGCGCTGATCAACGAGGCGAACCGCCGCCGGCGGGTCACCGGAACGGACCTTCTGGAGGGCTTCGCGTCCGTGGCCCCCGTCGACGTGTTCGGGATCGACGCCGAGAACATCGACATCCCCGGCGTCACCGGAGTCGGCGACCTGCGGACACCCGAACTGCATCAGCAGCTCGCCCAGCGCCGCGCCTACGTTCACACCGCGCGCTGGACCTCTCTCGGGCTGTCCCTGCTGGAGGCGATGCAGCTGGGCATGCCGGTGGTGGCACCCGCGACGACCGAGGCCATCGCGGCGGTCGCGCCCGGCACGGGCGTGATCTCCACCGACATCGCCGTCCTCCAGCGCGCGCTGCGCGACTTCGCCGATGACCCCGACCTCGCCGCCGACCGCGGCAAGAACGCTCGCGAACACGCCCTCACCAACTTCGGGCTCCCCGCGTTCCTCGACACCTGGGACACCCTGTGCGGCGAACTGACCCGATGAGAACGGAGCCGACCATGCACATCGCGATGACCTGCGAACAACCCCGGCCCATGGCGGGAGCGTCGCTGTGAGCACCATCGAGATCCGCGACCCCGCCACCGGCGCGCACGTCGGCAGACTGGAGGGCGCCGGCCCCGGGGAGGTCGCCGCGACCGTCGCCCGGGCCCACGCGGCCACCACCGGCTGGTCGGCGACACCGGCCAACCAGCGGGCGAAAGCGCTGCGGGCGGCCGCCCGCGCGGTCGGCGACAGCGCCGGCGAACTCGCCGCGCTGAACAGGGCCGAGACCGGCCGTCCGCTCGACGAGGCCCGAGAAGGGATCCTGGCCGGCGCGGCGACGCTGGAGCAGTACGCCGAGCTGGGCGCCCTGCACCGGGGCCGCAGCCTGCTCGGCGACACCGAGGCGGTGGACATGATGGTCCCCGAGCCGCGTGGCGTGGTCGCCGTCCTGACACCGTGGAACGATCCGGTGGCGATCGCCTGCGGCCTCCTCGGCGCCGCGCTCGTCACCGGCAACGTCGTGGTGCACAAGCCGAGCGAACGCTCCCCGCACACCGGAGCACTCCTGACCGGCCTCATCGCCGAGGCCCATCCGGACGGCGTCGTCAACGCGCTGACCGGCGCCGCGTCCACCGGTGCGATGCTCGCCTCCTCCGAAGGCGTCGACCTCGTCGCCCACGTCGGTTCGAGCCGGACGGGACGCGCCATCGCGACCGAGGCCGCGCGCACCGGCGCCGCCGTCCTCCTCGAAAACGGCGGCAACGACCCGCTGCTCGTCGACGAGGATGTGGATCCCGCGTGGGCGGCGGCCCAGGCGGCTTTGGGCGCCTTCGCCAACTCGGGACAGATCTGCACCTCCGTCGAGCGCGTGTACGTCCACGCGGCGATCGCCGGGGAGTTCCTTGCCGCGCTGACCGCCGAGGCCGAGAACCGCGTCCTCGCGCCCCTGGTCGACGTCGCCCATCGAGAGATGGTGCACGAGCAGGTCGCCCAGGCGCTGGCGGCCGGCGCGACCGCGCTGACCGGGGCGGCGATCCCGCCCGGCGCCGGCGCCCACTACCCCGCGACGGTTCTGGCCGGCTGCGACGGGGGCATGCGGATCATGACCGAGGAGACCTTCGGGCCCATCGCTCCCGTCCAGGTCGTCGCCGGTTTCGACGAGGGCCTCGAAGCCGCGCGATCGGGCGACTACGGCTTGGCCGCGACCGTGCTCACCCGCTCCATGTCGCACGCGCAACGGGCATGGCGGGAGCTGCCGGTCGGGACGGTGAAGGTGAACGCGGTGTTCGGCGGCGCACCGGGCGGGTCGGCCCATCCGCGCCGGATGAGCGGGCAGGGCTACGGATACGGCCCCGAACTGCTCGACGAGATGACCAGGACGAAGGTCGTGCACGTGCGGCCTCCGGGACCCTGAGCCCGAACGGCCGCTCCTTGGACCTCGGCCCTGCCGTCCACGATGTCGCGGGCGAGGTCAGCCGGCCGCGGGTTCGCCGAGCGCCGCCGCCAACTCGGCCTTGTTCATCTTCGATCGGCCCTCGATGCCACGTCGCTTCGCCTCGGCGTACAGCTGGTCGCGGGTGCGTCCCCCGGGTCCGGAATGGGAGTGCTGTCCGCCCCTTCGAGACGAGGAGATGTCCTTGGTCGAGGACCTGCTCGCGGTCTTGCTCTGCCCCTTGCGTGCGCGCTCCTTGTTGACCGTCGCCGCCGCGATCTGCTCGGCCCGGGCCTTCGACCTGCCCGAACGCTTCTCGGCGGCCTTGATGTGCTTGTACTTGCGCTCCTGCTCGTCGGTCCACTCCTTGGGCATGGTCCTCACCTTCCTGCCGCGGGCTTCGACGGATTCTTCCTTGCGATACCCCCCCATTTGCCACCCCAACCGCCCGAATCGGCGGCGAACATTCCAAGCTGTCCTCAGCCGGGCCGCGCCCCGGTGAGGCGGCCGACGAGCTGGAGCCTCACCCTGGCCGGGAGTTGGCCGGTGAACCGTTCGAGGTAAGAGCGCAGGTGTCCGGGCTCGGTCAGAAAAGGCAGATCGACGTCCCGCATCTGCCGGATCGCCAACAGCGGCACCGGTGCCCGCAGCGCCTTGAAACCGCGGTTCCAGAGGCCGGGGCTGTCGCAAACGGGATGGAACTGCCCGATCATGAGACCGCCGGTCACGTACTCGTCCTTGAGACCGGCCTGGACGCGGTCCAGGCCGGCCGGGTCGGTGGGATCGACACCGGGAAGGACCACCAGGTACGACAACAGCTCCCGGTCGGACTCGCCCAGGCCCGCGGCGTGGCGAAGATACACACCCCGGATCGCCGACAGCAGCCGCGCGATCGCGTCCGCGGTCGTGGCCGCCGGGGCGGCGGTGAAGCGGAGCAGGTCACGGCGCAATGCCGGCGCGGTGTACGGGCACACCGGCCCGCTGCGGCCGAGCCGTGGATGAACCGCCGTCAGGTACTCCGCGCTCCAGCGCAGGATCGAGCGGAGCGCGGGGAGAACGGCCGGTGGAGGCACGCCGGCGGTGATCTCAGCGGGCGACCACAAGGGGTTCATCTCCCGGCGAGTTCTTCGACGCGGTGGTGGAGGCGGTCGAGGTAGGTCTCGAACTCGGGTTTGAGCAGGACGCTGCGCAGGATCCGCGCATGCTCGCCGTCGCGGGCAACGCCCGGGCGCCGGGCGGCGAAGGCCTCCCCGTCGGTGCGCAGAAGACTCAGGAACACCGGGTCGGTCTCGTCCGCGCGAGCTTCGGCGCACAGCCGCGCCGAGCGCGCGTCGACGCCGGCGAGGCTCTCCGGCTCAGTGCGCGGGAAGAAGGTGACGATGTCCAGCTCGGGCCGCTGGTAGAGGTCGAGAACCGGGGACGCCTCGATGAGATCCGACCAGCGAAGCGCCGCGCGGCGGCCGACCGCCAGTATCGCGCCGAGCCCGTCACGGGTCAGTGGGAGGACCTTCAGGGTGAGCCAGAGAGCGGCGGCGGCCGCTCCGGCTCGCGAGCATTCGAGGCTCACCTCGCCCAGATGCAGCGCCGCCTCCGTGAAGTACGTGAACGGCGAGTCGTGCCGGTAGTGGCGGGCGACGGACGGATCACCGAAGAGCACCGCCCCGCAACCGTAGGGCTGGAGCCCGTGCTTGTGCGGATCGACGACGACCGAGTCGCAGTCGGCGATCGCCCGCCACGGCTCGGGTGCCAGCGCCTCGCCACCGGCGCCGCCGGCGAGGAGGGTGAAGAACCCTCCATAGGCGGCGTCGACGTGCAGCCGCACTCCGTACTTCTCCTTCAGCGCGAGGGCCTCGTGGACGGGGTCGACCGCGCCGAGACCCGTGGTTCCCGCCGTCAGCACGACCGTGCCGATCCGGCCGCCGCGCACCAGTTTCTCCAGGGCGCCCATGTCCATCCGGCCGTGTGCGTCAACGGCCACCGAGTGCCCGCGGATCCCGAGGACCCGGCACATCCGCGCGTGGCTGAAGTGCCCGTCTGCGCTGAAGGCGATCTCCTTGCCCGGATGCGACTCGCGGGCGACGTACAGGGCCTCCAGGTTGGCGATCGTGCCGCCGCCCGTCAGGTGGCCCAGATGCGCGCCGAAGCCGAACATGCCCGCCAGCTCGGCGATCACCTCGATCTCCATGTCCGTCGTGGCCGGCCCGCCCTCACGGGCATGGTTGTTCGGGTTGGCCAGCATCGCCGTCAGGTACCCGACCACGGCCGCCGGATGCGGTGGCTTCACCATCTGCCCGGCGTAGCGGGGATGGAAGAACGGGTTGCCGCCGTCCATGCGTTTGACGAACTCGCCGTACGCGGCGCCGAAGGTCTCGTCGTCGATCTCGCCGGCCGGATGCGCCGTGTACGGCCCGAATCCGGCGCGCCACGCCCCATGCGCCTCAAGTGCCCGCAGCAGCCATCCCTGTAGATCCATCCCGATCATTATCAGCGCTCTCGCCCTGATTTCCGCCGTTTCGGCCCGACCCGGCGAAGAGATGCCGGATAGCGGCGAAAACCCATGCCCCACCGGCGGTTTTGCTAGCTTCGGGTCGGCGGGGGCAGCTCCGCCGGGCCACAAGCCCGCAAACACGAAAAACGGGGGAAACAGCGTGACGACCGCAGTTCTGGACCGCAAGTACCAAAAGCTCTTCACCAACTACGACAGCGACGGCGACGGGTTCATCGCCCGCGCCGAACTCGAGGAGTCGAGCAGCCGCCTCAGCCGTGAGCTGGGCGAGGAGGGCTCGCCCAAGGCCCGCCGCCACGTCGCGGCGACCACCCGCTACTGGGACCTCATCGCCCAGCAGATCGGCACGCCCGAACGCATCCGGGCCGACCAGTGGGTCAGCGCAGCGCGCCAGATCGCCCGCACGCCGGAGTTCGCCCGCGTCATCACCGAACTCATCGACGCCACCCACGATCTGTGCGACGCCGACGGCGACGGCGAGATCAGCCTGGAGGAGTTCCGCGCGGCCCACCGCGCCTCGGGCGCCTCCGACGCCGACGCCGCCAAGGCCTTCAAGCGCATGGACACCAACGGCGACGGCAGGATCTCGCGCAGCGAGACCGCCAAGGCCGCGCACGAGTACTTCACCAGCGAGGACCCGAAGGCGGCCGGGAACTCGTTCTTCTAGGCCGTACGGAACGCCGAAGCGGACGGGCCCGGTGCCGGGCTCGTCCGCTTCGGCGCGGGTCGGCCTCACTCGGCGGGCTGCCGGCAGTCGTCGAGCGGACATCGGGATCGGCGATGCGGGGGACCTTGAGGCGCATCACCCGGGCTCGACGACCTCAGCCGTCGTCCTCCTCGGGCAGCGGGCGTCTATCGAGAGGTTCGTTGGCCGGGCCCTGCAGAACGGTTCCGTCGGTGGCGAAGCGTGAGCCGTGGCAGGGGCATTCCCAGGTGCGCTCGGCGTCGTTGAAGGCGACCGTGCAACCCAGGTGCGTGCAGATCGCCGACACGGCGTGGAGCGAGCCGTCGTCGTCGCGGTAGACCGCGGTGGGGGTGCCGTCGACGCGCAGCACCGTGCCCTTGCCGCAGGCGAGCTCTCCGACCGCGGTCTCCTCGCCCGGCGGGTCGACCCGGTCGCCGATGAAGTGCTTGGCGACCTGGGTCTGGGCCTTGAGGATCGGCACGGCCTCGCGCAGATGGAAGCGGTGCGGGTCGTACAGGTCGGTCCAGGGCCGCGGGTCCTCGGTGAGCAGGCCGGTGAGCAGCCGTGCCGACATCACACCGTTGGTCATGCCCCAGCCGCCGAACCCGGTGGCGACATAGACGCGTCCGGTGCCGAAGGACGCCTTGCCGACGAACGGCAGCCGGTCAGGTGTGTCGTTGTCCTGCGCCGCCCACCGGTACCGGAAGCCGGTGGCCCCGAAGTGGACGCCGGCCCAGGTGGCGAGGCGCTCGAAACGCGCGGCGACGTCGCCCTCCCCGGGTTTGAACGACTCGCCGGTGATGATCAGCAGCCGCCGGCCGTCACCGTAGGGCGCGGTTCGCACCGACCGCATGTGGTCCTCGCTCGTGACGTACATGCCGTCGGGGTCGGACTCGGCGGGGATGGGTGCTGCGAGCACGAGTTCGCGCCGTGGAGTGAGGCGGGTGAACAGTTTGGCCTTGTCGAAGACGGGATATCCGGTGGTGACGACGACGTCGGCGGCGGTCACCTCGCCGTTGGCACTTCGCAGGCGGTAGGGGCCGCCGCCCTCGATGTCGAGGACCCTGGAGTCCTCGAAGATCAGGCCGCCGCGTTCGGCGATGCCCTCGGCGAGCGCGATGAGGAACCGGCGGGGGTGGAACTGGGCCTGGCCGGTGACGCGCACCGCTCCCGCGACGTCGAACGGCAGACCGGTCTCGGTCACGAACGCGGCCGGCAGGCCGGCGTCTCGCGCGGCGGCGGCCTCGGCCTGGAGATCGCCGACCTGGTCCTCGCGGGTGCTGTAGCTGTAGGCGGTCTTCTGCTCCAGCTCGCAGTCGACGCCGAGTTCGGCGACGATCGCGGCGAGGTGGGCCATCGCGTCGAGCTGGGATCGCCCGTACAGGCGTGCCGCCTCGCGACCGGCGCTGTCGGTGAGGTGCGCGAAGATGCTCCCGTGCTGAGCGGTCACCTTGGCGGTGGTGTTGCCCGTGACGCCGGCGGCCACGCGGCCGGCGTCCAGGACGGCGACCCGGCGCCCGGCCTTGATCAGCTCCCACGCGGTGGACAGGCCCGCGATCCCGCCTCCGATGACGGCGACGTCGACCGCTTCGGGCCCCTCCAGCGCTGGATAGGGGCTTCCCGGCGCGCTCTGGAGCCAGTACGACAACTCATCTCGTGGTCCCGTCATGCGCCCTATTTGCCCAGTTCGGGGCGAGGGCATGCACCGCCGTCAGTCCCAGCGCGCGGAGTTTTCCTCGTCGAACCTCTCCGGGGGCGCGGCGATCACGCAGAACGGGAGGCCCGCCGGGTCCCGCAGGATCCACAGTTCCCCGATCTGGCGAACGCGCTTGGCGCCGAGGGCCTCCAGGCGTGTCACCTCGGCGTCGAGATCGTCGGTGATGACGTCGAGGTGGACGCGCGGTTCACCGGAGCCGAGTTCCTGTACGAGGATCTCGAAGTCGACCGAGCCGAGCGGTGCGACCTGGAACTCCGGGTGCCCGTCCGCGGGACTGAACGGCCGTCCCAGCGCGTCGCGCCAGAAGGCCAGCTCGCGGTCGTGAACCGTGGGCGGAGCGTCCACCACCGCCGCGACGAGTCTGCTGTGATGCGTCATGGGATCCCCCTCCTACCGTGGCCGGCGTCAGCGCGGTGGGCCTTCGCCGTCGGATTCGACGGGGTGGTCGGCGCGCAGCGCCGCCCCGCGCGGGACTTCCTCGCCGTCGACGGCGCCGACGCGGTCCTGCTCCTCGGTCACCGTGTGCACGGCGTCCTGTTCGGGCCCGATGGTCGGGTCCTTGCCCGCCTCGGCGCCTTGGAGGGCGCCGTCACCGTCGCCGTCGTCGACGAGCACGCCAGAGCGCGGTCCGGGTCCGTCCTCGCGGCTGTCGTCGGCCGGCGCCGGCTCGTCGGAGCGTTCGGCGGCCAGGCGCAGGTCGAGGCTCTCGCCTTCCCTGGCCTCCTCCGGCGTGGTGCCCTGCCGGTCGGCCTCGCCGTAGTCGTCGCGCGAGAGGATCTCGTTCTCCAGGCGCTGGTCGGGTTCCTCGATGGTGTCATCGTCGTCGACGAAGCCGAAGGTCTCGTTGTCGGCCGCGTCGAAGCGTTCGTTGCTCATGTGCGTCCCCACCTTCGTTTCGGCTGATCAGGACCGGGTGCGAGCACCCGGCCCGTGGTCGATACCCGCCGCGACGGCGCGGCATGCGCGGTGGGAGCGGTCGGTGGCGGCGCCGGTCAGGGGCACGCGCGGGGACGCGGTGGTCACAAGTCGATGTCAACCGCCCGGAGAAACTTGACGGCCCCGCGTGACGATCACGTACGGTGACCGCATCCATCGCGATCTCGCATCGAGACCGCCGTGACCTCGGACGTCACCGGCTCGATGCGGACCGATTCCCTACCGGAGGACGCGAAGATGTCGGCGAGCCCGCAGGGGCCTCCCGCGAAGGGCAGGCTGCTCAGTCTCGGTGCGCTCCTCGCACCGGTGCTCGTCGTCGCCGGTCTCGCGGTGGCGACCACCGGCGCGGGCGCCTCCGTCCCGGCGAGTTCGGCGGCGGCGTGCGTCCCTCGTGTGACGACACCCGTGGAGGGCGTGCCGCTCAGCACCGAGCAGTGGGCCAACGCCGCCACCATCGTCGACGTCGGGGTGGCGAGCAAGGGGCTGCCGGTGCGCGCCGCGACCATCGCCGTGACCGCCGCCATGCAGGAGTCCACCCTGCACGACTACGGGCGTCTCGGTGAGTACGACGACGAGGACGCCCTCGGCCTGTTCCAGCGCAGCGCCGCCGACGGCTGGGGCACGCCCGAGCAGATCCTGGATCCCGTGCACTCCGCGGGGCGCTTCTACGACGAACTCACCGCCGTCGACGGCTGGGAGACGATGTCGCCGGCCGCCGTCGCGAAAACAGTGCGGATCCCGTCGTACCCCGCCGCGCATGCCGCGTGGGAGCCCCTCGTGACGACCCTCGTCGCCGCCCTGACCACCGGATGCTCCGTGTCGGACGCAGCGGCGACCGCCTCCGGCTGGACCGACCCCGCCCCGAGCGCGCCCCTCTGCTCCGGCTACCGCACCCTCGAACGACCCGGCCACGACGGCGTCGACCTGTGCGGGGAACGCGGCACTCCCATTCGCGCCGCCGCGGCCGGGATCGTCATCGCCATGATGTGCAACGCCTCGAAGTCGAACGGGGCGCCGTACTCCTGCGACGTCGACGGCAGCCCGAGCATCCTCGGTTGCGGCTGGTACGTCGACATCCTCCACGCCGACGCCGCCGTGACCCGCTACTGCCACATGAGCCGGGAACCCGACGTCAGCGTGGGGCGGGTCGTCACGGTCGGCGAGCAGCTCGGGTTCCTCGGATCGAGCGGCAACTCCTCGGCGCCGCACCTGCACTTCGAGACCCACACCGCCTACCCGGCCGACTCCCCCAACGCGACCGAGCCGACCGCCTTCCTCGACGCCCGCGGGGTCGAGGGGCTGGGGTGAGGGGTCGCGGTCACGCTCGGCGCGCGGTGAGCGTCTCGGTGAACATCGCGAGATAGCTCTCGTGGGCGAGGCGCAGTGCCGCGAGTTCGTCCTCCCGGAACCACGCGATGGCATCGTGCTCGTGGGGCTCGACATTGACCGGGGTTCCGGTCCAGGTGTCGATCAGCCAGATCCGCATGTCGTAGGTGGGGCCTTGGAGCCGCCGCATGGGCGGACCCGCAGGTGCCTCCACGTCGATCCCGAGTTCCTCGCGCAACTCCCGCGCGAGCGCCACGCCGGGAAGCTCGCCGGGTTCGATGTGTCCACCGGGCAGATCCCACACGTCGGGGTACCAGCGGCGCTGGGGAGATCGGTGGCACAACAACACCCGGTCGCCGTCGCGCAGGAGCCCCACAACGATCTGGGCCCGAGCGGGGCCCTGCGCAGAGGTCGACATGCCCGTAGTCTGTCAGCACCATGCCAGAGAGTCGGTGACACCACTGGCCGCTTCGGCGAAGGACCGCGGCAGGCTCACGCGCCCCTCAAGCCCCGTCGGCGGCGTCGGCCGCGTCGTGGGCGAGCAGCGCGAGCTGTACGCGGTTGTTGAGCCCGAGCTTGGTCAGCATCCGCGACACGTGTGCCTTCACGGTCGCCACGCTCATGTGCAGGGCGCGGGCGATCTCGGCGTTCGAGGCGCCCTTGCCGAGGGCGGCGGCGACGTCGCGTTCCCGCTCGGTGAGGGACGCGAGGGTACCGACGGCGTGGTCGCGGCGCGCGGCGGCGGGTTCGGGGTCGAGGCGGGTGATCAGGCGGCGGGTGACGCTCGGGGCGAGGATCGGCTCGCCTGCCGAGACCCTTGTGATCGCCTCGACGATGCGGGCCGGCGGGCTGTCCTTGAGCAGGAAGCCGCTCGCGCCGGCCCGAAGCGCGCGCAGCACGTGCTCGTCGGCGTCGAAGGTGGTCAGGATGACGACCTCGGGCGCGCCGGGACGCGCGCGGAGCCGCTCCGTGGCGGCCAGGCCGTCGAGTCGCGGCATCCGGATGTCCATGAGGACCACGTCGGGGGCGTGCTCGGCGACGGCCTTCTCGACGTGTGAGCCGTCGGCGACCTCGCCGGTCACGGTGAGGCCGGGGACGGCGGAGAGCATCATCGACAGCGCGCCGCGGACCAGGGGGTCGTCGTCGACGACGAGGACCCGTACAGGCGGGCGGTCGTGGGTCATGTCGGCCACGGTAGCCGCCCGCGCACGACGTAGTGCCCGTCACTTCGGCCATGGGTCAACTCGCCGCCCACGAGGGTGGCGCGCTCGGTCAGCCCGATCAGGCCGGTCCCGGAACCCGGAATCTCCGGCGGTCGCGTGCCCTCGGCGGGCAGCCGGCTGCTGACCTCGACGGTGACCGCGTCACCTTCGCGGCCGTCGATCGAGACGGTCACAGGGAGGCCGGGGGCATGCTTGCGGGCGTTCGTGAGCGTCTCGCGGACGATGTCGTGCACGGTGCGACCGACACGGGTGGGGACGTCGTCGGCGCCGGTGAGGCGGTCGTCCAGGGCGACCTCGGCACCCGCCCGGCGCGACTCCTCGACGAGCGCGGGCACGTCGGCGAGGCCGGTCTCGGCGATCGATACCTCCGACTCCTCGTCGCGCAGCACGGTGATGACCTCGCGCAGGTCTTCGAGAGCCTGGTGCGCCCCGGCCTGGATCACCCGCGCGGCGTCGGCGACCACCGGCACGTCGCCGGCCCCGTACTGGAGGGCTCCGGCCTGAAGGCTCAGCAGGGACAGGCGGTGTGCGAGCACGTCGTGCATCTCGCGGGCCATGCGCTCGCGTTCGAGGCGGCGCACGCGTTCGGCGCGCAGGAGCTGCTCGGTCTCGGCGCGGCGAGCGCGTTCGCGCAGCGACTCCACGAGCAGGCGGCGGGCGCGCGTGAAACCTCCCCAGGCGAGCACCGTCATGACGGCCAGGAGGTTCACCAGCATCCAGGCGGGGACCGGAAGAAGAGCCGCGGCCGGATGCAGTCCGTAGCGGACGGCGGCGACGGGAAGCGCGAGAAGGCCGAGGACGACCGCGATCGGGAAGCGCCGGTAGGCGGCGACCGTGTAGAGCGCGATACCCGCGGCGACGACGGCTGCTGGAGCGACCGTCGAGGCGGCCAGGCAGACGACGGCGACCGTCGCGGGCAGGCGTCGGCGCAGCCCCAAGGCCACGGTGGCGAGCAGCACGCCGATCCCGGTGACCAACAGGTAGATGTCGTCGGGTCGAGGGCCGGTCGCGAGCTCGGCGACCAGCACGACGGCTCCGAGGAGCGCGGCGAGCAGCATGCAGCCCAGGTCGGCCGCCCAACCCCGGGACGTGCGTGGAGCCTCGCCGCCGCCTTCGTTGCTTGCGGAGATCATGAAGGGACCATAGTGCGGCCGGCGACCCCCTCCTAAAGTCGATGGCGGGGGCCGACTAAGGAGACACGGCCGTCGGCTTTCGTTCGATGCGGGGCGACCGGGCGCGGCCGAGACTCGGATCATGACCACACAAGTGACCCGTCCTCGCCCGCCGGCCAGGGGCCTCGCCGTACTGACCGCCGCGCTCGCCCTGGTCGCGGTGACCGCGTGCGGGAACGACGCCGAGAACCCGGCGACGCCGCAGCCGTCGGAGTCGTCGGCCGCGCCGACGGCACCGGCCCCGATGCAGGCAGCCGTCGACCGGCTGGTGTCCGAGGGTTTCGTCGGCGCGGAGGCGACGGTTCTTCGCGACGGGAGCGTCGTCCAGTACACCGCCGGGCTCGGTGATCTCGCCACCGGCGAGCCGTATCCACGTGGCGCGCATGTCCGCGTCGCCAGCCTCACCAAGTCGTTCACGTCGGCGTTGGTGCTGCGGCTGGTCGCCGAGGGCCGTGTCGAGCTCGACGCGCCCGTCGACCGCTACCTCCCCGGGCTGCTGCGCGGTGAGGGCGTCGATCCCGGCGCGGTCACCGTCCGGCACATCCTCCAGCACCGCAGCGGCCTGCCGGAGTACTCCCAACTGCCCGAGGTGGCCGTAGCCTACGACGCGGCGAGCACCCGCACGTTCACGCCGAAGGAACTCATCGAACTGGCCCTGCGGCAGCCCGCGCAGTTCCCGGCCGGGGAGCGCATGCGCTACACCGCGACCAACTACGTCCTCGCCGGGATGCTGGTCGAGAAGGTGGGCGGCAAGGACCTCGCGACGGCGCTGGCGGAACTGACCGGACCGCTCGGACTCTCCTCGACCTATCTTCCGGCGGCCGGGGACCACACGATCGCCGCGCCTTTCGCGCACGGCCACGACAACGGCGCCGACGTCACGGCGCTGGAGCCCTCTGCGCTGTGGACCGCGGGCGGGCTGGTCTCCAGCGGCACCGACCTGGTCGGGTACTACTCGGCGCTGATGCGCGGTGAGGTCGTGCCGTCCGCGCAGCTGGAGCAGATGCAGGTGACCGTGCCGATGGAGGGCGCCGGGCCGGTCGGCTACGGTCTCGGGCTGATGCGGATCCCGCTGGCCTGCGGCTCCGTCGCCTGGGGGCACGCCGGCGACACGCAGGGGTACCTCGCCGTGGTCGGCGCGACGGAGGACGGGAGCCGGGCCATGTCGGTCACGGTCAACCAGAGTCCCAAAGACGCCTTCGGCCCCGCGCAGTTCGTGGAGCTGCTGAACGTCGCCCTCTGCTGAGACCGTTCTCGGGCGGGAGCGAACGCGTCGTGAAGCGGCATCCCTTACCCGGGTGCCGTTTCGCACCGTCGGCTCGGCGGTCCGGCGCTCACCGGTCCAGGCTCGGTTTCCAGCGCATGCCGTTGCTCGTGCCACAGGCCAGGCAGACCGCCCAGGCGGTGAGGTGGCGGTCGGCGTCCAGCCTGGGCTCGGTGACGGCGGTGGCCGCCTCCTCGCCGCAGCGGTAGCAGTCGCCACCCTCGGCGCTGGTCCGGCGCAGCATGGGGACCAGCCCTTCGCCCTCATGGCGCTGCCAGCCGAGCCAGTCGCAGCCGGAGCACTCCCACCATGTCTCCGGCCGCAGCCGCCCCGGTCGGCCCGGTCGTGAGTGGCCCCCGGGGAGCCCCAGCCGAAACCAGGCCAGCGGCCGGTCGCAGCGGGGGCAGCCGGGCGGCGTCGGGGCGGCGCTTCGCGGTTCGTGCAGCCGGATCTCAGGGGTGTACGCGGTGATCGTGAGAAGACCGGTCTCCGGACGAGTGCCGACGCGCAGTCTGGACTCGCCGAGTCTCGCCTCGGCACCGGCCGGGTACGGGGGCCTCGCGGGGTTCAGCGCGACCCGCCAGCCCGCGCGTTCCAGCCATTCCGCGGCCACTCGGGCCGGGTCGTCGACGCCCTCCGCCGGGACCAGGTCCTGCATGTGGAGGGAGTATTCGAATCGGAGCGCCTCCCCGCTTTCCTCCCCGGCGGCGATCTGCGGTGTCCCGGGGTTCGGGACCCGCGGGCCGGGGTCGCCGGTGAGTTCGGTGACGAGCGCCGCGAACAGCTCCCGCAGCCGGTCTCGCGCCCGGTCCAGTTCCTCTCGCGCGCCCGGGACCTCGGTCATCGGCCGCTCCCTCGGACTCCGGTCAGCAAGGTCGCCGCGGCCGCCGACAAGATGGCGCCCCCGATGCCGCGCGCCATAAGGATATGCGGATGCGAACCACCCGCAAGCAAGACCGCCGGCACCGCCAGTAGTGCCGCGATGGCCGCGAAGAGGAGCCACCAGGTCCGCGCTTCGCCCGCCGGGGAGCACCGAGGCTCGCCGTGCCAGCGGCGCAGCAGACGGTGGCGTCCAATGTGGAGGAAGCACCATATGGTCACGGCGGTTCCGAGCGCGCCGGAACCGTACTGGAGGGCCTTGAACCATGGCACACCGAAGGGAGAGGGCGCCAGCAGCACCGGCATCCAGCGGGCCAGTCCGCCGGCGTGCGTGAACAGGTCCCAGGCGACGTGACTCGCCGCCCCCACCAGGGCGGAGAGCGCGGTGACCGGCAGGCGATGACGCACTCGCGCGCTGACGGCGAAGTCGCGCAAGTGGAGCGGACCGAGGTCGGGGAGGTATCCCGCGGTGGGAAGGACGAACCGTCGAACGACCAGGCTCAACAGCACCGCGACCGGGACCGACCAGTAGACCGTCGAGAAGACCCCGTGAGCGTCGAAGGCCAGTGCGGGCATGAAGGCGTACGCCAGATCCGGCGCGACCGAGCCCATCACCAGCGCGATCCCGTCCACCCGTGACGGCCACAGGATCTTCAAGGGCAGCAACGCCGCCTGGTGGGCGGGCACGGTCAAGGGCATCGGGCCAGGATACGAGGCTCGCTTCCCAAGGCGCTCCGCGAATGCAGGCGCCCCCGGCTGGCCGCGCCCGCGCGAAGCGCCGCTATGCCCGCTCTCGTGAAAGCAGGTACGCCGCTCTCGCGCACACCCGCGACCTCGGACTCGGGCACGCACCGGGGCCCGCGTGATCGACGACGTCATCAGCGGCTTCCGTGGCGGGACGGGCGAGGGACCCGCCGCGTCGAGCCTCGCCGACGCCGCCGTCGGCTACGTGGGCGTGCCGGCGTCCGCGGTGCTGGTCGTCATGGTCTCCGCCGCAACGGCGGCGACCTGTCGGCAGCCGCCCGATGCCCTGCGCCGGGAGTAGCGAGGCTCCCCTCTCACTCCAGCACCTCGTTCAGCCTCGCTTGGAGATCCGCCAGATCGGCCCGTTCGGGAACGCTCAGCGCGCGGTGCAAGGTCGAGCGAAGCGTCTCGCTGTACCGCTGGTAGGCCGCCGTCTCCGGGCGAGCGCGCGCGTTCGTCACCGCGTCGAGCAGCAGTGCCGCGTAGGGGTGTTCGCGGACGATGACCGGGTCGCGGTAGACGACCTGCCGGGTGGCGCCGAAGCCGCCGCGCTCGAAGAGGAGCTGCTGGCTGCGTTCGCTGGTGAGGAACTCGACGAGGGCGACGGCGGCCGCCGGCTGGTCGGTGTAGGCCGACACGGCCAGGTTCTGGCCGCCCAGCACGCCGGGGCCGGGCAGCCGTGCCACGCAGAAGGACTTCTGGGCCGTGCCGCACTCGGCGAGGTCCGTCCGGGCCAGTTCCCGGTAGGCGTAGGGCCACTGGCGCAGGAACAGGGTGCGTCCGGCGGCGAAGGCGGCGAGACTGTCGGCCTCCTTGTGGCGCAGCGCGTCGGGCAGGATCAGGGGCGCGCTGCCGGGCTGGGCGAAGCGCGCGTCGAGTTCTTCGAGCGCCACCACCGTGTCGGCGTCGTCGGCGACGCGGGAGGTCTCGCCGTCGCCGAGATCCCCGCCGTGCGCCAGTGTCCACTCCAGCAGGTTCACCGAGAAGCCCTCGTAGTCGGCCAGCTGGAGGGCGATGCCGGCCTCCAGCTCGGGATGGGCGGCGCGGATCGCGGGGTCGGACAGGACCTGTTCGGTCATCGCGGCCAGTTCGTCCCAGGTGGAGGGCGGCTCGGATATCAGGTCGGCGCGGTAGTAGAGCAGCCCGGCGTCGGTGTTGAACGGAAGCCCGTACTGCTCACCGTCGTGGGCACCGGAGGCCAGCGGGCCGGGCAGGAACCCGGAGGTGTCGACCTCGTCGGTGTCGAGTTCGAGCAGGTGGCCCGCCTCGGCGAACTCGGCGGTCCAGGTGACGTCGAGGTTGTAGACGTCGACGCGCTCGGCGGCGGGGACGCTGCGGCCGTCCTGCGCGGTGGCGCGGACCTGGCTGTACTGCTCGTCGGCGTCGCCGGTCATCTCCACGATCTGCGCCCGGGGGCCCTCGGGGTGCAGCTGGTTCCACTGCTCGACGAGCTGGCCGCGCTGCCTGCCCTCGCTGACGTCGAGGCCGCTGAGCACCTGGATGGTCCCCGGCTCCGGCTTCGGCGGCGCGTCGGAGTCCACCAGTGACAGCGTCACCAGCGTCAAGGCGACGCCCCCGGCCAGGCCGACCGCCATCCCGCTCGCCCAGTTCCAGCCGAGCCGGCGCGCGGCGCGCGCGATCACATCAGGTCCCATCGGTGCGTCCTCCCCACAGTAGAAGGAACAGGCCCGCCAGCCGCTCGCCGACGGTCTCGAACTCGGCGTCGAGGCAGGATCCGGCGCTGACGTCGGCTATCGAGGCCATCGGGGTCCCGGCGCACGCCGCGTCCCCGACGGTGACGATGAAGACCCGCACGCCACCGCTTCGTGCGGCCTCGATGGCCGCGTCGACATCGGGGTCGGCGCTGGTGTCGACGCCGTCGGTGAACACCACCAGGACCGGCAGGGTGTCGGCGCCGGATTCGGCGAGGTGTCCGATCCCGTCGCCGATGGTCCGGTACAGCGGGGAGTCGCGACCTCCGGTGCCGTGTGCTTCCAGGGCGGCGCTCAGCTCGGCGCCGCGCTCCGCCGGATCGTCGACGCCGCTCACCGGCATGATCTCGGTGTGGGCTTCGGTGCCCTGTCCGGGGAAGGTCCACAACCCGAAGGCGTCGCGAGGACCCAGCAGCGGGAGTGGAGCGCTGATC
Organism: Phytomonospora sp. NPDC050363; assembly: GCF_040655735.1. Lineage (NCBI taxonomy): Bacteria > Bacillati > Actinomycetota > Actinomycetes > Micromonosporales > Micromonosporaceae > Phytomonospora > Phytomonospora sp. NPDC050363. Next base: position 422,040 of record NZ_JBFAKK010000006.1, read on the forward strand.
GCAGTCGTGGCGACCTCCAGGCCGCTGCGCCCCTCTTCGTCGACCTCGGCGGACATCGAGCCGGACGTATCGACGGCCAGCAGCACCCGCGTCCGCCGACGTGCGTCCGTATAGGACCTCAGGGTCGTGTCGAGGCGCTGGGCCAGCGGCACTCCGCCCGGATCGCGCCAGGCGCCCCGAAGGAAACCGGCGTCGGTCCGCGCGCCGGGCAGCGGGTCGGAACCGTAGCGGCCGACGTCGCCGTCGGCGGGCCGCAGCCCTTGTGCCGTCAGCGTTTCGGTGGCCTCTTCGCTGTTGAGCCAGGCGGCGAAGCCCTCCGCCGCGGTCGCTCGCGCCCGCGGGCCGCCCGTCGTCTCGTCGGCGGAGGGCCAGCGCACCGCCGTGTAGTCCAGGCTCTCCGGCAGTTCGCCGGGAAGGTCCCCGACCGGCGGATAGAAGGCGGTCAGCCGGACCACGGGCGCGGCGGGCAGCGGGCAGCCCGCGCCGACCGCCTGGCCGGAGTTGTAGCGGACCAGGGCGCGCTCGGTGAGCAGCATCGCCGCACTGGTCGTGTCGTCGGGCCTGCTCCGCCGATGGCACAGCACGGCCGACTCGTCGCCGAGCGGATAGCCGCCCCGGTCGGCGTCGGCGCCCAGCCTCTGCTCAAGGCTGCGCCGGGCGTTGGGTTCGGCCAGGTGGCGGTAGAGGGCCTCGGTGTGGCGCAGGCCCGAGTAGGAGACGGACGGATCGGGCCGGACGATCTCCAGGCCGGCGCGGGTGGCGGCGTTGAGCAGCCCGGTCAGCGGCAGCCCGGTGGTATTGGCCTCAAGGGCGGTGGCCTGCGGGTTGGGCACGCCCAGGACCAGTGGCGTGTAGGCGAAGGGCTCCGCCGCCGCGATCGGTGCCGGCGTGACGCCGAGGGCGGCCATCTCGGCGGCGACCCTTTCGTACTGGTCGCGCGACTCGGCGATCCACACGTCGGGGCGCGGGCCGAGTTCGCGCAGGGGGTCGCCGGTCCAGCCGGCCTGGAAGCCCTCCCGAATCTGGGGCCAGCTCGCCGAATACGCCGTCAGATGCGCGGTGCGGCAGCCGTTGTGGTCGGCGCGTGCCTCGTAGGCGGCGGCCAGCGCGTCGACGGCCGCGTGCGACTCGTCGGAGGTCAGGACCCGGATCTCGGCCGGCGCGGAGCACCCGACCGCCAGGAAGGCGAGCCGGGCACCGACGCCGATCGGGACGATGACCAGGTACAGCAGAACGGCCAGAGAGACGACCATGACGGCCGGCGGAATAGCGCGACGGACACCGGGTGGGATGCCCCGCCGCGTCTTCGGCGCGCCGTCGTCGGCGTCGGGATCCGGCCCGGCGAGGCTGATGTAGCCGGCGTAGCCCACCGCCATGGCCGCGACGGTGGCTCCGAGGAGGAAGACCCAGGCTAAGAACGTGGAGGGCAGGCCCTGCGACAGAACGCCCAGGGCGGTGGCCGCGCCGGCGGCGGCCGTGATGTTCCAGCTCGTGATCCAGCGTGGCGGTCGCCGGGCAGTCATCTTCCGATACCCCCGATGTCACAGATGTGGCACAAGCCTATGGGGACGGTGCACGCGATCGGCGGTGCGGCCGCTACCGATTGCCGGAAGGGTTCCGGCCGCGAGTGAGCCGCACCGCTACCGCGCCGAGCAGAATCAGCGCGAGTGCGAGCCCGGCGGCCGATGTGGAGACACCCGTCTTCGCCGGTACGGGACGCCCGACGCCGTCGTCGGCTCCCGCCGGCAGCGGCGACCGGGACGACCGGACCGTGTTCGAGCGGACCGTGACGTCCGTGTCGAGCACGATCGGGCGATAGGCGGTTGGCGTTAGGTCTGGACGGCGACGGCGGCCGAGTTAAAGGTGAGACCATTGCCACAATCCGACATGTGCGAATAAGTCTCTTATCTACGTTACGGCGGCTCATACTCAACACGCAAAACAACCCAAACAGTATGAGAGGTGACCATGTACCCGCAATCCCGACTCCAACTCCGCCGACTCGCCACCGTCCTCGCCCTGGCCGTGCCGCTGCTGGGTGCCATATCGACGTCCAGTGACGCGGCGCGAGCCTCCCCCGATCCCCGGCATCTGCCCCCGGCCGTCGCCGAGGACGAGGCCGCCGCCATCGCCGTGGCACGACTCCCGCATTGCTCGGTCCTCAGGGCGGAGCTCTACTACGACGGGCACGCGCCGATGTGGTTCGTCGAGACGAAGTGCTCCGACGAGACGTGGCAGGACCTGCGGATCGACGCCCTGACCGGGCGGGTCATCGCCATCAACGGCGACTACGACGTCTGACCAGCCGCTTCACCACGCCCGGTCCGGTATTCGCGTTCGACCGTCCGGGCGGCCGGCTCCGGCGGGGCATCCAGCGCCCGCCGGAGCCGGCCTTCGCACCGTCGGGAACCCTTACCCCACCGCGTAGACCGAGACCCGGTCCCTGTACGAGCCCGTCACCATCAAAGTCCCGTCGGCGGAGAAGGCGATCCGGCGCACCCGGCCGGCCGTCGACATGACAGCCGACCCGGGCGCCTCCTCGAAGCTCTCCGCGTCACGGAACGCGATCCGGCCGTCCCGCCACGACCCACCCGGTTCGGCGAGGGCGAGCCGTGTCCCGTCCGGGGTGACCGCGAACGCGGAGCAGCGGTCCTCTCCGGAGGTCACCGGCACGACTTCCTCGGTCTCGATGTCGACCGCGCGCAGACGGTCGGGGTGCCATCCGTTGACGAGCAGCAGCCGCTCACCGGGATGGAAGGCGAACTCGGCCACTCCTCGGAAGCGGGCCCCGTCCCGTCGGTACGGCGAGCGCAGCCGGGCGGTTCGCTCGCCGGTGTCGACGTCCCAGATCTCGATGACGCCGGCGTCGTCGAAGGCGAGAGCGAGCAGGCGCCCAGAGGGCGACAGTCTGCCGCGGAAGCAAACGCCGCTGCCGGTGGTGTCGAGGTCGAGCAGGGGTTTGCCGTCGGTGTCGAGTACGAGGGCCCGCTGGCCGGCGTCGAAGACGAAGACCCGTTCGCGGGCGGCGTCGAAGGACGGCTGGGGCAGGTAGGTGTGGCGCTCGGGGTCGGGCCGGGGGCAATCGGCGAGCACTTCGGTGCGGCCGGTGCTCAGGTCGAGTCGCCGGGTCTCGTCGTTGACGGTGTAGACGAGTTGGTCGCCGCCGCGACCGAAGAGCACGGCGTCGATGGCGGGGTAGTGCGGGCCGGGTGGCTCGGTGTGGACGGTCCGCTGGACTCCGGTGGCGACGTCGACGAGGTAGATCCAGGCTCCGTCACTGGAGTCCCAGGTGGCGACGGTGAGGGTACGGCCGTCGGGGGCGAGGTCGAAGGTGACGTCCCGGCACATGCCGCGGGGCGCGCACTCCAGGATGAGCTCGCCGGGTTCGGCGGTGGCGCGCTCGCCGAGGACGACGTAGCCCTCGGCCATGCGCCGCCGGATCTCGTCGTGGAAGGCGCGCTCGGCCCGGCGGTCGTCGAGGTGGAGTTTCCCGCTCTCGCGCGGTTTGCCGCCGCCGACCCAGGTCAGCCTGGCCACCTCGGCGCCGGTGCGGAAGAGGTGGGCGTACTTCGGCTTCGGCGAAGCGGGGAGGGTCAGCTCGATCTGCTCGGAATCCACCCCGGTGAAGGTATCGATCGCGCGCTACCGAGGCGCCGATCACTCTTGCGGCAGGTCGATCAAGCCTTTATAGTCACTGTGACTATTGAAAGGACGGCGGCATGCACCCCCTCGTCGAAGCTCTCCAGCAACCCCTCTTCACGATCCTCGGCACCCCCGTGAGCTGGACCGAGGTCCTCGGTTTCGGCAGCGGCGCCCTCTGCGTCTGGCTCGTGGCCCGGCAGCACATCGCGAACTGGCCGACCGGCATCGCCAACAACGTGTTCTTCATCCTGCTTTTCACACAGTCGGGCCTGTACGCCGACGCCGGGCTCCAGGTCGTCTTCATCGCCCTCGCCGCCTACGGCTGGTGGACCTGGGCGCGCGGCGGCGGCCCCACCACCGACCGCCTCCCGGTCCGCCGCACCACGCGTGTCGAGTGGTACGCCCTCACCGCCGCCGGCGCCGCCGGACTACTCGGCCTCACCCTCCTCCTGAGCAGGGCGACCGACTCGACCGTGCCCTTCTGGGACGCGCTCACCACGGTCCTGTCGCTCATGGCCACCTACGGGCAGTGCCGCAAGCGCGTCGAGTCGTGGTGGCTGTGGATCGCCGCCGACATCGTCTACATCCCGCTCTACGCCTACAAGGGCCTGTACCTGACCTCGATCCTCTACGTCGGCTTCATGGCCCTGTGCGTCGTCGGACTGCGCGGATGGCGGCGCGACCTGCGCACGGTGAAGGTGGCGACCGCGTGAAGCACGGTCTGGTCCTCGGCAAGTTCTACCCCCCGCACGCCGGACACCACCTCCTCGTCCGCAGCGCCCTCGCGGCCTGCGAACGGCTGACGGTCCTGGTCTGCGCGTCGAGCGTGGAGTCGGTGCCGCTGGCCGACCGCATCGCCTGGATGCGCGAGGAGCACCCGGAGGCGCGGATCGTCGGCGCCGTCGACGACGTGCCCGTCGACCTCCAGGACCCCGACGTGTGGGACGCGCACATGGCGATCTTCCGCGCGGCGGTGCCCGAACCGGTCGACGTGGTGTTCACCTCCGAGCCCTACGGCGACGAACTCGCCCGCCGGTTCGGGGCCGTGCACGTACCCGTCGACCCGTCGCGGGGAACGCATCCGGTGTCGGGGACAGCGGTGCGCGCCGACCCCGTCGCGCACTGGGACTTCCTGTCCGAGCCGGTGCGGGCGGCGCTCACCCGCCGGGTCGTCGTGGTCGGGGCCGAGTCGACCGGGACGACGACCATGGCCCGCGCGCTCGCCCACCACTACCGCTCGCGGGGTGGTGTGTGGGCCGCGACGCGCTGGGTACCGGAGTACGGCAGGCGCTTCAGCGAGGAGAAGCTGGCGGCGCTGCGCGAGGTCCGCGCCGACGCGGACTGGACCCACATCGCCTTCACCGGTGAGGAGTTCCCACTGATCGCCGCCCGGCAGAACGCCGACGAGGACGCCGCCGCGCGCACCGGCTCGCCCGTCCTGTTCTGCGACACCGACTCCTTCGCCACGACGGTGTGGCACGAGCGCTACGTCAGCGGCCGCAATCCCGAGGTCGAGGCCCTCGCCGACCGCGTCGGCCATCACCTGTGGCTGCTCACCGACCACACGGGCGTCGCCTTCGAAGACGACGGCCTGCGCGACGGCGAGCACCTGCGCCCCTGGATGACCGGGCGCTTCCGCGCGGAACTGGCCCGAACCGGGCGCCGGTTCATCACACTGACAGGACCGCACGAGGAGCGTCTGTCGACGGCGGTCGCGGCCGTCGACGCGCTGCTCGCCGAAGGTTGGCGGTTCACCGACCCCTTGCCGGAGCGCCGATGACGAACGTACCGAGCGGATACGACAAGCACGCCTTCGAGCCCTTCGCCGTCACCGTGGATCTCGCGGTGTTCACCGTGCGCGTGGACTCACTGCAGGTGCTGCTGGTCGAGCGGGCCCTCGAACCCTTCGCGGGGAGGTGGGCACTGCCGGGCGGGTTCGTGCTGCCGGAGGAGTCGGCCGAGACCGCGGCCCGCCGCGAACTCGCCGAGGAGACCGGGCTGCCCGGCGACGTCGTCGGCTCCCTGCACCTGGAACAGCTGCGGACCTACAGCGACCCCGGCCGTGACCCGCGGATGCGCGTGGTGTCGGTGGCTTACACCGCGCTCGTTCCCGACCTGCCCGAACCGCGGGCCGGCACCGATGCCGCGCAGGCACGCTGGATCGCCTACGACAACGTCGAACCGCTCGCCTTCGACCACGACCGGATCCTGCGCGACGCGCGCGACCGCGTGCGCGCGAAGCTGGAGTACACCGGCCTCGCGACGGCGTTCTGCGCGCCGGCGTTCACCCTCGGTGAGCTGCAGCAGGTTTACGAGGCCGTGTGGGGCACGACTCTCGACCGGCCGAACTTCCGGCGCAAGGTTCTCGCCACACCGGGGCTCGTCGAGCCGGCGGAAGGGCCCCCGCGGCGGACGGCGGGCCGGGGGAAACCGGCCGCGTTGTATCGGGCCGGCGGGGCGAGGGCCCTGCATCCACCGCTGCTGCGACCCGGCGGGAAAGGTGGGGGGCCACGGTGACGTCCGACCTCACGCCGGTCCAGCCGCTGAGGGACTCGCGGGCTTCGCAGGTGTGAGCGGTGCGGATAAGGGCGTTTCGCGCGGGTACGGCCCCCACTCGATCGCGCATCCCGCCCCATCGCCCCGACACTCCTTTCGGCTCGCTTACGTCTCGGCGTTCGCGCCCGTCGGCGCGTCCGGGGGCACCGACACTGACGTTGCCACCCTTGCAAAGGAGCCACGTCATGACGCCCGCACACCTCAGCAAGCTCACCGCCTACGCCGGGTTCGCCTGCGCGCTACTCCTCACCTTCAACGTCGTGCGGCGCGCCGGCGTCCTGCCCGACAACGGCCTCACCCACGCCGTGGCGCCCTTCGCGGTGCTCGCCGGACTCTTCGCCGTCACGGGCCTCTACCGGCTCATCCGCCCCTCGGCCGGCGCGCTCGGGCTCGTCGGCTACGTCCTCAACGCGGCGGGCCTGGCAGGCGCCTTCGCGATCGAGTACACGCTCCACTTCGTCTTCCCCCACCTCTCCCCCGGCGTCCGCGACGGGCTCCTCGCCGGCGGAACGGGTGCGGCCTTCATGGTCACGGCCGTGGTTCTCATCGCCGGGGTGCTGACCTTCGCCGCCGCCGCCCTGCGCTCGCGTGCGCTGCCCGCCGGGGCGGTCGTCCTCTACGCCGTCGGCATGGTGCCGGGGGCCCTGCGCAGCGCTGTCCCGGTACCGGTCTACCTCGGCGGGCTGGTGCTGGCCGCCGCCGGCGTCGCCTGGATGGCCTGGCACGCACGAGGTACCGCCGAGAAGGCGCCTCAGCCCAGCTGAGCCAGCGCCGAGTCCACGCTCTCCTCCATCGACGTCGCCGGGCCGCCGAGCAACCCCTCCAGGTCCGGCGACACCTCCGTGAAGGCACCGGCCGCGATGGCCGTCTCGATGCCGACGAGGACTTCGGCCCCGGAGGCGGGCACACCGGCGGCGAGGAGTTCGGCGGTGAGTTCGGCGCCGCTGACCGGCCTGTGCGCCACGGGCGTGCCCGCGCGCTCGGCGACGGCGGCGGCCAACTCGTCGAGACGCCAGGCACGCGGCCCGGTCAGCTCGTACACGACGCCGCGGTGCCGCTCGTCGAGGAGGACCTCGACGGCCGCGCGGGCGAGGTCGCCGAGATCGGCCGTCGCGACGCGGCCGGATCCCGTCGCGCTGACCAGTTCGCCGTCGGCGAGCGTCTCGGCGAGCGAGGCGGTGTAGTTCTGGGTGTAGAGGCTGTGCCGGAGGATCGTGTGGGGCACGCCGCTCGCCTCGATGACGCGTTCGGTGTCCCAGGCGAGTGCGCCGATGACCGGTGGTGCGCTGCCGAGGATGCCGGTGTAGACGATGTGTCCGACACCGGCGTCGGCGGCGGCGTGGATCGCGGCGGTGTGCTGCGCCAGCCGTCCGCTGTGGGGGCCGTTGGTGGACACCAGGTAGAGGATGTCGACCCCGGTGAAGGCCGTCTTCAAGACGGTGGGGTCGTCGTAGTCGGCGGCGCGTGCCTCGGCGCCGAGACCGGCGACGGCACGCCGGTCCCTCGCCCCCACGACGATGCGCTCACCGGTCGAGCGCTCCAGAAGGAGACGCGCGACGGTTCCGCCGAGGCGCCCGGAAGCGCCCGTCACCATGATGGTCATATCGACCTCCGTCCATGGGGTGGATCATCCTCGCGATCCACATGAGACAATCGGTCGCCTTTGCACCCCTACCAGAGGAAAGCGCCCGTGTGACCGCCGAACGACCGCTCGCCCGAAAGGTACCGGCCGGACACACGCGCCGGCATCGGCGGGAAAGGTGACGCGCGGGCGGCCCTGGCGAGTGCCGGCGTCGTCACGTCCGCCGGAGCGGCCGTCGAGGCGCGCGACGTCCCGAACCGTCGTACCCTCCTGTGATCCTCTCGCCCCGCCGACCACCCCTTCACCCCGGAAGGCATGATGTCCACCGATCTGTACGGCGTTCGAGTCCTTGAGGTCGCCCCCGCCGAACCGCGCGTCCGCTTCCGCGTGTTCGTCGTCTACTACGACACCGGCTCCCGCACCCACGCTCCGCTGCCGGACGACCCGAGTTTCTTCCTGTCCCTGCTGTGGGAGGCGTCGCACCGGGAGCCGCTGACCTCGCTGCATCCCCTGTGGATGGTGTCGGCCAAGCAGATCGTCGACGAGGCCTGGATCGCCGCCGAGACCCACCGCTACGTCCGGGGCGCCGAGCGCGTGGAGACCCGCAACCATCCCGTCACCGACGACCTGTGGCCGCGCCTGAGCGACTTCTACTACCTGCGCGACGACGGCTGGCACGACGAGGAGACGCTCGTCCAGGCCGACTACGACGTCGAGGTCACCGACCCGCGATGGCTCGCGGCGCTGAGTCCGGGGCAGACCTGGGCGACCACGTCGTACTCCAGCCGCTCCGACCTGGTCACCGAACCCGAGGCGCCCGCGGTGCTGGAGTTGCGCCGCCCCGCGCTGACCCTCGACCCGTTCACCGGCGAGGAAGACGACGGCGGCACACCGGGCGACCTGGCCTTCTCCGACGACGGCCGCTTCCTCGCCGTCACCAACCAGGCGTGCGAGCTGGTGGTCTTCGACACCGGCGACTGGTCGGAGCGCACCAGGATCGCCGGCAGTCCACTGTGGGGACAGGACGTGCGGTGGATCCCCGGCACCCACCTGGTCACCGGACGCGACCTCGACGAGGAGCCCGAAGCGGGCGCCCGGGTCCGCGCCTACGACGTCGACGCCGGCGCCGAGACCGAGGTCACCGAACCGCCGCTTCGCGCGACCCCGCACGGCGCGGAGGCGAGACGACTGGCGAACACCGCCGCCGGCAGCGGTGAGGCGTGCGCGATCCGGCCCGACGGAGCCCATCTGGTCACCGGCGACGGCGACGACCCCGGGCGAGGGCTCTCCCTGTGGCGGGTGGCCGACGGCAAACTCCTCACGCGCTGCCTCGCCGACGCCGACATCGTCCGCGAACTCGCCTGGTCGCCCGACGGCACCACGCTCGCGGCCTCGGTGATCACCGGGTGGCAGGGCTACGGCGGCGAGTTCCGCCTCTACCGCGCGGGACAGCCCGTGCGGCCTCCCGCCGAGGTCTCGCCGACGGTCGCCGAGCTGCGGGCGCTGGCCGCCGAGACGCACGACCCGCAGGACTCGCTGCTCCTTCTCGACCTGCTCATCGAAAGCGAACAAGACCCCGCCGCGATCGGCCGCGCCTACCGCGACAAGGCCAAGGCCTTGCGCCACACCGACCCGCCCGCGGCCACCGAGGCCTACCGCCGGGCCGTCGAACTCGGCGGCTCGACCAACGCCCTGCACGCCTCCCGGGAACTCGCCCTGCTGCTGCGGGACCTCGGCGACCTCGACGGGGCCGTCGAGTCCGTGCGCACCGCGCACCGCATCGCGGGCGGGCGGGATCTGGCCAGCAGGAACAACCGCAAGTCGCTCGCCGAGGTGCTGGTCCTGCTCGCCGACCTGGTCCGCACCCGCGCCGGCCAGGGCGACCACGTCGAGGCCAGTGCCCTCTACCGCAAGGCCATCGACCTCGGCGCGCCCAAACCCGGCTGGGCGCACCTCGGGCTCGGCTGGACGGCCACCGAGATCGGCGATGACGAGGCCGCCGAGCCGCTGCTCCTGCGGGCGCTCGAACTCGCCCCGGCAGACCTGAGCATCAGGGGCTACGCCTCCATGCTGCTCGGCGGGATCGCCAAGAAGCGCCGCAACCTCGCCGAGGCCCTGCGCTGGTACCGGCAGGCCTTCAAAGCCGACGACGCACACCGTCCGCTGGCCACCGGCCACCTCGGCGAACTGCACTATCTGCTCGACGAGACCGAGCAGGCGCGCGTCTGGTACGAGCGGATGCTCAGGGCCACCGACGATCCGGAACTGGTGGCCGAGGGCTGCTGCCGGCTCGGCGAGCTCGCCGCCCGCGACGGCGACCGGCAGGTCGCCGTCGACCTGCTGAACAGGGCCGTGGCGACCGGTTCGGGCGCCTTCGCCGACTCCGCCCGCAACCTGCTCGGCGACCTGACCGGCGGACGGGGCGGCTCCTAGACGAAACCGGACTCGTAGGCGGCGATGACGGCCTGGGTCCGGTCACGGACCCGCAGTTTCGCCAGGACGTTGCCGACGTGCGTCTTGACCGTCTCGGCGCTGACGTACAGCTCGCCGGCGATCTCCGCGTTCGTCTTGCCGGTCGCCATCAGGCGCAGGACCTGCTCCTCGCGTTCGGTGAGTCCGGCGCGGCTAAGGGCCGAGGGCCGGCCGCGGTGGCGGGTGGCGAGGTCGCGGATCGCGGCCGGGAAGAGAAGGCTGTCGCCGCGCACCACGACACGGATGGCCTCCAGGAGACGCTCGGGACGCGCCCGCTTGAGCAGGAACCCGTCGGCTCCGGCGCGCAGTGCCTGGTAGACGTACTCGTCGTTGTCGAAGGTGGTGACGACGAGGATCTTCGGCGGCTCGCTCACCGTCGACACGATCCGCTCGGTCGCCTCGAGACCGTCGACGGTCGGCATGCGCACGTCCATCAGGACCACGTCGGGTTTGAGCCGGCGCACCATCTCCAGCGCGTCGACGCCGTCGCCGGCCTCGCCGACCACCTCCAGGTCGGGTTCGGCGTCGATGATCACCCGGAGCCCGGTCCGGATCAGTTCCTCGTCGTCGGCGAGCAGCACGCGTACGGTCACCCGCCGACGATAGCCGCCGTGATCACCGGGAGGGCAGGCGTACCTCCAACTCCCAGCGCCCGCCGGACGGGCCGCTCTCGACGGTGCCGCCCAGGGTTTCGGCGCGTTCGCGAATGCCGGTGAGCCCCCGGCCGCCGCCGGGGCGGTCCCCTCGGCCGCCGGGCGTGTTGCGTACGAGCAGCCTCAGGGTGTCCGCGGTGACTTCGACGGACAGTTCGACCGGGCCGCCGTCGCCGTGGCGGGCGGCGTTGGTGAGGCCCTCCTGCGCGATCCGGTAGGCCTCGCGGGACACCACCACGGGAACCGTGGCGATGTCGCCGTCGACGGTGTAGGCGACGTCGAGGCCGCAACCGGCGACGAGTTCGGGCACGTCGGCGAGGCCGACCCGTGGCGCGGTGGACGAGGCGTCGCGGCCGTCGGAGCGCAGGACGCCGAGCACGTGGTCGAGGTCGGCGAGAGCGGTCCGCGCGGTCTGCTCGACGGTGGTCATCGCCTGGCGGGCGAAGTCGGGGTTGCTGTCGACGACGCGGACGGCCGCCGCGGCCTGCACGGTGACGATGGACAGGGCGTGGCCGATGGAGTCGTGGAGTTCGCGGGCGAGGCGGTTCTGCTCGGTGAGCCGGTGCGCGGCGGCCTCGGCCTCGGCGAGGCGTTCGGCGGAGGTCGGGGCGAGCAGCCGGGTGCCGGCGCGACGGAGCAGTTCGCCGAGCACGGCGATCGTGTAGACGAGGGCGACGAGGAGTGTCACACCGACGACGGGAGCGGCCGGGCCCGCGGTGGCCAGCACTCCGGTGAGCGTGCCGAAGCGTTCGAAGTCCTCCAGCCAGGGCGAGACGCCGACCAGGACCGCGTAGGGCACGAGCGCGAGGGTGACGCCGCTGGCGAGGCCGCCGGCGCCGAGGTGGAGGACGAACCACAGCGCGACGCGTCCCCGCGCGGAAGTGTGGACTCCGCCGGGCACCCCGAGCAGCGCTCGGGCGGTGGCGGTCTCCATGGCGCGCACCGGGAGCACGAGACCGGTGAGCCCGACGACGGGGAGCGCGGCGACGAAGACCCACAGGTCGACCGCGAGGGTGCCGACGCCGGCCGCGCCGGTGCGCCAGGCGACGGTGACGACCTGCCCGGCCATCATGTACGGCATCAGCAGGGCACCGCCGACGATGAGCCACGCCCAGGCCCGGTACGTGGTCGGGCTGAGCAGCGGGCGAAGGATCATGGCCCGATCGTGGCACATCGCGACCCTCCGGGACCTCCCGCGCGGGCGGCAGGCCCTCCCCCACGCGGGGGAGTCGGTCAGCCCGCGTCTTCTTCGAGGTGCTCCAGGAGGATGGGGACGTGGCTGGTGTCGACGTTCTTGACCGCCGTCACCAGCGTCACCGTGCCCTTCGCGGCCGCCTCCCGCAGTTCTCGCAGGGGCTCCGCGGCCTCGTCGGCGTCGAGTTCGGCGCGATAGCGGCCGGCGAACTCGTCGTGCCGCTCGGCGGGCGCCTCGTGGTACCACTTGCGCAGGCCGGTGCTGGGCGTGATCTCCTTCGGCCAGCGGTCCACCTCGGCCTTCTCCTTGGCGAGCCCGCGCGGCCAGAGCCGGTCGACGAGGACGCGGAGTCCGTCCTCGGGCCGTGGTTCCTCGTAGGCGCGGCGCACCCGGAATCGGTCCCCCACGGGGCCCCCTCTCCTCTGCCGACCATTCTCGGCCCCGCCGCCGCCGGTCGCCGCGCTTCGGCGAACTGGAACCCCGGACCCCATCTCGTACGTCACAGCACCATGCGAACCAGAACTGGACTACTCACCGTCACGCTTCTCGCCGCGATGACCCTCGCGGCGTGCGGCAAAGGAGACGGGACCGGCGAGGCCGGTGATCCCGCCTCGAACGACGCCTTCTCGCCGCGCGCGGCGCAGGTCGCCGAGGTCTGGCGCGCCGTTCCCCCGACCGGGGTCTGGAGCACCGGTTTCGTGCCGCTGACCGGCCTGACGGTCAAGCCGACCGCGGGTCCCGACGGGCAGCCGCTCGACGAGGCGACCCAGACCGCGCTCACCGCGGGCTTCCTGATCCTCAAGACCGACCTGCCGAACGGGTCCCCCGCCGAAGGCGAGATCGCGTTCCCCGACGGCACACCGCTGCCGGTCGGTCTCGTCGACGCGCAGACCGCGTGGAAAGACCTCGCACCCGCCGACCCGGCCGACTGCTCGGCGACGCCGCAGGACCCCGACCCCTCCGGCAGCGGCGGTCCCGACGACTCCACCTCCCACAAGGTCCCCTGCTCGACGCTGCGCGTCACCGGCGCCGAACTCGGCTCGATCCCGCTGCTGACCAGCCGGGGAACCGCCGAGGTCCCGGCGTGGCTGTTCACCGTCGACGGACTCTCCGAGCCCGTCGCCCGCGTCGCGGTCTCCCCCGACGACGTCGACGAGGTGCCTCGGGTCGACGTGCCCGAACCCGGCGACATGACCGGCCTGGCCGCCGCGCAGGACCTGGTGTCCGTCGACGGCGGCACCGTCACCTACCGGCTCGGTGTCGGCGCCTGCGACACCGACATCAAGCCGCTGTTCCTGGAGACCGACAGCGTCATCGTGGTCGCCGGCAGCGTCAAGACCACCGGCGACACCTGCATCGACCTGCTCAAGTACGAGCCGGTGACGATCACCCTCGGCGAGCCCCTCGGCAACCGCCCGATCGTCTCGGCGCACACCGGCCAGCCGGTGCACGCCGCGCTGTTCTAACCCCGCGGGGCCGGAGCGGCGTTGCGCAGCCGGATGCCGCTCCAGCCGAGCGTGCTCTCGGTGACCGCGGCCCAGAAGGGCCACAGGTTCGGCAGCACCCGCAGGCCGATCCCGGCCGCCTGGTGGCAGGCGAAGAGGTCGCCGACGCGTTCGGCGGGCCCGAGCGGGAGGACCGGCTCGGTGGCGACCTGGGCGTGGGGATCGTCGGCGGTGAAAGGCCGAAACCGCTCGGCTGGCAGGCGGTAGGCGTAGAGCTCCACCGTGCGCATCGCGTCGAGCCAGGCGTACTCGACGGCGTGGACCCGGTCCCCGCAACCGGGACCGATGATCATGTCCCGGTCGTCCTCGGTGGAATCCTCGGTGACGAAGGCGATGGCGCGCGGGCACTGGCGCGGGAACCAGTAGTCCGGGGCGCGATCGTGGTCGACGGCCCACACGTAGGCCTCGGGCTGCTGGGCGGTGACGGCGACGTGCGGTTCGAAGCGGGTGATCGTCGGATCCTCTGAAAAGTGCAGGACCTGTCCGGGTTCTGGTCGCATGCGCGGATGCAACCAGGATCGGCCCGCACGGGGCAACCCTTTTGGCGGGCGAGCACTACAGTGACCAGGCCCCTCACCCGCGATACCCCCCGACGGAGCAGGTCAATGTCCCAGCCCCCGTATCCCGGACCCCCGCCTCCCCCGAACGATCCCCAGCAGCCGTACGGGCAGCAGCCCCCGCAACAGCCCTGGCAGCAACCGCAGCAACCGCAGCAACCCCCGCCCTACCAGCCCCAGCAGCCGCAGTACCCGCCCCAGCAGCCCGCATACGGGCAGCCTCCTGCGTACACGCCTCAACAGCCCGCATACGGGCAGCCGCAGTTCGGGGCCCCGCAGGACCAGCAGCAGTGGCAGCAGCCCTGGCAGCAACCGGCCGTCCCCCCGAAGAAGAAGGCCGGACTCGGCCTGTACTTCGGCATCGGCGGCGGCGCGCTGGCCGCGATCATCATCGTCATCGTGCTCGTCGTCGCCCTCAACGGCAGCGCCTCCACGCCTCCCGCCGACGCCGGCCCCTCGGACGATCCGGGCGTGACCGCCAACGACGCCAACCTGGTCTACATGTCGCTCAAGCCGACCAGCCTGCTCCCCGGCCACAGTGGATACGAACCCGAGAACACCGTGCTGTCGGCGCTGTACGCGGGCCTGACCCGCAACGACCCGGTCTCCGGAATGCCGGTCAACCGGATCGCCGAGAGCGTCACCAGCACCGACTCCAAGACCTGGACGATCAAGCTGCGGTCCGGCTTCACCTTCCACGACGGCGAACCCGTCACCGCGTCGTCCTTCGTGGACGCCTGGAACTACGTCGCCGACGAGGCCAACGCCATGAGCGCGGCCTTCTTCTTCGAGCGCTTCGAGGGCTTCGAAGGGGCGCAGGGCAGTGCCAGCACCATGTCCGGCCTCGCCGTCCAGGACGACCTGACCTTCACCGTCACGCTCGTCGAGCCCTGGGTCGTCTTCCCGACGGCGCTGTCCTACCCGGCGCTGTCGCCGATGGCGCGGGCGTGCCTCGACGCGATGAGCAGCTGCGAGACCATGCCGATCGGCAACGGCCCCTTCCGCATGGACGGCCCCTGGTCGGCGGGAACGGAACTCACGCTCCTGCGCAATGACGCCTTCGCCGGCGACAAGCCTCAGTACGGGTCGCTGGAGTTCATGTTCGTCGACGACCCTGCGATCGCCTACCCCGCGCTCGCCGCCGGCGAGGTCGACGTCGCCCGCGTCTGGGATGAGCCGCCCAACGAGGTCGAGACGGTGACGCTGCCGATCGCGCAGCTCGGCTACATCGGCTTCCCCACCGGCAAGAAGCCCTACCAGAGCGCCGACCTGCGCCGGGCCGTCTCCCTGTCGATCGACCGCGAGGAGATCATCGAGACCCTCGGCCTCGACTACATGGTCCCGGCCGACTCCTTCACGCCGCCCGGCATCGTCGGGCACAACGCCGGCTCCTGCGGGGACTGCTCGTTCCAGCCGGAGATCGCCAAGGAACTGTTCGAGAAGGCGAAGTGGCCGAAGGGCGAGCACGTCGAGTTCGCGCACAGCATGAACAACGCGGTGGCCGCGCAGTATCTGGAGCTGGTGTGCGCGAGCGTGACCGAGGTGCTGGGCGCCGATTGCGACGTGGTCGCGATGGAGTCCGCCGAGTTCTCCGGGGACATCGCCGCCAACGGGCACGACACGCCGTGGGCCTCGGGCTGGATCCCCGACCAGGCAAACGTGGAGGCGTTCCTGCGGCCGCTGTACGGGACCGGGAACTACTTCGGTTACAGCAATCCCGCCTTCGACGACCTCGTCGCGCAGGGAAACGCCAAGGCGACGATGGAGGAGGCGTTCCCGCTCTATCTGGAGGCCGAGCGGCTCATGGCGCCCGACCTGCCGCTGATCCCCTTCTCGACCGAGCGGTACATCGCCGGGCACAGCGAGCGGATCGTGCGGGGCACGCTCCAGGTCGATCCGTCGACCGAGGCTCCGCTGTTCGACCTGATCCAGGTCACCGGGTAGCCGGGTAAGGCGGCATCAGCGCACGACGCCGAGACCGGCCCGGGTCAGCAGATCGCGGATCCGGTCGGTCTCGGCCTCGTCGAGGGGACGCAGTGGCGCGGCGGCGGCGGGGTGGTCGATGACGCCGCGCAGGTAGAGGGCGGTCTTGAAGGCGCCGAGCGCCACCGCCGACGGTCCGACGCGGGAACGGTCGGCCACCGAGGTGATGTCGAAGAGTTCGACGAGTCGTTCCTGTTCGGCCGTCGCGGTTTCGGCGTCACCGGTGAAAGCGGCCGCGGCGAGCCGGACGTAGCCGTCGGGGTCGACGTTGCCGAGACCCGGCACGGCGCCGTGCGCGCCGAGTCCGAGCGCGAGGTCGCAGAGCAGTTCCGAGCCGGTGAGGACGCGCAGGCCGGTCCCCTCGGTGAGCCGAAGGACGCGGCGGAAGGCGGAGAGGTCACCGCTGGAGTCCTTGACGGCGGCGATGTGGCGGGACTGGGCCAGTTCGGCGAGCGAGGACGCGGGCAGTCCGGTGTGGACGGCGCTGGGGATGTCGTAGGCGACCACGGGAACGCCGATGGAGTCGTGGACGAGGCGGTAGTGGGCGGTGACCTCGTCGGGGTGGACACCCACGTAGAAGGGCGCGGTGACCACGACGGCGTCGGCGCCGAGCGTCTCGGCGCGGCGGGCGTGGTCGATGACGCGGCGGGTGCCGGTGTCGACGGCTCCCACGAGGACGGGGACCTGCCCTGCGGCGGTGCCGACGACCGTGCGCACGACGGTGTCGCGCTGGCCGTCGGTCAGCAGCGCGATCTCACCGGTGGAACCGCCGGCGAAAAGGCCGTCGACACCCGCGTCGAGCAGGAACGCGCAGAGCCGCTCCAGGGAGGCGGTGTCGACGTCGCCGTCGGCGGTGAACGGGGTGGCCACGGGCGGGACGATCCCGGCGAGGTCGATCATGCGCGGCGGCCGGCGAGCGCGGCGAGCAGGGGAAGCTGGGCGGGGTCTTCGAGGGCGGCGCCGACGGCGACGACCCGTGCTCCGGCGGCGAGATAGCCGTGGGCGCTGGCGGCGTCGACGCCCCCGGTGGCGACGAAGCGGATGGCGGGGAAGGGCGCGGTGACCGCGCGGAACCAGGCCGGGCCGAGGACGGCCGCGGGGAAGGCCTTGACCCAGGTCAGGCCCAGGGACAGGGCACGCTGGACCTCACCGGGGGTGGCGACTCCGGGCAGGTGCGGAATACCTGCGGTGATGCTGGCCTCGATGACGGCGGGGTCGAGACCGGGCGCGACGGTGAAGGCGACGCCTGCTTCTGCCGCCGCGCGCAGCTGCTCGGCGTCGATGACGGTCCCTGCGCCGACGCCTCGGCCGCGTTCGGCCCCCGCCGCGACGGCCGCGCGCAGGGACGGGAGAGCGTCGGTGGTCTGGATGGGGACCTCGACGTGCTCGATGCCGAGGTCCCAGGCGCGGGTCGCGAGTTCGACGGTGCGCGCGGGGTCGTGTCCGCGCAAGATGGCCATGACGGGTGTCGTGGCGAAGGCGGCGTCGAACCAGGCGCCGAAGTCAGTGGGCACCGCTAGCCTCCGGTTCGCGGACTCGCGGGCCGTGACCGGCGCGGTAGTCGCCGGTGCTGCCGAGGGTCCAGGCGGCGAGGGAGTGGCCTAGGGCCAGGCGCTCGGCGGGCGGGCGGCCGGTGAGGAGGGCGGCGAGGAAGCCGCCGGCGAAGGCGTCACCGGCACCGACCGGTTCGACGACGGCCACCTTGCGGGCGGGCAGCCGGTGGACGCCGGTCGCGCCGGTGTCGTCGCGGGTGAACTCGACGGCTTCGCGGTCGGCGTCCTTGACGACGACGTGGCGCGGCTCCGGGAGGAGCGCGGCGACGTCCTCGGCGGTCCCGGCGCCCCACAGGGTCTCGGCCTCGTCGAGGCCGACGAGGACGACGTCGGCGAGGCGGGCCAGGGCCAGCAGGGCGGCCCCCGCGCGGTCGGGCGGCCAGAGGGCGGGCCGGTAGTTGGCGTCGAAGGAGACGCCGAGGCCGTGCTCGCGGGCCCTGGCGATGAGGGCGGGCAGGAGTTCGGCGCAACTCTCCGACAGGGCGGGTGTGATGCCGGTCAGGTGAAGCCAGCGGGCACCGGCGAGGGGCCAGTCGTCGATGTGGGCGGCGGCGAGACGGGAGGCCGCCGAACCACTTCGGTAGTAGTGGACCCGGGTGCCGTCGGGGCCCGGATCCTTGAGGTAGAGGCCGGTCGGAGCGCCCGCGTCGCGGACGACCCAGCGGGTGTCGACGCCGTGCTCTTCGACGGCGCGCAGGACGCGGTCGCCGAGCGGATCCGCGCCGAGTCGGCTGATCCAGGCGGTGGGCAGGCCGAGTTCGGTCAGGTGTGCGGCGACGTTGGACTCGGCGCCGCCGTGGGCGAGCGCGAAGTGCTCGGCCTCGGCGAGCCGGAGGGGCTCGGTCGGGGTCACCAGGGCCATGGTCTCGCCGACGCAGAGCACCTGGGGCGCAGGGGTGTGGGACACCTCACCGACGTTAGCGCGTGATCGACTGCGGCCCGGTCGGCTCGGGCCGTTCTGTTCCGCATGTTGGGAGCGCTCCCCTGGGGCGCCGTGGTGGTTCTTCCGGATTCGGGAGGCGATCATGGCGCGCCTATCCTTTCGGATGCCGACGCGCGTCGGCATCCGAGAGGAGTTCCCGTGGACAATGCCGGTTCCGCCCGACGCGAGCACGGGGGCACCGCCGCCGGGCACGTGAACTCTCCGCTCGGACGCGTGCTGGTGACCGGGGCCGGTGGCCTGATCGGGCGAGCGGTGATCCGGCATCTCGACGGGCTGGGCGTCCCGGTGACGGCGCTGGTGCTCTCGGATCCCGGCGACCTGGGCACCGAGCGGGTCGTCGTCGGCAGCGCCGGTGACCGGGCGACCGTGGAGGACGCTCTCGACGGCGTCGACGCGGTGATCCATCTCGCGGCGCTGCCCGCGCCGGGCCTCGGCACGCCCGAGGAGGTGTTCTGCGGGAACACCTCGGCGACGTTCAGCGTCCTCGACGCGGCGGGTGCGGCCGGGATCCGGCGGGCGGTGATCGCCAGCAGCGTCAACTACCTCGGCTACCTGTTCTCCCCGCGACCCGACCAGGGTCCGGCGTCCCTGCCCGTCGACGCGACGACGCCGACCGTCGCGGCCGATCCCTACTCGCTGTCGAAGGTCGTCGACGAGCAGATCGCGGCGGCCGCACACCGCTGCCACGGGATCGGCGTGGTCTCACTGCGTTTCCCGTTCATCGGCGGGTTCGGCGAGGTACCCGGACTCGACGGCCGCCTGCCCGAACGCGCCGAGCGGCTCGCCGCCTGTCCGGGCGAGGGCGCGCCCGACCTGTGGCTGTACCTGGAGACCCGCGACGCCGCCCGCGCGGCCGTCGACGCACTCTCGCCCGCCCGGCCCGGCGCCCACGCGGTGTTCGTCGCCGCCCCGGAGACCTTCGTGCCCTACCGCACCGCCGAGCTGATCGAGGCCTTCCACCCTCGCGCACGCGTGACGCGGGAACTGCCGGGCCGTACCGCGCCCGTCGACCTCGACCCGGCCCGTCGGCTGTTCGGCTTCCACGCCGAGCACGTCCTCGACCTGCCGATCCTCCCCCTCCCCGCACAAAGGAGCGACAACCGATGACCGTCCCCGAAACCCTCGTCCCGGGTGTGCCGCCGTGGCCCGCGCGCGACGGCCTGCGGATCACCGGCGTCCGCTCGATCACGACCGCGCCGGGCGGGATCCCGCTGGTCGTGGTCCGCGTCGACACCAACGAGCCAGGCCTCTACGGCCTGGGGTGCGCGACCTTCACCCAGCGGCACACCGCCGTCGCCGCTTACGTCGACAACCACCTGGAGCGCCTCGTCCTCGGACGGCATCCCGCCGACATCGAGGACATCACCCGCTCGGCGCACTATTCCTCGTATTGGCGGCACGGTCCGGTCGGAAACAACGCGCTGTCCGGACTGGACATGGCGCTGTGGGACATCGCCGGCAAGCGCGCGGGGATGCCCGTCTACGAGCTGCTCGGCGGGAAGGTGCGCGCGGCCGCCGCGACCTATGTGCACGCCGCCGCCGCGACGATCCCCGAGACGCTCGACGTCGCGCGCGACTTCATGGAGCAGGGCTGGACGCACGTGCGGCTCCAGGTCGGCCAGCCCGGGCTCGGCACCTACGGCGCCCCCGGTTCGCTCGGCGGCCATCCCAAGGCCCCGAACCGGGACGGCTGGGACGTGCGCCACTACCTGCGCACGACTCCCGACCTCTTCGCCGCCGCCCGCGCCGAACTCGGCGACGCGGTGGAACTCCTGCACGACGTGCACTCCCGGCTCACGCCGAAGGAGGCGGTCATCCTCGCCCGCTCGCTGGAGCCCTACCGGCTGTTCTTCCTGGAGGACGTGCTGGCGCCGGAGTACTTCGACCGTCTCCCCGAGGTCCGCGAGGCCTCGCCGGTGCCGATCGCCGTCGGCGAGCTGCTCACCTCGCTGCCGGAGGCGGTGCGGGTCGTGCGGACCGGCGGCGTCGACCTGATCCGCTGCCACATCTCGGCGATCGGCGGGCTCACGCCGGCGCGCAAGCTGACCGTGCTGTGCGAACTCCTCGGCGTCAAGACCGCCTGGCACTCCCCCGCCGACGTGTCGCCGGTCGGCGCGGCCGCCAACGTCGCCCTCGACGTGACCACGCCCGCCTTCGGGATCCAGGAGGGACACGTCTACCCCGAATCCGTGCACGAGGTGTTCCCCGGCACGCTGCGGATCACCGACGGCTGGATCCGCCCGAACGAGGCTCCCGGCTGGGGCATCGAGATCGACGAGAAGGCCGCCGCGAAGTACCCGGCGGGCCTGGCCGGCCACGACGAGTGGGCGATCACCGTGCGCGCGCCGGACGGGTCGATCCAGGCCCCGTAGGCGCCGCTACCGGCCTTTCTCGTTGTCGTTGCCCTCACCCCGGTAGACCAGGTGCACGGCGTCGCCGTTCTCCCCGTCGCCGTCCCCGTCGGCCCGGCGCAGGGCGAGCAGCGCCACGTCGTCGTTGATCTCGGGAGCGAAGCGGCGCAGGTCCTCCCACACCCCGCGTGTGAGGCGCGCCAAGGGTGGCGCCTTGCCGGTCATCAGCTCGGCGAGGCGCCATTCCAGCGGGTAGAACCGCCCGTTGGCGTCGCGCGCCTCCAGCG
This sequence comes from Phytomonospora sp. NPDC050363, assembly GCF_040655735.1. Classification (NCBI taxonomy): domain Bacteria; kingdom Bacillati; phylum Actinomycetota; class Actinomycetes; order Micromonosporales; family Micromonosporaceae; genus Phytomonospora; species Phytomonospora sp. NPDC050363. Next base: position 443,319 of record NZ_JBFAKK010000006.1, read on the forward strand.
CACCGTCGGTACAGGCGAACAGGACGTCGCCGGGATTGATGTCGAGACGGAGGACGCTCGGCCGGACGGGCACGAGCTCGCCGAGCCCGAGGGGCGGCGCCGCGACGGCCCGGACGCGCCGCACGCCCCCGCCGGAGAGGACGTAGGGCGGGATGTGGCCGCAGACGACCAGTTCGACCCCGCCGCCGGGCGGGAAACCGATCAGGAGCGCCGTGGCGAACTGCTCGGTGTCGCGGTCGGCGTTGTCGACGGCCAGACGGCGTTCGAGGCGCTCGGCGACCTGTTCGAGCCCTGCGACGTCCAAGACGGCCTCGTGGAAGGCGCCCAGCAGCGCGGCCATGTTGGACACCGCGTCGAGGCCGTGGCCCTTGACGTCGCCGATGATGGCGCGTACGCCGTAGGGCGACTCCCGCACGTCGAAGAGGTCACCGCCGACGATCGCGTCGCGCTGCGCCGAGCGGTACAGGGCGGCGCACTCGATGTCCCCGACGCGGCCCTGGAGGCGCGGCAGGACCGCCAGCTGCACCGCCGCGGCGATGCCGCCGACACGGTTGAGCCGCCGGTCGTAGCGGGCCCGCGCGGCGGCCGCCAGGACACCGACGAGGGCGACGCCGACGACCACCAGCAGTTCGTTGTGCCCCGACAGGCCGATCCCGCCCACATCGCTGTCGTGGTCGAACAGCCAGGCGGCGACCGCGACCGAGGCGACGCCGTAGACGGCCGTGACGACCGGACCGCACGCCACGGCGGCGAGCAGCGGTGACGCGCCGACGAGGAAGGTCAGGCCGACGCTGACGGGGCTCAGGTGCTCCAGCATCGCCGCGGCGATGAGCACGGGCAGGGGGAGCCAGCGCAACCACTGCGGCCGCGCGTAGCGATTGAGCGCGTCGTAGTCGTACGGCAAAGGTCCCCCCGACCTTCTCGTTACCACGCATTCAATCCGAATCCACGGCCGTCGCGTGAGCAAAGAGCGGATCAGGGGGACTTCGTTCAGCCGATCGCGCGTACCGCCACGGCCCGGCGCAGCTCGTCGGCGGCGTCGGCGAGGGTGCGGCGGAGCACGGGCGCGAGCGTCTCGTCGGCCAGGAGCCGCACGGCGGCGCCGACCGTCGGTTCATCGACGGCGTAGGCGGGGAAGGCCGCGCGGATGACCGGACCGGCGACCTGCGGGGTCAGCCGGCCGAAGATCACCGAAGCGTCGGCGAGGAAGCGCTCGACGTAGGGCGCGCACACCTCGGCCTGCTCGGCGTGCCAGAAGCCCTCGGCGGTCGCGGCCGCGATGCGCCCGGAGACCTCGCCCTCGGTCAGCAGGCGCCAGGCCTCGGCCTTGGCCTCCGCCGTCGGCCGGGCGGCCCGGATCCGGGCGGCCCATTCGGCGCCCTGCGCGCTGGGATCGCGGCCCGCCTCGGCGGCGATGCGCGCGTCGTCGGCGTGGCCGAGGACGACCAGGCGGTAGACCACGGCCCAGCGCAGGTCGGTGTCGAGCGCGAGGCCCTCGGGGACGTCCTTCCCGGCGAGCCATTCCTCAAGGAGGCCGGCGTCGCCGGTGCAGGCGATCAGCAGGCGCGCGGCGGCCAGCTGCCGGCCCCCGCCCGGTTCACCGGCCGCCATGGCCTTACGGCAGGCGTCGACGAGCACCGACTCGGCCTCGGCGCGGGCCTCGGGCGCCAGGAAACGCGTGGTGAGCGAGCCGGTGATGAAACGGGCGAGGTCCTCGAACACGCCGACCTCGGTCTCGGTCGGCAGGCCGGCCGCCACGAGCGCGAGCGCGTCGCGGGCGGGGAGTTCGGCGTCGCGGGTGGCGTCGGTGATCGCCGACCAGACCAGCGCGCGGGCGAGGCTGTCGTCGAGGACGGGCAGGATCTCGGGCAGGAGCGCCTTGCCGTACTCGTCGAAGCGGATCTTGGCCCAGGTGCGGTCGCCGTCGTTGAGCAGGACCAGCCCGGCGGGTTCGCCGGTGAACTCCGGGACCGGCGTCTCGCCGTCGCCGGGTTCGACGTCGACGACCGTGCGGGTGGCGACGACGCGGTCGCCTTCGAGCCGGTACACGGCGGCGCCGAGCCGGTGCGGGCGCAGCGTCGGGTACTCGTCGGGGGCGGTCTGCACGATCGCGACCTTGCGGTACTCACCGTTCTCGATGACCGTGCGGGGGCGCAGGGTGTTGACCTGCGGGTGGCGCAGCCACGCCTGCGACCAGGGGCCGAGGTCCTGGCCGCTGGAGGCCGACAGGGCGGCGAGCAGGTCGGCGAGGGCTGCGTTGCCGAAGGAGTGGGCCTTGAAGTAGTCCCGCAGGCCGGCCAGGAAGGCCTCGTCGCCGAGCCGGACGACCAGCTGCTTGAGGACCCCGGCACCCTTGGCGTAGGAGATCCCGTCGAAGTTCGACAGCGCGCTGGCGGTGTCGGTGACCTCGTCGGGCGCGACGGGGTGGGTGGAGGGGCGCTGGTCGGCGGCGTAGCCCCAGCCCTTGCGCCCGACGGCGAAACCGGTCCACGCGCCGCTGTACTCGGTCGCCTCGGCGGCCACGCGCCAGCCCATGTACTCGGCGAAGGACTCGTTGAGCCAGATGTCGTCCCACCAGCGCAGGGTGACCAGGTCGCCGAACCACATGTGCGCCATCTCGTGGGCGACGACGACGGCCCGGTCCTGCCGCTGGTTGGGCGTCACCGCGCCCCGGAAGAGCAGCTCGTCGGTGAAGTTGACGCAGCCGGGGTTCTCTACGGCTCCCCAGTTGAACTCGGGGACGAAGGCCTGGAAGTAGTTCCCGAAGGGGTACCGGATGCCGAAGCGCTCGTGGTACCAGTCGAAGCAGGCCCGCGTGATGCCGAAGAGCTCCTCGGCCTGCTCGTCGAGCTGCGGGGCGAGCGCGCGGCGGGACAGCAGGCCGAGCGGGATTCCGTCGTGCTCGGCGTGGACGACGTGGTAGGGGCCGGCGACGACGGTCATGAGGTAAGTGGAGATGGGCTTGGTCGGGTGGAAGGCGACCTCGCCGGTGGGGAGGCGTTCGCCCTCGCCGTTGGCCCAGACGGTCCACTCGGCGGGTGCGTCGACGCGGAGGGTGATCGGCGCCTTGAGGTCGGGCTGGTCGAAGCAGGCGAAGATGCGCTGGGCGTTGTCGAGCCCCGCCATGGCGTAGAGGTAGACCTCGCCGTCCTCGGGGTCGGTGAATCGGTGCAGGCCCTCGCCGGTGGTGGAGTAGGCCATGGTGGCCTGGACGGTGAGGGTGTTGGTGGGCAGCAGGTCTTCGAGGGGAATCCGGTTGTCCTCGATGGAGGAGATCTCGATCGTGCGGCCGTTGAGCTTGACGTCGCGGACCGCCATCGCGCGCAGCTCGGCGAACGTCGCGGCGCCGGGCTCTTTGCAGGCGAAACGGACGACGGTGGTGGAGGGGTAACCGGCCGCGGGGTCTTTCCCGGTGAGGTCGAGGTCGATCTCGTAGGAGTCGACGTCGAGCAGCGCGGCGCGCGCGACGGCTTCGTCGTGAGTCAGGCTCGGCATTCCCCTAGGGTACGAACGCCTCGGCCGGTGTGCCCTTCGACTTCATGCGCTGACAGCGAAATCGCCGCGGAAGGTGCGCCGGTAGGTGCCGGGGGCGACTCCGAGGGCGGCGCGCATGTGCTGGCGCAGCGAGGTTCCGGTGCCGAAGCCGGTGCGCACGGCGATCTGGTCGACGGCGAGGTCGGAGCGTTCGAGCAGGTGGCGGGCGGCGTCAAGGCGCTGGGCGGTGAGCCAGCGGGCGGGGCTCTGGCCGGTCTCGTCGCGGAAGCGGCGGGTGAAGGTGCGGCGGCTCATGCGGGCGTGCCCGGCGAGGATCTCCAGGGTGAGCGGCCGGTCGAGACGTTCGATGGCCCAGGCGCGGGTGGCGGCGGTGCCGCGCTCGGCGGGGTCGGGCACCGGCCGTTCGATGTACTGGGCCTGGCCGCCGTCGCGCCAGGGCGGAACGACGCAGCGCCGGGCGACCTGGTTGGCGATCTCGCTGCCGTGGTCGCGGCGGACGAGGTGAAGGCACACGTCGACGCCCGAGGCGACGCCGGCCGAGGTGAGGATGTCCCCGTCGTCGACGAACAGGACGTCGGCGTCGACCCGGACCTTCGGGAACAGCGCCTGGAAGTGGCCGGCGTGGTGCCAGTGGGTGGTCGCGGGGCGGCCGTCGAGGAGTCCGGCGGCGGCCAGGACGTATGAGGCGACGCAGATGGACACGACGCGGGTGCCGGGCCGGATGCGGGCGAGTCCGGCGGCGACTTCGGGCCGCAGGACGCCGCTGTCGTAGACGGGGTCGGTGTCGTCGTGGGCCGGCGGGATGATCACCGTGTCGGCGGTCTCCAGTGCCTCGGGGCCGTGGTCGGGCGTGATGGCGAAGTCCGCCGCGCTGCGTACCGGTCCGCCGTCGAGGGTGCACGTGACCGTCTCGTAGAGGGCGCGGTCGCCGGGGCCGAGGGCGGTGCCGAGGATGCGCGAGGGGATCCCGAGTTCGAAGGGGATGACGGCGGGCAGGGCGAGGACGGCGACCTTGTGCGCGATGACCATGGCCCGATTCTTTCAGATGTCGACCCACGGGCCGTTTACCGGTGGTCGGCCTTCATCGCAGGCTGGAGGCGTGCACCGTCGGGGTGCCGAGACGAGGAGGAAAGAGATGGCGACGATGCGCGCTGTACTGCCCGGTCCGGACGGACTCGCCGTGGGCGAGGTGGACCGTCCGGAACCGGGTCCGGTCGAAGTGCTGGTGCGGGTGCACGCGGCGAGCGTGAACCCGACCGACGTCAAGACCGTCGAGAACGGACGGCGCATGGACGGCGGGGCGGCCACCACGCCCGGCTACGACGTGTCGGGCGTGGTCGAGGCGGTCGGCGCGGGCGTCCGGCTCTACCGGCCCGGCGACGAGGTCTTCGGCATGATCCGCTTCCCGCACCCCGGTCGCGCCTTCGCCGACTACGTCACCGCTCCCCCGCGCCACCTGGCGCTCAAGCCGGCCGGCGTGGATCACGTGCACGCCGCCGCGCTGCCGCTGGTCTCGCTGACGGCCTGGCAGGCCCTGGTCGACATCGCGTCGGTCCAGCCCGGCCAGCGGGTACTGATCCACGCGGCGGCCGGAGGTGTCGGCCACGTCGCGGTCCAGCTCGCCAAGGAGCTCGGCGCCCACGTCATCGGGACCGCCAGCGCCGCCAAGCACGACTTCCTCCGCTCGCTGGGCGCCGACGAGCTGATCGACTACACCGCCACCGACTTCGCCGATGTCCTCGAAGGCCTCGACGTCGTGGTCGACACCATGGGAGGCGACTACGGCGAGCGGTCCCTGAGCGTGCTCCGGGACGGCGGCGTGCTGGTGAACCTGCTGCCGCCGGCCTCGCCCGATCTGGTGGACAAGGCCGCCGCGCGCGCGATCCCCGCCGGGTTCATGCTCGTCGAGCCCGACCACGCCGACATGCGCACCATCGCGCGCCTGGCGGGGTCGGGGAAGCTGCGCGCCGAGACCGACACCGTGCTGCCCCTGGAAGAGGCGCAGAAGGCCCACGACCGTGTGGCCACCGGTCGCGCGAGGGGCAAGGTCGTGCTCACCACCGTGTGATGCAGGCGGGCGCGGCACTCGACGTCGAGCCCGGTGCCGCGCCCGCCGCCCGCTCAGGCCGTCCCGTCGCCGGCACTGCGGATGTGACCGAGCTTGTCAGGGTTGGCGACGCAGAGGAGGCGGGTGATGCGTCCCTCGGCGTCGAGTTCGGCGATGAAGGTCGCGTGGGGCTTGCCGTCGAGGAAGACGATGCCGCCGGGCTCGCCGTTGATCCAGGTGGGGGCGGCGGTCAGGTTTCCCTCGACGAAGCCGTTCGCCTTCGCCATCGCGCGCGCCACCCGGCTGCTGCCGCTGATGGGCCGCAGGTTTCCCGCGACCCGGCCGCCGGTGTCGGTGACGACCGTGATGTCGGGGGCGAGGACTTCCAGGAGGGTGGCGAGGTCACCGTTGATGCTGGCGGTCATGAACCGCTCGGTGACCTCGCGCTGCTTCTCGCGGTCGCTGACGAAGCGGGGGCGCTGCTCGGCGACGTGGGCGCGGGCCCGTTTCACCAGCTGCCGGACACCGGCCTCGCTGCGGTCGAGGGCCTCACCGATCTCACCGTGGCTGAAACCGAAGGCCTCGCGCAGGACGTAGGCGGCCCGTTCGAGCGGCGAAAGGGACTCCAGCAGGACGAGCATCCCCAGCGAGACCGAGTCGCGCAGGGCGGCCAGGGCGCCCGGGTCGCCGGTGCCGGCGATGACGGGCTCCTCCTCGGTGCTCGGCTCGGGCAGCCAGGAGCCGGTGTAGTCCTCGTGCCGCGACGCGGCGCTGCGCAGCCGGTCGAGGCTCAGGCGGGTCACGATCGTGACCAGGAAGGCGCGCGGGTTGACGATCTCGGTCTCGGCGCCGGCCTTGTCCCACTTGGGCCAGGCGTCCTGCACGACGTCCTCGGCGTCGGTGAAACTGCCGAGCATCCGGTAGGCCACGGCGCGCAGCACCGGCCGGTTCTCCTCGAACGTGTCGATCATCGTGCTCACCCTGCTCACGCCTCCTCCATCGCGCCGGCCGGCCGAACCCTGCGGTGCGGAAGGTAGGGACCGGGACCGGGACCGCCGAACATGAACACCGCCGAGCCGAGTACGAGATCCTTGTACCAGACGGCGACCCGGCCGCGCAGGACGGCGTTGCGCGGCGACTCGTCGGAGGCGTGCACGAACTGGATGACGGCGTCCTTGCGTCCCAGGCTCACGCATTGGTGGATGTGGCGGAAGGTGAAGGGCTCGGGCCGGCCGCCGGAGATGGCCTTGGCGAGGGCGTCGGCGATGTAGGGGCCTTGGAAGCCGCCGGAGCGGCAGCCGTAGGCGAGGCTGTCGCCCCATGTCCCGGCGAGCGCGGCGGCGTCCCCGATGACGTGGATCCCGGGGTGGGATACCGAGCGGAGGCGGTCGTCGACGATCGCGCGTCCGGCGCGGTCGACGGTGAGGCCGGCCTCGGCGGCGAGTTCGGGGACGGTGAAGCCGCCGGCCCATACGCACACGTCGAAGTCGACGGTGGTGCCGTCGTCGAGGAGGAGCGCCCGCTCGGTGATCTCGGTGACGGCGGCGCCGGAGACCACGTCGACGCCGAGGCGGGTGAAGGCCGCGTCGACGTGCTCCTTCGCGGCCGGGGAGAGGTGGGCGCCGGGTTCCCCGCGGGAGACGAGCCGGACGGTGAGGCCGGGCCGGGACTCGGCGAACTCCGTGGCGGCCTCGATGCCGGTGAGCCCGCCTCCGCAGACGACGAGGGTGCCGGTGGTGGCCTCGGCGAGCGCGGCGGCGGTCGAGGGTTCGAGGACGTGGGCGTGCTCGCCGATACCGGGGACCGAGGTGGTGTCGACGCGGCTGCCGAGGGCGTAGACGAGGGTGTCGTAGGCGATCTCTCGACGGCCCTCGGCGGTATCGACGGTGACCGTCCGGGCGGTGGTGTCGATGTCGTGGGCGGTGCCGATGACCAGGTCGACGGCCGTCCCGGCGAGGAATCCGGTGAGCGGCAGGGGCGCCAGTTCCTGGCCGGTGGCAACCTGGTGGAGGCGTGGGCGCTGGACGAACTCGTCGCGTGCGTTGACGAGGGTGACGCCGACCAGTGCGGTGTCGACCCGGCGGGCGAGACGGGCGGCGGCGGTCAGGCCCGCGTATCCGGCTCCCAGTACGACGACCCGGTGCTCGATGCTGTCCATGGCGTGTTCCTCGCTGTTCCTCGGGCGGTGTTCACCAAGGAGACGCGCCCGGGACGAGAAACGTGACAGCGCCGCTCAGCTGGGGAAGAAGACGTCGGTGAGAAGGCGTCCGTCGGCGAGGAGGCCGCCGTCGACGGGGAGCACGAGGCCGGTGATCCAGGAGGCGTCCTCGGAGGCGAGGAAGGCGACGGCGGCGGCGATGTCCTCGGGTTGCCCCGCGCGGGCCATGGGGTAGCGGGTGCCGATGTCGTCGATGTCCTGCTTCTTCCACGCGCGGGTGCGAATCGAGCCGGGCGCGACCAGGTTGACGCGGATGGATCCTTCGAGGCCGGCGGCGAGGCGGGAGCGCGGGGAGTATTCGACGGCGAGGTTCTGGGTGAGGCTCTGCAAGCCGGCCTTGGCCGCGGAGTAGGCGGCCGCGCCGAAGGCGGCGATGCCGTTGATGGAGCCGATGGAGACGACGTTGCCGGCCGGCGCGGCGAGCAGGTGCGGGAGCGCGGCCTTGACGCAGCGGACGGCGCCGAGCAGCGTCGGGTCGACCTGGCGGTGCCACTCCTCCTCGTCGAGGTCGTCGAACTTCGGCCGGCCCGCGACGCCGACGTTGTTCACCAGTACGTCGAGCCTGCCGTGCGCCTCCATGGCGGCGGCCACCGCGGCGTCGACGCTCTCCCGGTCGGTGACGTCGCAGGCGACCGGGACGGCCCTGGCGCCCTCGGCGGTCAGTTCGGTGGCGGTCGCCTCGGCGGCCGCGAGGTCGATGTCGGAAACGGTCACGGCCGCTCCCTCGGCCGCGAGCCTGCGGGCGACGGCTCGCCCGATGCCGCGCGCCGCGCCGGTGACGAGGACGGCACGGTCGTCGAATCGCCGCATGGGACACCTCCGGGGTCGATGAATGCGTCCACAGTAGAGCTTCCCGGATCCGTTGTGCGGATTCCTGACTCGCCGTCGGCGATCTTGATCTGGTAGCTTTCCGGACTTCGTGTCCGGAGGTCCGATGCTCACCACTCTGCGGCGGCGCGTGTTCGGCGACGCCGACTATCGCCGCTACCTGCTGCTGCTCACCGTCACCGGCGCGGCCGGCTCGGCCGGGATGCCCCTGGTGCCGCTGTTCTTGTCGCAGGAGCTCGGCGCGAGCCTCGCCGAGGTCGGTGTCCTGACCGTCTCCGGGCTGCTCGGCGTCGCCGTCAACCTTCCCGTCGGCAGGCTCAGCGACCGCCTTCGCTCGCGCCGGCCGCTGATGCTGGTCTTCGCCTCATGCATGGGACTCGGCTGGGCACTCCTCGGTTTCGCGTCCTCCTTCTGGGTCGCGATCGGCATCTACGCGGTGCTCCTGTCGGCCCCCTTCGGAACGCTCAACGCGCAGATCTTCGCCGCCCTCAACGACACCATGCGCGAGCGCGGAGAGTCCCGGCCGTCGACGATCAACACGACCCTGCGCGGCGGCTACTCCTTCGGCTACATGCTCGGACCCGTCCTGAGCACCGTGCTGGCCGCGAGCGTGGGCATCCGCGCCGCGTTCTGGATCGCCGTGGCCGCCTACGCCCTCGTCGTCGTCCTCGCGTCGCGAATCCGCCCGGGCGCGGGTCCGCGCGCGACGGACACCGGCGAGAACGGCGCGAAGCGCACCGGGATCCTCCCGCTGGCGCTGTTCGCGTGCGGGCTGAGCATGGTCATCGTCGGAGACATGCTCCGCGACGTCTACCTGCCCATCTACGTCGTGGAGTACCTGCACCAGAGCACGGTCGCCTTCGGCGTGCTGATCGCCGCCATCGCCGGACTCGAGGTCGTCGTATTCCCGCTGGTCGGCGCGCTGGCCGACCGCTTCGGCATCGAACGCGTCATCGTCGCCGCTCTCGCCATCGGCGTCGTGGCCTACGCCGTCCTGGCCTCCAGCACGCAGATGTGGCAGGTCTGGCTGTTCCGCCTGCTGCAGGTCGTGCTGTTCGCCGCGACCATCGGGCTCGGCCTCAGCTACGCCCAGGGGCTCGTCCCCGGGCGGGCCGGACTGGCGTCGGCGACATTCTTCAGCGCGCAGACCGCCGCGCGACCCGTCAGCGGACTGGTGGGCGCCGCGGCGGTCGGCGGCCTGTCCCTGCCGGGGATCTTCTGGGTGCCGGCGGGACTGTGCGCGCTGTGCCTGGTGGTCTTCGCGGCGACCTCCCTGCGCGGGCGCAAGCCAGTTCACGAGGAGGCCGGGGTGAGCGTGTGAACGGACCTAACGGCGCAGCTTCGCCAGCAGCTTCGTCAGACGCGGCAGGACCCGCAGCTGCACCGGCCTGCCCTTCTGGTTGACGACGGCGACCTCGCGGCGCAGATCGCCGATCCGCACCTCGGCACGGACCTCCCACGCGCCCGGACGCACGCGCAGGATCGGCAGCGACAGGCTCGCGGTCAGCCGGAAGGCGCCGGACTCGACCGTCACGGCCGTCGGCATCGTCAGCCGCGCCGAGCCCCGGGCGAGCACGATCGCCGCCTCAGTGCGGCGGGCGTCCTTAGGCGGCGGGTAATCGGCCACCACGCGCAGGCTGGTCGTGGTGCTGCGCAGGCTCACCAGGCGCGGTGAGGGATAGCTGGAGTGGACCCGTTCGCCCAGATCGAGGCCCAGGTTGCCGTGCTTGCTGAAGAAGGTCGTGGCGACGACCGACCCTCCCGGGCGCCGGACCTCGTGCGAGTCGGCGGCGGTCTCCACCGACTCGGCCCGCCGCGCGCCGAGGCGCCTCTCCCGCCGAACCCCCTCGGCCGAGATCGAGACGGACAGGTCCCACAACCCGTCGGCGAGCGCCTTGCCCCCGGCGGCCTTCGAGACGTCCACGAAGGCTTCGAAGGAGGTGCCGCCACCGGCAGGGGTGGCCTCGACGTGGTGCCCGGTCTTGCCGTCGCGGGCGCGCACGATCACGGAGACGGTCTGCGGCCGGTCGCTCAGGTCCGGCAGCACGGCCTCGAAGCCGATGGTCAGGCCGCGCTCGCTCCACGCCAGCGAGGTCAGGCGGTGCTCGACGGCCAGCCGGTCGGTCAGGTCGTAGACCGAGTCGGGGACGCGCAGGGTCTCGTCGCGGAAAAAGTTCAGCGGCCGGTAGACCCGCTCGCCGTCGACGACCGCGGCCGGCGACTCGGTCTTCAGAAGGTCGGGAAGAGCCTCCTGGAAGGCCTCGAACTCCCCTTCGGCGATGAGGTGGGACATGAGACGCCGGCGGGGGTCGAGTTTGGCGAGGACGCCGTCGGTCAGGCAGTCCTTGAGCACCGCGCGGGCGAGCTCGAAGGTCTCGCGTTTCTCGGCGGGGGTCAGTTCGCGCGCCCAGTAGGCGGAGAAGAGCGTGAGCACGGCGGTGCGGACGTGCCGGGCCATGAGGTGGTCGCGTTTCGGGCCCGGCGGGACGTGATCGGCGACGATGGCGACCAGGTCGGCCGCGACCGCGTGGAGGGCCGGGTAGTCGGGCCGCTGGGAGGTCGCGTTGGAACCGTCGGGGCGCGTGCGCAGGTAGTAGCAGTCGTAGTCGGCGAGGATCGAGATGACCTCGGCGTTGAGGTAGCAGCGGCTGGTGAAGGGCCCGTCCTCGCGGCGGGCGACGCCTTCGGGGAAGCGGATGCCGTGGCGCTCGATCATCTCGCGCCGGAAGAGCTTCCACGGGCCGAGGCTGTTGAAGACGTTCGACTTGTACAGGTCGACCTTGTCCGCCGAGCGACCGAACATCGACTTCGGGGCGCGGTCGCGGTGTCCGGGAGGCGTGGCCATGCGGCCGAGCAGGACGTCCGAGGACGCGCGCTCGGCCATGGCGACCATGCGTTCGAGGGCCTCGTCGCCGAGGTAGTCGTCGGCGTCGAGGAAGAAGACGTAGGTGCCCTTGGCGCGATCGAGACCGAAGTTGCGCGGGCCGCCGGGGCCGCCGGAGTTCTCGGGAAGGCGGTGGACCCGAAGCTCGGGGAAGTCGGCGGCGAGTCTTTCGAGTTCTTCCCAGCTGCCGTCACGGGAGCGGTCGTCGACGGCGATGACCTCGATGTTGTCCGTCCCGATCGTCTGGCGCCGCACCGAGGCGACGCATTCGGCGAGCCAGGGCCGGACGTCGAAGACCGGGATGATGACCGTCACAAGAGGGGCAGGCACATGCGGATCCTAGCGGTGCGTGTCCGCCCGGTCCCCGCAGCGGCATAGATCAACTTCAGTCCATGTTCGAGTCGCGTCCTGTCACCCCCCACCGGTACTCTGCGCCACCGGAGCCCTTTCGCTCCGGGAGCAGAAGACGAGGTGCCCGAGATTCCCACCGCAGAGCGAGTCCTCACCATCAGCCGCGTCGAGGCGAGGCGGCTGGCCATCTCGCGCCAGCACCTCGCCGCGGTCCGTCCGCGCGCCGACGACGAGGGCCTGCGCACGGTGCTGCGCGCGCTGCGCTACCTCCAGCTCGACCCGATCAGTGTGGTCGCGCCGAGCCACGACCTGGTCGTGTGGAGCAGGCTCGGGCCCACCGCCGGGGCGGGACTGCGCCGGCTGTGGTGGGAGGACCGGTGGCTGTTCGAGTACTGGGCCCACGCCGCCGCGATCGTGCTCACCGAGGACTACCCGCTGCACCGGGCGACGATGGACGCCCACCCGCCCGCCAACTTCACCGCGATCAAAGCGTGGGTGGAGGCCAACGGCCGCCTGCTCGGCCATGTCCTCGAGCGCCTCGGTGAGGGCGTCGCACTGCCCACCGACGCCTTCGACGACTGCGCCGATGTGTCCTGGGAGTCCACCGGCTGGACGGCCGGCCGCAACGTCGAGCGCATGCTGGCCCACCTGTGGCGGCAGGGCCGGATCATGGTCGCCGGCCGCGCCGGCGGCAAGCGCCTGTGGGGACTGCCCGAGGCCTGCCTGCCCACCGGCACCGACCGGGTCGCGATGTCGCCCGTCGAGAAGGTCACCGCGGCCACCGAGCACACCCTCCGCGCGCTCGGCGCGGCCCGCCCGCTCGACATCCGCCAGTACTTCCTGCGCGGCGACTATGTGGGGCTGCCGGCGATCCTGCGCTCGCTCACCGAACAGGGCCGCGTCGTCCCCGTTCGCGTGGACGGCACCGCCGCCAAGGAGACCTGGTACGTCCACGCCGAGGCGCTCGCCGGGCTCGACGCGATCCGCGCCGGAGAGTGGGAGGGCCGGACCGCCCTGCTGTCGCCCTTCGACAACCTCATCAACGACCGGCGCCTCACCGAGCGGCTGTGGGGTTTCGCGTTCCGCAACGAGATGTACGTTCCGAAGGCCCAGCGCGAGTACGGCTACTACCTCATGCCGGTCCTGCACGGCGACCGGCTCGTCGGGCGCCTCGCCCCCAGGCACGACCGCAAGCGCGGCGTGCTGGTCATCGAGGGCCTGTTCCTGGAACCCGACGTCGAAGCGACCGCCGCGCTCCGCCGGGCGGTGTCGGCCGAGATCGCCGACCTGGCCGCGCTCACCGGAGCCTCCGCGATCGAGTACGGCGTCGTCCCGGACCGTTGGAGGACGGCGCTGGTTCGCGACTGAGGCGGTGGGGTCGAGGGCGATGCTGGACTGCGGTGCCCAGGAAAGACCGGGCTCGCCGGCAGTAGGCCTCCAGCAGCGCGTGCTCCTTCACCGGCCGGTCGAGCCGCCGTCCGTGGAAGGTCGCGTCCCGGCCGGGTGGGGTTCACTGCCACTGGTTCGCAGGGTCCTCGGGCGGGCCGAGGTCGCCGCCGGTCACGTGAACGCGCAGGACCAGCACGGGAAAGGACCAGCCGCAGCGGCTGGTGCCGTTCCCCCATCGGATGATGTGACTAAACGTCGGGCATGGGGGATATGACATCGGCAGGCCTATGGGCGACCATGAGCCACCGGCCTTGTCAGATCAACGACACTAACGGTCGCGAACACTCGTATCGCAAGTACATTCCATTCTTCGCCGCCGCCGGCCTTGCATCGAGAGCGCGATGGAATCATTGATCATCCTTCTTCGCGAGCCGAACTGAACTCATTCTTGACCGTTTTCTAGAGGAGGGGTCGGCTGGCACCCCTCTTCTGCTTCGACCGAGAGGGTGGTCGGCGACGTGGCCGACGGGACCGAACTTACGTTCGACCAACGCATGGAGATCATGCGCAGCATCACCCTCGGCTCCGAGACATACGGCGAAGGCATCGCATACGAGCAGGCGACTCGCTTCTACCTTGAACACCTCGTCGACGAGTGCGCCGAGCGCATCCGGATGGACTGCCCCGGCCTTCCTTCGCGTGTGGATCTATTGATCAGCGTCACCGGTTTCTCTCCGAGGCCCACCATCGTGGTCTGCAAGGTTCTGCAGCCGCGACGACTGGTGGTGATTCCCTCCGAGAACGCTCGAGGCAGTGTCAACGACATCGCCCGACACGTCATCGGACCGACCGGGCTCCAGCAGGCCGACTTCGTGCAGCGTCGATGCACGCCGACCGACCCTTTGAGCATCTACCACGTAGTCAAGGACGAACTTGAGCTCCTGGCGAGGGAAGACGAGCGAGCGGTGTCCTACATCGACATAACCGGCGGTCGCAAGGTCATGAGCGCGACGGCGGCTCTCGCAGCCTGGCAACTGGATCTCGGTCTGTGCTATTTGGACGGGGAGTGGGATCCCGTGCTGCGCCAGGCGGTTCCCGGTCGCGACCGGTTGCTCCTGCTCGACAATCCCACCTCCCTCTTCGGCGAGCAGGAGATGAACGCGGCCGATCATGCCTTCGACGGTGGTGCCTACGAAGCCGCACGAAATCGCTTCGACGAGTTGGCGGTGCGCCTGGCTCGGCCGATCGAGGCGAGGTTCTGGGGCGCACTGTCCAGGCTCTACCAGGCCTGGTGCGACCTGGATCTGGTCTCTCTTCCCGATGCGATCGATGGCGTGCGCCGTACCCTTTCCCCCATGCAGAGACAGCTCCCGGCTTCCGCTGCGACCCGCCTGGCGGCGCAACTGGAGTTTCTCGAGCAACTCGTCAATCGTGACCCGCGAGCGCTTCTACTCTCGTTCAACCTGCTCGACGATCACTATCGAAAAGTCGGCCGCCACGACTTCGCCGCGCTCTTCTCGTATCGGACGATCGAGCGTTGCCTCGTCGGGCGACTGGCCGCTCAAAACCCTACCTTCGATCCGAAGGCACCTTCTTATGATCTTTTGACGAACGATGTACCGGCATTGCGCCAGGCCTACCGCAGCGTCTGTGACGCCGTTGACGGCCCGAAGCCCGGCCGTGCCCTTCCCAGGAACCTCGGCGTCTTCGCGGCGGCAGCACTGTTGCAAGCACAAGGCGATGCGGTCACTGACCCCGCAGAACTTGCGACCGCGACTGATCTCCAGGAGCTTCGCAAACTCGCCGAGGCCAGAAATCAGTCAGTTCTGGCCCATGGTGAAGAATCGGTGTCGCCGAAGATCTCGGCAGATCTCAACCGCAAAGCCCTGCGCGTGCTGCGCGCATACTGGCAACTCACGTACCCGGGCGAAGATCTCGACGGTATCCGAGCCGAGCTGGCCTTCCTCAGCGCCGAGGATTCGGGTAAATGATCAGGATTGTTCTGGCGGCCATCTGGCTCGATGAGCTCCGCCGCCAGCTGAAAGCTCGGTATGACGTACCCACTCCATCCGCAAGCGGACTGCGTCTGACGGCGTTCGGTGATCTCGACAAGCGTCTCGCGCGATCCCGGTTGGACCGAGGCGAAGTACGCGACCAAATCGCGGCGGGCATACTCGACATCACCTCGATCGACTCGGATAATCCTGAGCATCCGCGCTTTCGTCTGACCACCCGACGTCTTGAGGTCTACCTGCACACGGAACCTTGGGCGAGAGATCGCCGGCGATCGCTCACCGTCCTCGACAGGGCCGTAACTCGCGGCAAGAGGCGATCGGTCGACCCGTACGCCCCGTTTCTTCCCGGCCTCGTAACCATCGATGCTCCACAAGACACCGGACCCTGCGACTTGGCGACCATCGCGGATGGGGTCCAGCGTCACCGCCTCGCGTCCGAGGCCGAGCACGCACTGCCAGAATTGCAGCTCCACCCCCGAATGCAGCTGGACCTGCGGGCTTCGGCTCGAAAACGCTTCGGCTCCCTGCGTGCCCTCCTCGAACTCGGTGCGCAGCGAGCGGCCCACGGCGCTGAACTCTCTCGTTCGGGAACGATCGTCGACCCCGGACTCATCAGCGGCGAAAGCTTCACCGGAGGGCTCACCATCGAACTCGACGCTCCGGCCCCATTCGCAGCCGAGAGCGGCGACACAGTGTCCCTGGCCTTGACAGGTAGTGCCTCCTCGAAACCCCACCGGCTGCAACTTGTCCAGTTGTTCGACGAGGGCGCCATGGTGACATGGCCCGACAACCCTAGGGACGCCGCTCGTGCGCAACGCGAATTCACCGTCGGCACACGTGTAGTCCTCGCACAGACTAAGGATTTCCGATACCAACGTCACTACACCGCAGTCCGGGAATTCCTTGACGAGAGAAACATCGTCGGGAACTGGGCGGCATTGGCCACCCTGCTGTGCGAGCCCGGCCGCCTTCCACGGCCCGTGACAGCGCCGCCGATCCCGGCCACGGAGCTTGCTCTCAACGACGGCCAGAAGGAAGCCGTCCGGACGATCCTCGCGGCGCCCTATGCGTGCATGATCCAGGGTCCACCGGGCACCGGGAAGACGCAGGTGATCGCCGCCGCCGTCACCGCCCTGGTCAAACGCGGAGAACGCGTGCTGCTCACGGCTCCCACGCATGTGGCACTCGATGAAGTGCTTGCCCGCCTGCTGGACGAGACCGACGTGCTACCGATCCGCCGCAGTTGGCGTTTGGATCTGGTCGACGAACGGGTGCGGCATCTCACTGAAGACGGGTACACACACGAACTCTCCACCGGTCTTCAGACACCTCACAACAGCCAGATGGCGACCTGGCGAAGCCGCCTCGAACGGATCCTGCTGGAGCGCGGGGCGCTGACGAGTTGGACCGAGGCCGCAGCGGACGGGCGTAGGAGCGCGGCCATGCTCGTAGTCGCCGAATCACAGTTCGCCCGCAACGAGCGTCAGCGCCGAAGCGACTATGAGGCCGTGCACCGGCACGTCGCGCAAGCGCGCGCTTCAGTCTTGACCTGCGCGGACCACCGCGAGCGATACCACCACGAGTACGGTACCGCTGCTCGTGATCTGCTTGCCGTCGAAGGAAGCGCCGGCAGCTGGATTCGCGGGATCGCGAAACTAGGACTCGGTGCCCTTGCTCGAGCACGTCGTCGAAGCAGGAATCTCTGGGATCAGCTGCAGCGAGCGGACTCGCGGCTCAGCCAGGCACTGAACGACGAACACCGAGCCTTGGGAATCGAGGAAACGACCCTACGCCGACTCACCGCCGACCACTCGACAGACACCGCCCTGGTCAAACGCGCCGAGAAAGAACAGACCACGGCGCGTGCAAGCCTTGAAACGGCAGTCGAAAGGCTCGCGAACCTCGGCTTGACGCCGTTGCGGAAGTCCCCCGAACAGCACGGGACGTTTCTACGCCGGCTAGAGGCCGAGGAACGACAACTGCACGCGCGAATAGAGGTGCAGCAGCGCTGGTTCGAACTGGCGGAGATGCGAGGGACGGACGAAGAAGCCGACCGGAAGAGTGGCGTAAAGGTCATGGGGCCAGCGCTGGTCGGCGCGGTCAACCTGGTCTGCAGCACCGCCGCAGGTTTCGGTGGTGACGCGTCCTTTCGCGAA
Source organism: Phytomonospora sp. NPDC050363 (assembly GCF_040655735.1). Taxonomy (NCBI): domain Bacteria; kingdom Bacillati; phylum Actinomycetota; class Actinomycetes; order Micromonosporales; family Micromonosporaceae; genus Phytomonospora; species Phytomonospora sp. NPDC050363. The sequence continues at coordinate 460,702 of NZ_JBFAKK010000006.1, forward strand.
CTCGACTACGACACACTGATCGTCGACGAGGCCAGCAAGGTCACCAGCGCCGAATTCCTCATCCCCGCACGCCGGGCCGCGAGATGGGTGCTCGTGGGTGACGAACGACAGCTGAGACCTTTCGTGGAACAGACGGATGAGCACCACCTTCACGCGATGGCCGCACTGGACTTCTCGGAACGCACACCCGGCCTCGCCCTCAAGGAGGCCGTGAACCACCTTTCCGAACTCTGGCGCGGTGAAGACGACGCCGAGGCGCACCAGTTCCGCGACATCAGCGTGGAGATCGCCGCGCAACGGCTCCTCGACGGCGGTAAATGGGTCGCGGCGCATCGCGCCATCTACTCCCGGCAGTTCCGCCACATCAACGCTCACGACACCTCACCTGAGCAGGCCCTCCTGCGAGCCATGCGAGAGCACCTCGTGGTGAGCCTCTTCGAGTTCTGCGTCGCCCGTGCACCGCGGGAACTGTGCCGCGCGCTCATCCAACAGAGGCGCATGCCCGGCGAACTCGCCGAACTCGTCCGCCTGCCGGTCTATCAGGGCAAGTACGAGACACCGAAACTGCTTCCTCCCGAGTCACAGCCACTGGTCAGCGTCACCTTCCCCCACCCGCTGACCTTCCTGGACACCTCCGCGCAGCCCAAGCCCTGGCATACACAGGACGGTACGACCTGTTACAACGAACTCGAAGCGAAGTTGGTCGTCGAAGTCTGCCGAGCGTGGAACCGCGAACTCACCAAACGCAACGCGACACGCCCGCTCACCGTCAGCATCCTCGCCTTCTATGGCGCGCAAGCACGTCTGATCCGCCGAAAACTCGGTGGCCCGAACCTCCGCGCCTATCCGCGCCTCGAATTCCGCGTCATCGACAGCGTCGATCGCATCCAAGGGCAGGAAGCGGACCTGGTCATCCTCTCCTTCTGCCGGGCCTACCGACTTCCCCGCCACAAAGAGTTCCGTCCACGAACGGCGCTGTGGCTGCAGAACATCAACCGGCTCAATGTGGCCTCGACACGTGCTCGCCGGGCGCTGGTGCTCGTGGGACATGCCGAGACTCTCCGTCGTCTGCGCGAGATCCCGGCGGCCGAGCGCTACTACGACAACCTCTTCGGTCTTCTTGAAAGCGGCAAGGGCTCGCTGCTCAACGAACTCGACACGGGTGCTCCATGACCAGCTTCCGTTCCGCCGATCACCATCTCCTCGATCCCGGCGCGCTCCATGCCCCCTGGGCCCGAATGCCCGTCCTGTGGTGGCGCGACGTTCCCCTTGCCGCCAGCGAGCCAGTCGAACTCACGCCCCTCGACCGCTTCGTGATCGAGGCTGCGATGAAGCTCGGCCGTCTCGGCAAGGAGGACTTCGAGCTGTTCACGGGGCTGCCTCAACGCGTGTTCGGGGGACTCGCGCGCCGCCTATGGAGTCTCAACATGGTCGAACTGACCGATGGAATCATCACGACTTCCGCAGGTGCCGCCGATGGCCTCGCCGATGGAACAGCACCCCGAACACGTGACATCAACACGGACCTGCTGTTTCTCCCATACACCGATGACCTTATCGCCGTCGAAGGCGGTCTCGGGGACTTCGAGCGAGCCATACCCCGTACGCAACGCAACGGGGTCCCGCTCCCTGACCGCTTCCATGGCCTTAGCCGCCACGAACTTCTCCGCGAACGCGTCCGCGCCGGCTCAGTGCTCAACCTCCCCGCCGGCGTGACCGGACCGGCGAACGATTCAGTCGACGAGCCGCTGGACGCTATGGCCGGGGTCAAAGGCGATCCGACGATTCCGCTCATCCCTACCATCGAGTGCTCGATCACCGTGCCACACGATTTGCAGCATCCGCACGTCATCCTGGAGCTGACAGCGAAGAACGCGAGCGCCCGTCTCGACGTCGGAGCGCCGGCGGGACTGATCCGATGGTTGACCTCAGTTGACCGCGAACTCCAGCGGGAACCTACTTCCCTGCGGCCCCTTGGCGCAGGCACGTTCGACTCGGCCAGGCTCCGCTACCACGATCTTGGCCGCTGGAGCGTGCAGGTCGACGGCCGGGAAGCCTCCCGGCTCGCTGAGCTCGGCTCACTCACCGCGGCAAGGTGCATCGACATCAGGAAGGAGGATGTCCGTCTGCTCAGTTCGATAGCCCTGCGGCCCTCGGACCCCGCCGCCGAGGAGCTCTTCGCTCTTGATGAGTTCCTGGACAGGCTGCTGGGCGCGCCGGATGAGGTGTACGAGCTTGCGAAGTCGTTCACCGGCGACCGAGCCGTCCTCCGGCGGCGCGCATGGACCCTTGGTCATTTCTGGATCGTGCACGTGCTTCGCGAAGCGGAGGACTTCGCCTATGGATGAGCACTCCACACCATCTGTGGTCGACCTTGGTGCCCTGCGGTCGGCCACAGGGTTCTTCGTACCTACAGCCAACATGCAGGCACCGTTCGCCGTCGAAGAAGACACCGGGAGGTGGCGCTTCGGTGCGACCTTCCGGGATTCCCCACAATCCTTGCGCGATCAAGTACTCGACATTGTCCGAGGCGCCCGGGAGAAGGTATTCGTCACCAGTTTCATCCTCGGCGACGAGCAACTGTCCCGGGAGCTCATCGCAGCGGCGGATCGCTTGAACGGCGGCGTATATGTCATCAGTGAGCTCAGTGAGGCCAGCCTGCGCCGGGGACTTGCCCGCCTAGCGGAAGCGCAAGAGAAGGACCCGCAGATCACGGCGAAGGTCGAGCAGGAGAAGAAGCGGTTCATGAGTCTCACGCGGCGCGGCATCGCGCTGCGAGGGCACGAGAACTGCCATGCCAAATTCGTCGTGGCCGACGACGCCATCGCCTGGGTTGGCAGCGCGAATCTCGAAACACGCGCCTTCACCGAGGTCGGTGAGGCTGGCGTCGTCATCACCGAGCCGCTTGAGGTCGGCCGACTCGCCCGCTTGTTCGCACGCATGTGGCTGACAGGGTGCCAATGGTGGCTCCCCAGCACGAGCACATACAGCGTTCAAAACTTGAAGGAAAGCCGTCTTCAGTGCCCGCTTCCGTTCGACGTTCCGGCGCCAGAGCCGACAGCGGGTCGACCCGCGATCATCTGGACCGATGCCGAAGACGAGAGCCTCCTGGCCACCATCCGCGACATCATCGACTCGGCGGAAAACTCCCTCCTGCTGGCCTCTTACACACTGGACGGCATGAGCACGAACCCCGATCTGATTCTGGAACGGATCGGGAAGGCGGTCGCGCAAGGAGTAGAGGTCACGATGCTGGTGCGCGCCAACAACCACAGAGACCGTCATCGCCGGGACGCCACCGCCTTCCACGATCTCGGGGTGCGTCTCGTCGCCGACGATCTCAATCACGCGAAAGCGGCCGTCGCCGACGAGAACAGAGGTGCCTTGTTCTCCGCAAATTTCGAGGCCAGGCACGGTCTTATCGCGGGTTCAGGCATGGAGATCGGCGCCCGCCTCGACGGCACGACCGCACTGGCCAAGCTGACGCGGTATCTGCGTCACGCGATCGAGACAGCCACCTACACATTCGACCCCGCACCGCATCAACTCCAACTGAACGACCGCCGTGTCTCACGAAGACCGCAGTGGCCACTGCCGAATCGTATGAAGGTGCTGGCCAACCCTGATGTTTGGCATCGGTTCACGCGCGGCGCCGTCCGCGGCCCCGCGCTGTGGACCAGACAGGGCGGACAACTCGAACTGCTGGTCGGAGACCGCCGCTGGCCCCTCGGGCCGGACAAGGCCGGAAACCTGCGCATGGGCCACTCCCAGGCCACCGAGCTGTCGACCATCGAACAGCTGACTGCATGGGAGCAGAGAACTCCACGCGATGTCACTTGGGGCTACTGTCCGGCCGCTCTCGAGAGGCGCTGACAGTCTGCGTTCGCGACGTCGGCGCACCGGCCCCGCCTGGCGGTGAACGCCGCCCCGGCCGACTGACCGGCATGGAGAAGCCGCCCGGCGCAGACCCCGCCGGGCGGCTCGTCACGTCGGTGTCAGCGGGGCCGTACGGCGTTCCAGCCGTGCAGGCGGATCAGCTCGGCCGCGACCCGCACGAACCGCTCCGGGTCGAGCACCGAGCCCTCCCTGCGGATGTCGTCCTCGTCGAGCGCGAAGACGCGGTCCAGCCGCAGGTAGGAGTCGCGGGCCTCACGGTCCCAGGTTCCGGTGCCCAGTGCGAGCCAGTCCGGGTGGTCGTCGTGACCCCGGCTGGACAGCATCATCGCCAGGAGCCTGCGGCCGTAGCGGCCGACGACCAGCAGCGGCCGGTCCTTGCCCTGGCTCGGGTCCTCCTCGAAGGGCACCCACGACCACACGACCTCGCCCGGGTCGGCGAGGCCGTCCAAGTCGGGTGAGTACTCGATGGTCGCGGCCCGCTCGGGGGTGTAGATCTCGCGGACCCTGCGGTCCATGTCAGCGTCGCCCAGCATCCCGGCAGACTAACCAACCGGGATCACACGACGAGCGCGGCGGTCCGGCACGGGAGCGTCCACATTGCACGCCCCCTCCCGGGTGCCGCTACCCGCCGACGTCCTCGCGGCGGTGGAGCGCCACCGCGATCCGCACGAACGCCTCGACCAGCGAGCTGCGGTCGGCGCTCCTCCAGGCGATGACCAGGTCGCTGGCGGGCAGGTCGGTCAGGCGGACCGCCGTGAGCCCGTCGGGAAGGGCGTGCCCGAGCGGCGCGAGACCCACCGTGCCGTTCCACAGCACCGACCTCAGGCACTCGCCGGCCGTCCGCACGACCGGACCTCCCCGGCGTCTCACGTCGTCGGGCGCGCCCGTCCAGTAGGCGCGCCACACCGGGTCGGTGCCCTCCGGGAACCGGAACCAGCGCCGGTCGGCCAGTTCGGCGAAGCCGAGGGACTCGCACCCTGCGAGCGGGTCGTCGGAGCGCAGGATCACGCCGACGGGGTCGGAGCGCAGAACGCGGGTGGAGATGCCTGTGGTGGTGAACGGCGCCCTGGTCAGGGCCACGTCGACCAGTCCGGCGGCGAGTCCGGCGGTCGGGTCGGTGAAGTCGGTCTCGCGGATGCGGACGGCGACTCCCGGATGCCGCCGGCGGTAGGCCTCGGCGAGGTGGACCCCGGTCTGCTCGACGCTGTCGGCAAGGCTGCCGACGGTGATGGTCGCGCTCCCCGCCGCCGCGGCGACCCGGGCGCGGGCCAGTTCGACCCGCTCGGCGATCTCGCGCGCCTCCTCGTAGAGCGCCGTTCCAGCGGCGGTCGGGGTGACACCGGCGGGCGAGCGTTCGAGCAGGACGACGCCCAGCTCGTTCTCCAGCGCCTTGATCGCGCGGCTGAGCGGCGGCTGGGTCATGTGCAGGCGCTCGGCGGCCCGGCCGAAGTGAAGCTCTTCGACGACCGCCGCGAAGTATCGCAGCGTACGCAACTCCATGAGCGGCCACGATACCCGCTCGGTATCGGCACGGCGGGAGCGGACTTGGACACGGCCGGGGTTCGAGGGCTGGACTGGACGGGACAGTCCACGAACGAAGGAACCGCCATGTCCGAGCCCGTGATCCCCGACCCCGAGGTACGCGTCGAAGGCGCCGTGGAGCTCGCGCGCGACCTGCTGGTGATCCCCGACCGGCGGCTTCCGCTGGTGCCCAACATCGGGATCATCGGCGGCCGCGACGCGGTCCTGGTCGTCGAGACCGGAATGGGGCCCGGCAACGCGCGCGAGGTGCTGGACTTCGCCGCCGAGCACGCGAGGGGCCGCCGGCTCTACCTGACCACCACGCACTTCCACCCCGAGCACGCTTTCGGGGCGCACGTCTTCGCCGGTGCGGCGACCTACCTCGTCAACCGTGACCAGGCCGCGGATCTGCGCGACAAGGGCCGCGGCTACCTCGACATGTTCCGAGGGCTCGGGGAGTCGGTGGCGAGGCGGCTGGACGATGTGGAGTTGACCGAGCCCGACCTCGTCTACGACACCGAGTACGACCTGGACCTCGGCGGCAGGGTGGTCCGGTTGCGCGCGACGGGCCGCGCGCACAGCAGGGGCGACCAAGTGGTCGAGGTACCCGACTCCGGCGTGCTGTTCACCGGGGACCTCGTGGAGGCCGCCGGGTTCTCGATCTTCCCGTGGTTCCCGCCGCACGACACCGACGTGTCGGGCACGCGCTGGCTGGCGGTCGCCGAACGCCTCGTCGCACAGGGGCCGCGTGTGGTGGTGCCGGGCCACGGTGAGATCGGCGGGACCGGGCTGCTGACCGACGTCGCCGACTACCTGCGCCTGCTTCGCGACGAGACGTGGCGCCGGCGCGACTCGGCGATGGACGAGGCGACGATCACCGAGGAGGTCACCGCGCTGATGATCGCGCGGCATCCGGAGTGGGAGGGCCGCGACTGGATCGGCAAGGGCGTCGGCTGCCTGTGCGCCGAGCACGGCACGGACGTACAGGGCTGACCGCCCACCGACTCAGTCCACAAGCGAGTTCCGTGCTCTTCGAGAGGCAACCTCTATATCGGCACATTTCAGTCGGATAGCGGACAAAATGTATCCCTTTCGTCTCCCGGTCCCTAGATTGACCTTGGGCCGGCGGCTGTCCGGCTCTTGAGGGGTGAGCTCAGAATGTTGCGTCCCGGGATGCTGTCGTCCACCGCGATGCTGGCCGCTACGGCCTTCGTCGCCACTGTTCCGGCCTTCGCGCCGTGGACACACGAGCCGCCGGCGGTGGCGCGGCACCAGTCCACCCTCGCTCCGGCGGAGGAGTGCCTGCTGCCCGAGATCGCCGATCAGCGGGGCGCCGACCTTCGCGGCTGCGACTTCACCGGCCTGAGCCTGTCCAAATGGGACTTCCGCTCCACGGACGCCAGCTGGTCGGCCTTCGTCGGCACCGACCTGTTCGACACGACCTTCGCCGGCGCGAAGCTCTACGGGGCGGACTTCCGCTACGCCGATCTGACCGCCGCGGACCTGCGGGACGCCGATCTGCGCAACGCCGACCTGCGTGGCGCGATCCTCGACGGCGTCATGTGCGGCGGCGCCGTGATCGAGGGGGCGGCCCTGCCGGAGCAGTGGCCCTGCACCGACGTCCCGGGCTGAGCCCGCCACCACAGGGCCCCGCGACGGCGCCGGCGATGCGTTAGGCTTCCACCATGCATCTGCGCGCGAATCTCGCCTGGTGGCCGTCCTAGGACGGCCGCGAAGATGCGCTACCCACCGACTGGGCCGTCCGTTGTGACGGCCCTGACGTGTGTCTCCGCGAGGCGGACCGGGCCCGGCACGGCGGCGGCCCTCCGCTCAAGGAGAAACCATGACCACCGTCACTCCCCCTCGCGACCTCGAACTGTCCGCGCGCGTGCTCTCGGCACCGGGTGACTTCCGGGTGCTGACCGGGGACCGGCCGACCGGCGAACTGCACGTCGGCCACCTCTTCGGCACGCTGCTCAACCGGGTCCTGCTCCAGGATCTCGGCGTGGAGATGTTCGTGCTGGTCGCCGACTACCAGGTCCTCACCGACCGCGACATCGACGGCCGTCTCGGCGGCATCGTCGACGGGATCGTCCTCGACTACCTCGCCACGGGCCTCGACCCCGAACGGACGACGATCTTCGCGCACTCGGCCGTACCCGCCCTCAACCAGCTGGTCCTGCCGTTCCTGAGCCTGGTGTCGACCGCCGAGCTGAGCCGCAACCCCACCGTCAAGGACGAGATCGCCAACTCGGGCCGATCGATGGTCAGCGGCCTGATGTTCACCTATCCCGTGCATCAGGCCGCCGACCTGCTCTTCTGCAAGTCGAACCTGGTGCCCGTCGGCGATGACCAGCTCCCGCACATCGAGGTGACGCGCACGATCGCGCGGCGCTTCAACGACCGCTACCGGCCGATGTTCCCGCTGCCCGAGGCGATGCTGTCGCACGCTCCCCGGCTGCTGGGCACCGACGGCGGCAAGATGGGCAAGAGCCGCGGCAACGCCATCGCGCTGCGGGCGAGCGCCGACGAGACCGCGCGAATGATCAAGGGCGCCAAAACCGACGCCGAGCGGCACATCACCTTCGAGCCGGAACGGCGGCCGGAGGTGTCGAACCTGGTGCTGCTGGCGGCCTTGTGCGCCGGACGGGATCCGCACGAGGTCGCCGCCGAGATCGGGGACGGCGGCGCGGCCGCGCTGAAGGCGGCGGTGACCGAGGCGGTCAACGAGCGCCTGCGCCCGATGCGGGAGCGGCGGGCCGTGCTCGCCGCCGAGCCCGGGCTGTCGTCCCGGGTGCTGCGGGCCGGCAACGAGCGGGCGAACGCGATCGCGGAGTCCACTTTGGCCGAAGTGCACGAGGCGATGGGAACCGGGTACTGACACCCGTCTGGGCTAGGGTCTGTCTGTCGGTCGGCGGGCAGGCCCTGGCGCGGCCGGCCACCCCCGGTACGCGATGAGAGGAACACCCCTGATGGTGCTGCGCAGGTTGTTGGCCGCTTTCGGTGCGGGCGTGGAGGTCGACACACTGCTGTCGGGCTCGGTCCGTCCAGGTGGGACGCTCAGCGGGGAGGTGCGGTTCTCCAGCGGCAAGTCCGACCACCGGGTCACCGCGATCAACCTGGAGTTCGTCGCCGAGGTCGAGGTGGAACGCGAGGGGCAGACGCACAAGTCGCGCTACGAGTTCTTCGAGGCGAAGGTCGCCGGCGAGGTGCTGCTCGCGGCGGGTTCGACGCACTCGGTCCCCTTCGCGCTGCCGGTGCCGTGGGAGACACCCCTGTCGACGCTGGGCGGGCATCAGCTCTACGGGATCCGCCTCGGCGTGTCGACCGAGCTGGAGCTGGCCGGTGCACTCGACAAGGGCGACCTCGATCCGTTGCACGTCGAGCCGCTGCCGGTGCACGAGGCGGTGCTGAACGCGCTCGGCCGGCTGGGTTTCACCTTCTCCAAGGCCGATCTGGAGTCGGGCACCATCCCGGGTTCGCAGATGCCCTTCTACCAGGAGATCGAGTACTGGCCCGGCGGCCAGTTCCGCAACTCCTTCAAGGAACTGGAGCTGACCTTCGTCACCGGTCCGTCCACGGTGGACGTGATCCTGGAGGCCGACCGGCGCGGCGGCTTCCTGTCGGCGGGCCGCGACGCGCTCAACCGCTTCACGCTCCCGCACTCCGAGAGCGGCGACCTGACCGCGCTGATCAACGAGAAGCTGGGCCGGCTGTCGGCCTAGGCCCCACGGGCGCGGGGTGATCTGCCGCACACGCCTAGGGCTCCTCGGCGGTGAGGTAGCGCTGGACGGTCGGGCCCATCCAGGCGACGAACTCCTCGGGTTCGAGCGCCGCGACCGGCGGAAGGCGCAGCACGTAGCGACACAGCACGATCCCGAGGAGCTGGGTGACGACGAGCCCGGCGCGCTTCTCGGCGCGCGCGGTGTCCTCGCCGAAGAGCCGTCCAAGTCCGGCGAGGACCTGTTCGGCCCAGATCTCGCGCATGCGCGCGGCGGCGGCCTCCTCGCTGGAGACCGCGGTGCGCAGCAGCGCGACGAGAGTGCGGTCGCTCTCCCACAGACCGAGAAGGTGCCGCACGATCGACTCGCCGAGCTCGTCGCGCGGGATCGCGGTGAAGTCCGGCAGTCGCAGGTCGTAGCTGGCGGCGAGGGCGAACAGCTTCTCCTTGCTGCCGAAGTAGCGCATGACCATCGCCGGGTCGATGTGGGCGTCGGCGGCGATGGCACGGATGGTGGCGCCCTCGTAGCCCTCGGCGATGAACCTCTCCCGGGCCGCGTCGAGGATGGCCGCTTTCGTGGAGTCCGAGCGGCGCCGTCGCGTGGGGGTCTGGTCGGTCGAGGTCATGACCGCATCCTACGTCAACAGCCGTTGACCCGGGGTCGCCCGAGCGGGCGACCCCGGAAGGGGCGGGTCTACACCTCGACGACCGCCGAGAGGCGCAGGTCGGCGACCGAACGCCCGGCGTGCACGACATAGGAGCCGCCGACCGTCCGCCACTCCCCCGCGCCCTCGTCCCAGATGCGCGCCGAGCGCGCCGGGATCTCGACCACGGCCTCCGTCTCACCGCCCGCGGGGGCGGTCACCGACGCGAAACCCGCGAGCCACCGCGCCGGACGCTCGGCGTCGGCCTCCGCGGGCTCCAGGTACACCTGCACGACCTCGCGACCGTCGCGGTCACCGGTGTTGGACACCCGCACGCGCACCGTGGCGAGCACCTCGGGGTCGTCCGACTCCTCGGCGGCGATGTCGCCGTACTCCCAGTCGGTGTAGCCCAGCCCGTGCCCGAACCAGAACGCCGGCGCCACGCCGCCGCGCTCCCAGGCGCGGTAGCCGATGAACACGCCCTCGTCGTAGACGAGCCGCCCGCCGGCCGGCTCGACCTGGGACACCGGGGCGTCGGCCAGCCGTGCCGGCCAGGTCGTCGGCAGCCGCCCGCCGGGCTCGGCGGCACCGGTCAGCACATCGGCGAGGGCCCCGGCGAACTCCTGGCCGCCGAACCAGGTCAGCAGGACCGCCGAGACGTCGTCGGCCCACGGCATCTCCACCGGCGCCCCGGCGGTGACGACCACGACGGTGCGCTCGTTGGCGGCGGCGACCCGCGCCACGAGGTCGTCCTGGCGCCCGGGCAGCGCGAGGCTCTCGCGGTCGAAGCCCTCGCTTTCGACCGTCTCGGTGGTGTTGACGAACACGACGGCGACGTCGGCGGATCCGGCGGCCTCCGCGGCGCGCTCGATGCCCTCGTCCTCGCCCGGTTGCGGGGCGGTGTGCCCGAGGGTGAAGAAGACCAGTTTCAGGGGCCCGGAGACCTGCTCGGGCGCGATCGTCGCGGTCAGGGAGAGCCTCGCCGCCTCCCCGGCGTTCAACGGCACGGTGAGGCGCGTGCTGGGCGGGTCGATGAAGGCCGCGACCGGGTCGGGGCTGGTGGGAAGCAGGGCACCCTCGAAGAGGGTCCGCTCGTCCAGGGTCAGGCGGTAGTAGCCGATGCCGGCCACCGTGAAGTGGTGATCGCCCGACACCGCGGGCGTGAACGCGCCCGTCAGCTCCACCGACGACAGCCGCAGCGAGTCGACTCCCGTGGGCAGCTCGCCCATCCAGCCGACGCGGCTTTCGACGAGGACGTCCTCGGACAGGATCGTGCCCTGGGCGTCGCGCGCGATCGACCGGAACTCACCGGATACCGGCGGGATCTGCGTTCGCGCATCGGTGCCGACCTCGTAGGAGACCTTCACTCCCGGCAGCGCCTCGCGCAGCGCGTCGAGCGGGGAGGCGATGTGGGGAACGAACACCTGCGCGCTCCCGCCGCCCATCACCCGCGGTTCGGTCGCCGCCATGCCGATCACCGCGATGCTGGCGACGTCTGCGAGCGGGAGCAGCCCGCCCACGTTCCTGGCCAGGACGAAGGAGCGCGCCGCCACGTCCCGCGCGTGCGCGGCCCCGTCGACCTCGGCCGGGAACTCGACGACCGCGGCGGGCACGTCCTCCAGGGCACCGACGCGCGCGGCCAGCCGCAGGACCCTCCGCACCAGTTCGTCGACGACGGCCTCCTCGACGCGTCCGTCGCGCACCGCGGCGGCCAAGTGCTCGCCGTAGACCGTCACCGGGCCCGGCATCGCCACGTCGGTGCCGCCCAGGGCCGAGCCGACCGTGTCGCGGGAGGCCGTCCAGTCCGAGACCACGAACCCGTCGAAGCCCCACTCCTCGCGCAGCACGCCGTTCTGGAGGGCGGAGTGCTCGGTCATCGTCGTGCCGTTCACCGAGTTGTAGGCCGACATCACGCCCCAGGCGCCCGCCTCGCGCACCGCGGTCTCGAAGGGCGCCAGGTACAGCTCGCGCAGCGCGCGTTCACCGACGACGGCGTCGAGCGTCATCCGGTCGGTCTCGGAGTCGTTGGCCACGAAGTGCTTCACGGTCGTGGCGACCCCGCCGGACTGGACGCCGCGCACGAAGGCGGCGGCCATCGCCCCGGTGAGCAGCGGGTCCTCCGAGTAGCCCTCGAAGTGGCGTCCGCCCAGCGGTGAGCGGTGCAGGTTCACCGTCGGCGCGAGCAGCACGTGGACGCCCTTGCGGCGGGCCTCCTGCGCGAGCAGACGGCCGCTCTTCTCGGCGAGTTCGGGATCCCAGCTCGCTGCCTGGGCCGTCGGACTGGGCAGGGCGATGGCGGCGTCGCCGGTCCAGGAGCGGCCCCGCACCCCGATCGGCCCGTCCGACATCACGATCGGCGCGAGTCCGACCTCGGCCACGCCCGGCAGCGACCACATGTCCTGCCCTGCCAGCAGCCTGGTCTTGGTGTCGAGGTCGAGTGCGGCGAGGGCCCGCTCTACGGCGGCTTCGGCGTCTTCGGTGTGCGGCATGGTCGGCGAACCCCTTTTGGTGTGAGCGGCGGTGCCGCGCCGCCGTTCCGGCGGCGGGGAGCGCCGGCGAAGCTCGGCGCGAAATGGTCGTGGTCCTTCGAAGCATCCCACGACCTACCGAGTGCTCGGTAGGTATTCGGAGGGGCGGACCCCGGCCGACCGACTCAGGATCCGACCATAACGGGCAGCACTCACCGACCGGCCGGGAACACATAGGCTCGGCCCATGACGCAGGCACGCACCGCACGTCGCACCGCCCGGCCCGAGGAACGCCGCCAGGAGATCCTCGAAGCCGCACTCGCCCTGTTCGCCGAACGCGGCTACCGCGGTGCCAGCCTCGCCACCATCGCGGAAAGGGTCGGGCTCACCCAGCAGGGCCTCTTGCATTACTTCCCCAGCAAGGACCGGCTCCTCGCCGAGGTGCTGCGGCTGCGCGACGAACGCGACATGGCCGCCCTCGGTTCTGCCAACCCTGACCTCGACGCACTGGCGCGCATCGTCGAACTCAACGAGAAGCGCCGCGGAATGGTGCAGTCCTACACGGTCCTGTCGGCCGACAGCGTGACCGAAGGCCACCCCGCGCGGGAGTTCTTCACCGAGCGGTACGAACGCCTGCGAGGCGAGCTCACCGCGGTCGTGCGGGCCGAACTCGGCGAGGATCTGCGCGCGGGTCTCACGCCGGAGACGGCGGCGGCGCTGCTGATCGCCGTGATGGACGGAATGCAGCTCCAGTGGCTGCTGTCCGACGAGCGCGTCGAGATGGCCGGCGCCTTCCGGGGGATGCTCGCACTGCTGCGCGGGTGACGGCGGCGGACCCGGGACACAAAAAAGCTCGAAACGGAACTTTCCCGTTTCGAGCCGTTTCTGTCGGGATGGCGGGATTCGAACCCACGACCCCCTGACCCCCAGTCAGGTACGCTACCAAGCTGCGCCACATCCCGAAGCCGCCCGCACCTTGTGAGCACTGGCAGCGATGAGAAGCTTAACGCAAGCCCCCCGGGCGCCCGCAAGCAGGTAACCGTGCTCGGCGAATCCCCGGCCCACCTGCGAACTCTCACCTTCGCGTCCTCAATGGACGTTCCCGGCCCGCCGTGTCGTGCCGTTGACGCGAAAGCGCCCGGCGGGGTCTCCCCCACCGGGCGCCGACACGAAAACGCGCCTACTTCTTCGCGCTCTTGCCACCCGGCTTGCCGCGCTTCTCGCGCGCCTTCACCGAGATCGAGATCGGGCTGCCGGTGAAGCCGAAGTCCTCGCGCAGCCGGCGCTCGACGTAACGCACGTACTGCGGGTCGAGGCGGCCCGAGGTGAACAGGATGAACCTGGGCGGGCGGATGTCGACCTGGGTCGCGAACAGGATCCTCGGCGCCTTGCCGCCCCGGATGGGGTGCGGGTGAGCGGCGATGAGGGCGGCGAGCCACTGGTTGAGCTCACCGGTGGTCACCCGCTGCTCCCAGCCGTCCAGCGCGACCCGGATCTCCCTGGCGAGCTTCTGGACGGCGCGGCCGGTCAGCGCGGAGATGTTGACCCGCGGCGCCCAGGTGATGCGGCGCAGCTCGCGGTCGATCTCGCGGTCGAGGTAGTAACGGCGGTCCTCGTCGACCAGGTCCCACTTGTTGAAGACGATGACCAGCGCCCGGCCCGCCTCGACGACCTGCGTCAGGACCCGCTGGTCCTGCTCGCTGATCGGCTCGGAGGAGTCGAGGAGCACCACGGCGACCTCGGCGGCCTCGATGGCCGACTGGGTGCGCAGGCTGGCGTAGTACTCGGTGCCGCTGGCCTGCCCGACCCGACGCCGCAGCCCGGCGGTGTCGACGAGGTGGAAGGTCTCCCCGTCGATCTCGACGAGGCTGTCGACCGGGTCGACGGTGGTGCCGGCGACGGAGTCCACGACGGCCCGCTGATCCTTGGAGAGCTGGTTGAGCAGGCTCGACTTGCCGACGTTGGGACGGCCCACCAGCGCGACGCGGCGCGGGCCGCCCGGCTTCGGGTCGCGATCCTCGGGCATCTCCGGGAGAAGCTTGAGGATCTCGTCGAGCAGGTCGCCCGAGCCTCGGCCGTGCAGGGCCGAGACCGGGAAGGGCTCGCCAAGACCGAGGGACCACAGCGCGGCGGCCTCGGGCTCGACGCGCTGGTCGTCGACCTTGTTGGCGATCAGCAGGACGGGCTTGCCGCCCCGCTGGAGGACGCGCGCGGCGGCCTCGTCGGTGTCGGTGGCGCCCACGACCGCGTCGACGACGAGCAGGATCACGTCGGCGGTGCGCATCGCGATCTCCGCCTGCGTCGCGATCGCGGCGGCGCGGCCCTTGGCGTCGGGCTCCCAGCCGCCGGTGTCGACGAGCGTGAAGCGGCGGCCCGCCCACTGCGCGTCGTAGGCGACACGGTCGCGGGTGACGCCCGGAACGTCCTCGACGACCGCCTGGCGGCGCCCGAGGATGCGGTTCACGAGGGTCGACTTGCCGACGTTCGGACGGCCGACGACGGCGACGACCGGTACCGGGCCTTCGTCGAGTTCGGCCTTGGCGGCCTCGACGTCGGCGGTGAACTCTTCGGCGAGCGCGGCCCAGATGGCCTCGTCAGTCACTTGCTTCCCCGTTGCTGTTGTCGAGCAGTTCGCGCATGCGGTCGACGACCTCTTCGATACCGAGTCCGGTGGTGTCGAGGATGACGGCGCCGGGCGCGGCCTCGTGTGGCTTGGTGGTCTTGGCGTCGGCCGCGTCGCGTCGTGCGAGGTCGGCGGCGGTCGCGGTGATGTCGCTGTTGTCCTCGGCGCTGCGACGGCGCGCGCGTTCGCGCTCGTCGGCGGTGAGGTAGATCTTCAGGTCGGCGTCGGGCGCGACGACCTCGCCGATGTCGCGGCCTTCGACGACGATCCCGCCCGCGGCCTCGGCGATGATGCGGCGCTGTTCGGCGATGAGGTGCGCGCGGACGGCGGGGATGCCGGCGACCGCGGAAACGGCCTTGGTGACTTCGGGGCCGCGGATCTCGGCGTCGACGGGGGCGCCGTCGAGGCGGGAGTAGGGGTCGGCGGGGGTCGTACCGAAGTCGAGCTTGGCGTGGTGGACGGCCGTGGTGACCGCCTCGGCGTCGGTGAGGTCGACTCCCGAGCGCAGCGCGGCGAGGGTCGCCGCGCGGTACATGGCGCCGGTGTCGAGGTAGGCGGCGCCGAGCGCGGTCGCGAGCCGTTTGGACACGGTCGACTTCCCGGTGCCCGAGGGTCCGTCCACCGCGACTACGCGTGCCTGCTGGCTGTTCACTTTCGCCTCCTGATCACCGGTCTGGGCCGCACCAATCATGCCTTGTCACCCGAAGTGAGCTCCAGCACGGGCGGGGTTTCCACGCGGGGCCGCCGGCCGTGACACGTCACAGGCGTGAATTACTCTCAGGCCGTGGGCGACGACACAGGCAACGGTACGCACTGGACGACCCTTCCCGGACCCAACGGTCCCGTGGGAGTGGTGGTCTCCCCCACCGGCCTCGTACGCCTGTCGCTCGACCCTGCCGCCGACGACGTGCCCGCCGGCGCCGTCCAGGTCGAAGACGCCCGCCTCGACATGGTCGCCGAGCAGCTCGCCGCCTACTTGGCCGGAGAACTGCGCCGCTTCACCGTTCCGCTGGACTGGTCGCTGAGCAGCGGCTTTCAGCGGAAGGTGCTCCAGACCCTCTTCGAGACCGTCGAGTACGGCCAGACGGTCAGCTACGGAGAACTCGCCGCGCGCGCCGGCCGGCCGAACGCCGCCCGCGTGGTCGGGGCCGTCATGGGCGGCAACCCCATCCCGATCGTCGTGCCCTGCCACCGCGTCGTCGACAGCGGCGGCGGGCTCGGCGGGTTCTCCGGCAGCCGCCGCGGCCCCTCGATGGAGACCAAGCGACGGCTGCTCACGATCGAGGGCCGGCTCGCACCGACCCTCTTCGACTGACGGTCTAGAGGCCGACGGCCTTGTAGAGGGCACCGAGCTCGCCCTTGTTGAGGTTGCGCACGGTCCCGGGCTTGAGGTTGCCCAGCGCGACCGTCCCGATCTTGGTGCGCACGAGCCGGTACACCGGGTGCCCCACCTGGTCGAGGAGGCGGCGCACGATGTGCTTGCGGCCCTCGTGGACGACGATCTCGACCAGCGAACGGCCCTCGTACTCGTCGATGATCTTGAAGTCGTCGACCGTGACCGGGCCGTCGTCGAGAGTGACGCCCTTGGCGAGCTTCTTGCCCAGGAACGGCGAGACGGGCCCGCGGACCTCGCAACGGTAGGTCTTGGCCACCTCGTACGAAGGGTGCATCAGCCGGTGGGCGAGATCCCCGTCGTTGGTCAACAGCAACAGGCCCTCGGAGTCGGTGTCGAGACGGCCCACGTGGAAGATGCGCTCCGGCACCGCGGTCACGTAGTTCGCCAGGCTCGGCCGGCCCTGCTCGTCCGACATCGACGAGATGACCCCGCGCGGCTTGTTGAACGCCAGGTGCACGGTGCGCACGTCGGTGATGATGCGCTCGCCGTCGACGTGGATCACGGCGATGTCGGGGTCGACGCGGCTGCCGAGGATGGCGGTCTTGCCGTCGACGGTCACCCGGCCGGCCGCGATGAGCTCCTCACTCGCGCGACGGGATCCGACACCGGCGGAGGCCAGGACTTTCTGCAGGCGCTGCTCGTTCTCACGCATCGACGCCGCCCTCGGTGAGGTCGTCGAGGTCGTCGGGCAGGAACGGCGCGAGGGGCGGCAGCTCGTTGATCGAGTTGATGCCCAGTTTCTCCAGGAACAGCACCGTCGTACGGTACAGGTGCGCTCCGCTGTCGGGTTCGGCGCCGCACTCCTCGACGAGTCCGCGCGACAGCAGCGTCCGGATGACGCCGTCGCAGTTGACGCCCCGGATGCCCGAGATGCGGGCCCTGGTCACCGGCTGCTTGTAGGCGACGACCGCGAGGGTCTCCAGCGCGGCCTTGGTGAGCCTCGCCTGCTGCCCGTCGAGGACGAAACGCTCGACGTAGGCGGCGTAGTCGTCACGGGTGTAGAAGCGCCACCCGCCCGCCTGGCGGCGCAGGTCGAAGCCCCGGGCCTGCTCGGTGTACTCCGCGGCGAGCCGCTCCAGCGTCGCGGTGATCTCGGCGGCATCGCGGTCGAGGATCTGGGCGAGCATGATCTCGCCGACCGGCTCGTCGACGATCATCAGGATCGCCTCCAGCGTGCCGGGCAGGTCGTCGACGGCCGGCAGCGGATCGGGGTCGGCGACGGCGACGGCGACCGCCTCGGGCGCCGAAGCGCCCGGCGCGGGCGCGCCGAACTCCGCGAGGTCGGAACTGTCGGCCGGCGCCTCCGGCTCGGTGTCGGGCGGGGTGTCCGGCGGTGCCTGGACGGTCAGCGCGGCGAGGAAGTCCGACTCGGGCTCCTCCGCCTCGGCGACGGCCTCGGCCTCCGGGGCGCCCGTCTCGGCGTCCTGCTCGGCCGTGGCGGTGCCTCCCGTCGGCGGACGCTGCCAGGGCGGCGTCCACTCGGCGACCGCGTCCGCGAGGGACCCCCGCACCTCGTCACTCACTATCAGGTTCCTCCGTCGTCTCTACTTCTTCGTCGGCCTTCACCGGCGCCCCCAGGTACTCGTCGACCTCGATGGCGCGTGCCTCGGCCTCGGCGATCCACCGTACGTTGAGCTCGCCGAGGGCTTCGACCTGCTCGAAGCCGACCATGTTCTCGCGGTACAGCTCCAGCAGGGCAAGGAATCTGGCGACGACCTCCAAGGTCGAGTCGCAGTCGGCGCACAAGGCGCGAAAGCTCGCGGTGCCGAGTCCGCGCAACCGCTCCTGCAGAATCGCGGCGTGCTCGGCCACACTGACGCGGACCATGTGCACATGGGCGGTCGAGACCTCGGGGATCGGTTTGGGCCGCATGGCGTCGCCGGCCAGCTTCGCCAGGCGATCGGGCCCGATGCCGAGGACGAGTTCGGGCAGGGCGGCCGCGAAGCGCGCCTCCAGCGACACCGCGCGCGGCCAGCGGCGGGCGGCCCCCTGTTCGAGGCCGTGGATGTGCGCGGCGGCCTCCTTGAAGGCCTTGTACTGCAGGAGCCGGGCGAACAGGAGGTCGCGGGCCTCCAGCAGGGCCAGGTCCTCGGCGTCCTCGACCTCGGCGCTGGGCAGCAGCCGGGCGGCCTTGAGGTCGAGCAGGGTCGCGGCGATGACGAGGAACTCACTGGTCTCGTCGAGGTCCCAGTCGTCGCCCATGGCCCGGATGTAGGCGATGAACTCGTCGGTGACCTTGTGCAGCGCGACCTCGGTCACATCGAGCTTGTGCTTGCCGATGAGCTGGAGCAGCAGGTCGAAAGGCCCCTCGAAGTTGGCCAGCCGGACCTGGAATCCGGTGTGCTGCGCGGCTTCGGGCGTCTCGGCGGCGACTTCGGGCGTCTCGGCGACGGCGTCGGGCACGGCGGCGGTGTCCTCGTCCACCGCCGCGGCAGCGTCCCCGCTCTGCTCGTTCGCCGTGATCACCCCGAAAGCCTAAACGGCGTCGCGCCCCGATGCGGCGACACCTCGGTTCAAGTATCGACTCAGGTCAGCGATTCCACGACCGGGGTGAGCACCAGGTCGAGCACCCGGTGCAGCGGCGGGACACCGCCGATCGGCAGCACCAGCGCCGTGAGCAGGATCAGCGCGCCCACCCGGCGGTTCGAGAGCACCTCGCCGACGGTGCCGCCGCGCTCCCCCCACAGCAGCGTCCAGCCGTCGGTCGGCGGAAGCGGGACCAGCGCGACGACGGCGAAGCAGAGGAGTCCGACACCGGCGGTGAACAGCAGCTGCTCCGGTGCCGGGCCCGGCACACCGCGCAGTACGTCGGAGGGACGGTAGACCGCGCCGGTGATGCTCGCCGGATAAACCCAGCCGTAGACGGCCAGCACCGCGACGCCGGCGGTGAGGGTCGCGGCGGGACCGGTGAGCGCGGTCCAGACCGCGCGCTTGCGGGGCAGGCCCCCGACGGGTGGCGCCGCGCCCCAGCCGGTGCCGCCGAACACGGCGGCGAGCAGGCCGATCGGATCTATGTCGCGTCGCCAGTGGGGCAGTACGGTGACGGCCGTCGCACGCCCCAAGCCGTGGGCGACGAGCGCACCGGCGACGTGCCGGATGCCCAGGCCCAGTGCGAGGGCCGCGACCAGTCCGGCGAGGGCGGCCGGCTGGCCGAGCGCGTAGATCAAGTCCTCAGCGTCTCAGATCGTGCGCGGCGAGCACTTCCCTGGCGAGTTGCCGGTAGGCCCGGGCTCCACTGGAGGCCGGCGCCCAGGTGGTGATGGGCTCACCGGCGACGGTGGTCTCGGGGAAGCGGACGGTGCGGGTGATGACCGTCTGGTAGACCCGGTCGCCGAAGGCCTCGACCACGCGGGAGAGAACCTGGCGGCAGTGGGTGGTGCGGGAGTCGTACATGGTCGCGAGGATGCCCTCCAGTTCGAGATCGAAGTTGAGGCGCTCGCGGACCTTGTCCACAGTGTCCAGGAGGAGGGCGACACCGCGCAGGCTGAAGAACTCGCACTCAAGGGGCACGAGCACGCCGTGCGCGGCGGTCAGGGCGTTGACCGTGAGCAGGCCCAGGGACGGCTGGCAGTCGATGATGATGAAGTCGTACTCGCTCATCACCGGCCGCAGGACGCGGGTGAGGGTCTGTTCGCGGGCGACCTCGTTGACGAGCTGGATCTCGGCCGCCGACAGGTCGATGTTGGCGGGCAGGACGTGCAGACCGGCCACATTGGTCTTGATGACGACGTCTTCGATGTTGACGCCGTCTTGCATCAAGAGGTTGTAGATGGTCAGGTCGAGGGTGTGCGGGTTGACGCCGAAGCCCACGCACAGCGCGCCCTGGGGGTCGAAGTCGACCAGGAGGACCTTGCGGCCGTACTCGGCCAGTGCCGCGCCGAGGTTGATGGTCGAGGTGGTCTTCCCCACGCCGCCCTTCTGGTTGGCCATCGCGATGACGCGGGCCGGGCCGTGACGTTCGAGGGGTTGCGGCTGCGGGATGTCGCGCTTGCCCGTGTACGCCTCAGGGTCGGCGGGGCCGGCATCGCCGTCGGCTCCGTCTGGGGCGGGCGGCGTTTGTCGCAACGCGGCCCACTTGTCGTCTCTGTCGACGTTCATGTCACGCCCCTCCCGGTGAGGTCGGCGCCGCCACGGTCTTCGCGCGCAGAGGGCGGTGCGCCCGTGGTTGCGACTGTACGGCAGCGGGCATGCGGATGCGACATGAATCTGTTGCTGCTGCCCCATCGGCGTGTCGCGTTGACGTGATCATCGGCGGGCTCGTGGGTGGGAAGTCGCGTACACCTCTCGGAGTCTATCGACCGTTACAAGCGTGTAGACCTGAGTGGTCACAACCGATGTGTGACCGAGGAGTTCCTGCACCACACGGACGTCGGCCCCGCCGTCGAGGAGGTGGGTGGCGTAGGAGTGGCGCAGGGTGTGCGGCGAGATGTGCACGTCCAGGCCGGCGCGTTCGGCGATGTTCTGGATGATCGCCCACGCGCCCTGCCTCGACAGTGGACCTCCGCGTGAGTTGCGGAACACACCGGGACCGTTGGGATTCATGGCCGGGCGGCCGCGGACGAGGTAGGCCTCGACGGCCGCGACGGCGTAGTTGCCCAGCGGGACGGTTCGGGTCTTGCCGCCCTTGCCGTGCAGGGTGACCGCGCCGCCGGAGAGGTCGAGGTCGTCGATGGCGCAGGTGACGGCCTCGGTGATGCGCGATCCGGTGCCGTACAGGAACTCCAGCAGGGCGGTGTCGCGCAGGGGGATCGGGCCGTCACCGAAGCGGGCGGCGTCGAGGAGCTGCCCGACCTGCTCGACGCTGATCGCCTTCGGCAGCCGCGTCGGGAGGTTGGTGGGCGGCGCGTCGGCGAGCGGGTTGACCGAGGCGTGCCGCTCGGTGACGGCGAACTTGTGCATCCCCCGCAGTGAGCTGACCGCTCGCGCCACCGACGCCGCCGACAGTGGCTGATGCGGTCCATAACCCCGGGTCAGGTCGGCCCGATAGGCCTCGACGTGGTCGGGGGTGATGTCGTCGATGCCGGGCAGGTCGTGGGCGATCAGCCATTCGATGTAGCGGTCGAGGTCTCGCCGGTACGCGGCGAGGGTGTTGCCGGACCGTCCCTTCTCGACGGCCAGGTGGTCGAGGTACGTCGCGACCACCTGGCCGATCCGCTGTCCCGTCAAGCGAGAACCTCGTCGAGTTTGACGGCGTCGAGGCCGTGCGCGTCGGCGACCGGTCCGTAGGTCACGTGCCCGCCGTGGGTGTTGAGCCCGAGGGCGAGCGCGCGGTCGCGGCGCAGGGCCTCGCGCCAGCCGTGGTTGGCGAGCTCGAGGACGTACGGGAGGGTGACGTTGGTCAGCGCGTAGGTCGAGGTGTGCGGGACCGCGCCGGGCATGTTCGCCACGCAGTAGAAGATCGAGTCGTGGACCTTGTAGGTCGGCTCGGCGTGGGTGGTCGGGCGCGAGTCGGCGAAGCAGCCGCCCTGGTCGATGGAGATGTCGACGAGGACGCTGCCGGGCTTCATCCGCGAGACCAGCTCGTTGCTGATCAGGTTGGGGGCCTTGGCGCCGGGGACGAGGACGGCGCCGATGACCAGGTCGGCCTCCAGGACGGCCCGCTCGATCTCGTAGGCGTTGGAGGCGATGGTCTGCAGGTGGCCCTGGTAGATGCGGTCGGCCTCGCGCAGCTTGTCGATGTTCTTGTCGAGGAGCTGGACCTCGGCCTGCATGCCCAGGGCGATGGCGGCGGCGTTCATGCCGGACACGCCGGCGCCGATGACGACGACGCGCGCCGCGTGGACGCCGGAGACGCCGCCCATGAGGACGCCGCGGCCGCCGCCGGAGCGCATCAGGTGGTAGGCGCCGGCCTGCGGCGCGAGTCGTCCGGCGACCTCGCTCATCGGGGCCAGGAGGGGCAGCGCGCCGTTGGCCGACTCGACGGTCTCATAGGCGATGCCGGTGACTCCGCGCTCGAGGAGGGCGTCGGTGCACTCCTTGGAGGCGGCGAGGTGGAGGTAGGTGAACAGCACCTGGTCCCTGCGCATCCGGTGGTACTCGGAGGCGATGGGCTCCTTCACCTTCAAGATCAGCTCGCCGGTCGCCCAGACCTCGTCGGCGGTGGCGAGGATGGTCGCGCCGGCCGCGAGGTAGTCGGCGTCGGGGATGGAGGAGCCGATCCCGGCTCCGGCCTGGACATAGACGTCGTGCCCGCCGCGGACCAGTTCGTGGACCCCCGCCGGGGTGATCGCCACCCGGTATTCGTGGTTTTTGACCTCGCTCGGGATACCGACCTTCATGCTTGCGACTCCTTCGTCGCGGGGCTGGCGCGTCGACGGCACCGTGCCGTCGATTGCTGAGGGCGCGCCCACCCGCATGCGGCAGTGTAAGTCTTGGGGTGAACCCGGTGGTCAGCTTGGTCGGCTCATGGGCCGGTGGGGGTCGGTTATCGTTCGTCGATGAGCTCTCCGTACCCGCCGCAGGGCGACCCGAACGGTCAGCAGCCGGGGCAGCCGGATCCTTACACCGGAAGCTATTCCTACGAACTGCCCGGCCAGCCCGCCCAGGGTCCCCCCGCGCCGCAGCCCAGCGGATACCCACAGCCGCAGCCCAGCGGCTACACAGACCCGTACAACAGCCAACAGGGCGATCCATACGCCCAGCCGCAGGCCGACCCGTACGCGCAGAAGCACGACCCTTACGCCCAGCCGTACCCGCCGGCCTACCAGCAGCCCGTCTACCAGCCGGTTCCCGTAGCGGTGCCGATGGCGGCCTACTCCTCCGGCGGCTACGTCGACCCGTTGACCGGCCGGCAGTACTCGGAGAAGTCGAAGACGACCGCGGGTCTGCTGCAGATCTTCCTCGGGGGCTTCGGCGTGGGGCGTTTCTACACCGGCCACATCGGCATCGCCATCGCGCAGCTCGCGGTCACCGTCACCCTCGGCTGCCTGGGCTTCTTCCTGGTCCTCCCGTGGTGCGGGATGGGTCTGTGGGGCCTCATCGACGGGATCGTGATCCTGTCGTCGAGCACCGCGACGGACTCCGAGGGACGTCTGTTGAGAAGCTGACCGCTCGGACGGCATTTCCGGTCGAAAGGGTGGGGCAACCGTGGGATATCGTGCGGGTATGACCTCTCCGTATCCGTCCCAGGGTGACCCGTACGGGCAGCAGCCGCAGTACGGGCAGCAGCCGCCTCCGGCCGCCGGCTCCTCGTACGAGCTGCCCGGCCAGCCGGTGTCGGGCTATCCCGCGTCGCAGCCGTCGGGTTACACCGACCCGTACGCGCAGCCCGCCGATCCGTACGCGCAGGGCTACCAGCAGCCTGTTTACCAGCCGCAGCCGATCTACCAGCCGGTTCCGGTCGCGGTTCCCATGCCGGGATACTCGACCGTCGGCGGCGGATACGGTGTCGACCCCGTGACCGGGCGTCCGCTTTCGGACAAGTCGAAGCTCACCGCCGGCCTGCTGCAGATCTTTCTCGGCGGCTTCGGTGTGGGGCGCTTCTACACCGGCCACATCGGCATCGCCGTCTGCCAGCTGCTGTTCGGCTGGGCGACCTGCTACATCTGGCCGCTCGTGGACGGCATCGTGCTGCTCGCTTCGAGCAACGCCACCGACGCCGAAGGGCGCCTGCTGCGCTCCTGACGCAGACCACCCGACCGGGTCCCGCTTCCCAAATACTGGGCGGTAGGACCCGGTTTTTCGTGGATTCAGTGAACTCGCGCGAAGTCGGCGCGAAAGGACATCCAGCTCAGAGCCCTTAGGGCAGCTCCGGGGACCGGAAGGGCAACACGGACCGTCATCGAGACCGTCACGGTCCGTCCGCGACCCGCCGCAAAAACCGGCGATCCGGCATACCGCCGAAGAATCTTGATGTGCCCAGCACTCACCGCACACGATTCCAGGCACCGAAACCGCCGCGTCCCTTCGGATCTTCGGACGGCGCTGCGAGGGCACGAAAAGGCGCGGCCGCTGTGCGGCCGCGCCCTCGGATGTCGTCTATTCGCGCAGCGCCGCAGCCGCCAGAACCCCGATCTGGCACGCCGCGTTGGAGATGCGCCCGTCGAGAACGCCGGCGACGGCCTCGTCGAGAGTCCACCAGCGCGTGGTCATCTCCGCCTCCTCATGGGTGCGGACATGGCGCTCGGCGTCGGGCACCTCGCGCAGCCCGCGCGCCAGGAACAACCGGATCCGCTCGTTGGAGCAGCCCGGGCTCACCAGCGCGTCGGTCAGGTGCCGGTAGGTCTCCGCCGTCAGGTCGGCCTCCTCGGCCAGCTCCCGCGCGGCCGTCTTGACCGGCTCCTCACCGTCGACGTCGAGCAACCCGGCGGGAAGCTCCCACAGGTACTCGCGCACCGGATGCCGGTACTGGCGGACCAGCAGCACCCGGTCGTCGTCGTCGAGGGCAACCACGCCGACCGCGCCGATGTGACGCATGTAGTCGCGCGCGGCGACCGCGCCGCCGGGCATCTCGACCTCGTCGGTCACGATGCGAAACAGCGGACCGGCGAAACGCTCCGTGCTCGAACGGACCCGGTATTCGTGTCCGCTCACGACACCGCCAGCTCGTCGTCGATGGAGGCGACGGGCAGGCGGTCCCCGGCGGCGTGCTTCATGGAGGCGCCGACGAAGGCGGTGAACAGCGGGTGCGGGCGCGTCGGACGCGACTTGAGCTCCGGGTGCGCCTGCGTGGCCACGAAGAACGGATGCAGGTCGCGCTCCAGCTCGACGAACTCCACCAGGCGACCGTCGGGCGAGGTGCCCGAGATGATGAAACCGGCCTTGGTCAACGGCTCGCGGTAGGCGTTGTTGACCTCGTAGCGGTGCCGGTGGCGCTCGCTGACGCTGGTCGACCCGTACGCCTCGGCGACCAGCGATCCCGGTTCGAGCTCGGCCGGGTAGGCGCCCAGGCGCATCGTGCCGCCCATGTCCCCCCGGCCGGCGACGATGTCGGCCTGATCGGGCATCGTGGCGATCACCGGATGCTCGCAGTTGTCGTCGAACTCGACCGAGTTCGCGCCGGCGAGCCCGCCGACGTGCCGGAGCACCTCGATCGTCATGCAGTGCAGGCCGAGGCACAGGCCGAGAGTCGGCAGCCCGTTGCGGCGGGTGTAGTCGATCGCGCCGATCTTGCCCTCCACACCGCGCGAACCGAAGCCGCCCGGGATGATCACGCCGTGCACGTCGGACAGCGCCTTGGCGGCGCCCTCGGGCGTACGGCAGGAGTCGGACTCGATCCAGCGGATCTCGACGTGCGCGCGGTGGGCGAACCCTGCCGCGCGGACCGCCTCGGCCACCGACAGGTACGCGTCGGGCAGGTCGACGTACTTGCCGACGATGCCGACGGTGATCCGCTCGTCGGGGTTGTGGACCCGGTCGAGCAGGTCGTCCCAGGCCGTCCAGTCGACGTCCTTGAACGGCAGGCTCAGCCGCCGCACGACGTAGACGTCGAGCCCTTCGCGGTGCAGCACCTTCGGGATGTCGTAGATGCTCGGCGCGTCGGCGGTCGAGATGACCGCCTCGGTCTCCACGTCGCAGTACAGGCCGATCTTGGCCTTGAGG
This sequence comes from Phytomonospora sp. NPDC050363, assembly GCF_040655735.1. Taxonomy (NCBI): domain Bacteria; kingdom Bacillati; phylum Actinomycetota; class Actinomycetes; order Micromonosporales; family Micromonosporaceae; genus Phytomonospora; species Phytomonospora sp. NPDC050363. The sequence continues at coordinate 486,512 of NZ_JBFAKK010000006.1, forward strand.
TGCTCGGGGATCTCCCGGTCGCTGCGGCAGACGATCGCGTCGGGCTGGATGCCGATGTTGCGCAGCGCGGCCACCGAGTGCTGCGTCGGCTTGGTCTTGAGCTCACCGCTGGCGGCGAGGTAGGGCACGAGGGAGACGTGGAGGTAGAAGACGTTGTCGCGGCCCAGGTCGTGGCGCAGCTGGCGGATCGCCTCCAGGAACGGCAGCGACTCCATGTCGCCGACGGTTCCGCCGACCTCGGTGATCACCACGTCGGGGACCCGGCTCGCCGGGTCGTCGGGATCGGGCTCGGCCATGGCCTTGACCCGGTCCTTGATCTCGTTGGTGATGTGCGGAATGACCTGGACGGTGTCGCCGAGGTACTCGCCGCGTCGCTCCTTGGCGATGACCTTGGAGTAGACCTTGCCGGTGGTGACGTTCGCCCGGCCCGACAGCGCGCGGTCCAGGAACCGCTCGTAGTGGCCGACGTCGAGGTCGGTCTCGGCGCCGTCCTCGGTCACGAAGACCTCACCGTGCTGGAACGGGTTCATCGTGCCCGGGTCGACGTTGAGGTAAGGGTCGAGCTTCTGCATCACGACGCGCAGACCGCGCGCGGTGAGAAGATTTCCGAGGCTCGAGGCCGTCAGGCCCTTGCCGAGCGCGGAGGCGACGCCTCCGGTGACGAAGATGTGCTTCGTGGTTCGCGCCGAATTCCGTGCCGAGGTGGCCAATGCCGTCTCCCGTGGTAGCCGTCAGGCGTGGCTTGTCTCAGTTGTGTGGCAGCCACGCTATCCACGGGATTCCACAGTAACACCGCGCCGACCTGCGCCCTTGGCGGGTCGACCGGATCCACTGAGGGAAGCCCGCCAAGAGGGTGGTTGCGAACCGCCTGGGCGATATATGGTGATTCGCCGAACCGGAGTGGAGCCGAACGGGCGGCCTACTCCGGCACCGGTGCGGCCTTGCCCGCCTTCCCGCCGTCGACTTCCGGCGCCGGGTCCTCGGTGCTCTCGGCGGCCTGCGGAGTTCGGGCCGCGGCCGTCGCCGGGACCGATGTCGCACCCGGCCGCGAGGAGACCCCCGTGACCGTGACGATCCGCCGGCGACGCTTCTCGCCGCGCACCTGCGCACGCGCCAGCACCCGCAGGGCCACGATCACGGCCAACGGGACGGTGATCGCCGCAGCCGCCCCGGCGGCGTAGAGCCCGCTGCCGTCCAGCAGCCCGCCCAGCACCGCCGCGACCGTCGCCCCGACGAATCCCCCGCGCACCGCCGGATACAGCCCGAACGCCCGTTTCAGCCCGCCGGACGGGCGCAGCAGCACCAGCCCCACGAAGCCCGCCGCGCCCAGCACCAGCACCGTGAGCCAACTGGTCGCCACCGCGACGACGTCCGACTCGGCGATGTCGCGCAGGGTTCCGTTCGACGTGCCGGAACCGACGCCGGCGACGAAGCGCCCGAGCGGTCCCCGGTCGAGTTCGTCGCGCGTCAGATCGATCGCCGCGAAGGCGAGCATCACCCCGACACCGGCCAGTGTCGCCCAGGCCAGCCGCGCGAAGGTCAGCCACCCGCCGGTCGAGATCACCGCCGCCAGACACACACCGGCGGTCAGCCCGATCGCTCCGGCCGGGTCGGCGCCCAGTTGCGGACTTCCCACGATCAGGATCCCGATCGTGCCGAGGGCCGCGATCACCAGCGGCCGCCAACGGCGCGCGGTGTTCTGCGCGATGCACCCGGCGGAGGTCATCAGCCCGGCGGCGAACACGCCGAACCCGACCGAGCCCAGACCCGAGTAGCGCCCGCCCTCCAGCGCCGAGTAGCCCGCGACACCGTTGAGCTGCAACCCGCCACCGGTCAGCACGTCGACCGCGACCACGATCGCGCCCGCGCTCGACACCAGCGTCATCAGCCGCAACGGCGTCCGCCGGCGCGGGAGCAGCAGCGCACCGGCCGTCAGAGCCAGCGTGATCGCCACCGACACGACCATGAACACCAGGAAGGGGTTCCACGCCCGCCACCACGGCACCAGGTCACTGAGGATCGCCGCCGGCAGCGACAGCGCGCCGGCCACCGCACTGCCCACCAGCATCCGCATCGTCCAGGGCGAGGGCGGTCTGATCCCGACCGGCCCGTGGCCGCGGCGCATCCGGTGCAGCACCGGGGTCGCGGCGATGAACAGGATGAACAGGCCGACCGTCAAGATCATCAGATAGCGGCCGACCGTCGCGTGCTGCGCGGCCGCCTGGTGATCGGCGTCGGCGAGGTCCTCGATCGCCGCGGCCAGATCGTCCGGGCGTCCCTTCTCGACGTCGGCCGGGACGCCCTGGAAGGCCTGCGACTGCGAGCGCCCCAGCGCCTGCACCGCCGTCGGCGCGAGGTCGACCAGCTGGATGTAGCCGGTGCGGTTGGTGCTCGCCGAGCTCAGCCAGCCGTCGTCGAGGCCGGGGCCGTCGGCGATGGCGGCGTGCAGGCGCGGCGGAGCCTGCGTGTCGGCGATGCCGGCGACCATCAGCAGCGAGTTCTGCGGGCGCGCGGCGATGATCGCGGCGAGCTCGGTGTCCATGCGCGCGGCGACCGCCGCGCGGGACGGCGTCTCGGGCAGTGAGCCGAGGTCGACGACCGACAGCGCGCAGCTCGACAGGAGCTCGGCGGCCTCGGCGGGGTCCTCGGGAAGGTCCTCGGTGTATGTGTCGACGCGGCCGGTGGGACGCGCGGTGGCATAGGCGGCGCCGGGGCCGACGGCCACGGTGCAGCGCACCGACTCGGCGAGCGCGCCGACCTCGGCACCCTTGTTGCGGCTGCGGTTGCGGTTGACGGCGGCTTCCTGGCCGGGGATGTGGGCGCCGTCGCCGCCGGGGTCGGGCTCGATGCCCTCTTCGGCCAGTGGCGGGCACACACCGTCGACGGGTTCTTCGCCGCCGGCGGCGCGGGCTCCGGCCGAGAGGGTGTACCAGCCGTCGGTGGAGCAGGTGAGGCTGCTGGCGGAGCGGACCGACAGGGACGCGATGGAGCCCTGTTGCGCGAGACTCCACAGGTGCGGAGTGTTCTGCGGGGTCACGTCGTCCCAGCGCAGTCCGGTGACGCCGACGATCACGACGTACTCGACGTTGTTGCGCTCGGTGCCGCCGGACGGGCGGGGCAGGAGTTCGAGGCCGGCGACGAACATCATCGCGGCGACGGCGAACCACGCCAGGCTGCCGCGCCAGTGCAGATCCCACCAGTGGCGCAGGCGTTGTGCGGACCATCGTTTCGCCGGCGTCGACATCAGTGTCGCGGTCCTCCCCCGTGGCTGTCCTGGTGACCGATCACGCCCCGGTCAGCTCCCGGTAGACGGCACGGACCTGCGCCATGCCGTCTTCGACGGTCGGCAGGCCGGCGGCCTTGTCGATCCCGGCCTTCGAGAGGCGCTCACGGGCTTCGGGGTCGTCGAGGAGTTTGGCGATCGCCTCGGCGACGGCCTCGGGGTCGTCGGGGGGAACGAGGCTGGCGGCCTCGCCGACGACGGCGGGGACGCCGCCGACGCGGGTGGCGACCAGCGGGGTTCCCGAGCGCAGTGCCTCCTGGGCGAAGAGGGGGTAGCCCTCCCACTGGCTGGTGGAGGCGACGATGTCGGCCGCGGCGAGCAGGTCGGCGATGTCGGCGCGGTGGCCGAGGAACCGCACGGGCGCGCCGGTGCGTTCGACGCGTTCGGCGAGCTCGGCGCGCTGCGGGCCCTCGCCGGCGATCACGAACAGCGGCTTGGGGTCACGGTCGGCGAGCGCGGCGGCGGCGTCGATGAGGACGGCGTGGCCCTTCTGCGGGTGCAGGCGGCCGATGGCGAGGATGAGGGGACGCCGGCGGTCGGAGTCGCCGAGTTCGGCGCGGACGTCGTCGGCGGTGCGGGTGGTCTCGGGCAGGAACGGCGCGGGGATCGGCGCGAAGCGCACGTCCTGGCCGCCGAGCTTGAGGACGCGGGTGACGAGGTCGTCGGACACGCACAGGGAGAGGTCGGCGCCGCGGGCCACGAGGGTCTCGGCGGCACCGAGGATGCGGGCTTTGGGCCCCTCGGCCATGAGCACGTTGTGCCAGGTGACCACGAGGGGCACGCCGACCGGGCGGGAGGCGCGGGCGACGAGGCCGGCGCGCATGCCGTGGGCGTGCACGAGGTCGGCGGCGATGGAGCCGCCGGGGCCGCGCAGGGCCTTGCGAAGTCGGCGGGTGGCGCGGGCGTCGGCGACGGGGTCGAGGCCGGCCGAGATCTCCACGGGCACGAAGCGGGCGCCTTTGGCGGTGAAGCCGAACAGCTCCTCGGTGGCCGAGGGTCCGCACACGGTGACGCGCGCGTCGGCGGCGGCCAGGCCTTCGGCGATGGACGCCACGTGGGCGCCCACTCCCCCGGTGCTGGTGCCCAGCACCAGGAACACGCGCTTACCGTCGAATGTGTTCACGTTCATCTCCACGTTCATCCCCGCCTGAGCTTTCGCGTGACGCGCCCGATGAGGGGGCGGACGTCGTGGCGGTCGAGCAGCACCGTCACCGCACCGTAGACGACTAGCACGACGGCTCCCGCGCAGACCCCGGACAACAGGGGCGGCAGGCCCTCGGTCAGTGACACCACGGGAAGCCCGGCGGCCAGCGCGAGTCCGGTGGCGAGGACGACGACGCCGAAGGCCCGCGCGACGCCGACCAGCGCGGAGGCTCCCGCGCGCACGGCGACGGCGGTGATCAGGGCGGCTCCGATGACGGCCATGCCGATGGAGTTGCCGAGGGTCACGGCGAGGATCCGGTCGGCGCGGGGAAGCGTCGCGGCGAGGATCATGGTGGCGGCCATCACCACGCCCCAGCCGATGACGGTCGCGATCGCGGCGCGGGCGGTGTCGCCGCGCGCGTAGAGCGCTCGCGACAGCAGTGCGTAGAGGCCGTAGCCGAGCAGGCCGGGCGCGAGGCCGATGACCGCGGCGGACAGCTGCGCGGGGTCGGGCTCGCCGGACAGGATCGGGTTGAGGAAGTCCGCGAGCGGCCGGGCGAGGACGATCAGCGCGACCGTGCCCAGGCCGGAGAGGAGCAGCACGGCGCGGGTCGTCGAGGACAGGGTGCCGTCGTAGCGGGCGGTGTCCCCGGTCGCGTGGGCGTCGGCGAGCGCCGGGTAGGCGGCGGTCGCCACGGGTACGACCAGGACGGCCCATGGCAGCAGGTAGAGGGTGCTGGCGATGGTGTAGTTGACCAGCGTGCCCTGCGGGGCGGGCGGGTTGCTCAGGTAGATGACGACGAGCACCGACAGCTGCTGGGCGGCGACGGTGACCGCGCCGGCGAGTGCGAGCGCCTTGACCCTGCGGCCGATGCTGTCGCCGAAGGCGAGGCGGGGCCGCAGCCGTACGCCGAGGCGGAGGGTCGGCACGACGAGGCATCCCGAGAGCACGACGACGCCGAGGGTGGTGCCGACCGACAGGACGAGTTCTCCGGTGCGGGAGACGCCGGCGAGGTTATCGGGCTCGCCCATCGTTCCGTAGACGGTGTAGGCGACGATCACGGTCGCGCTCGACAGCAGCGGCGCCAGTGCGGGCCACGCGAAGCGGCGGTGGGCCTGCAGGACGCCGGTCAGGACGACGCCGATGCCGTAGAGCGGCAGCTGTGGCGCGAAGACCCGCAGCATGCGGGCGCCTACGGCGGCCATCTCGGGTTCGGCCTGTGCCGAGAGCAGTCCGATGATCGGGTCGGCGAAGACCGTCACGGCCACCGCGATGGGCACGAGGATGACCAGGGCCCAGGTGAGCATCGCCGAGGCGGTGCGCGAGACCGTCGCGGGGTCCTTGCGGGCGATGGGCGCGGCGAGGACCGGGATCACCAGGCTGGCCAGGGCGCCCCCGGCGACGATCTCGAAGATGATGTTGGGGACGGTGTTGGCCGTCTGGTAGATGTTGCCCAGGTCGGTGACGCCGACGGCCCAGGCGAAGACGAGGACTCGCGCGAAGCCGGCGAGCCGGCTCAGCACGGTGATCCCGGCGATGAGCGTGGCGGCTCCGCCGATCCGGCCGCCTCTACTCGTGGCGGCGGCCGTCATCAGTCCGCGGCCTCCGCGTGGGTACCGCCGGGCAGGATCACGACTTGCGCCCGAAGCGGTCGATCTCGCGCAGAACGGGGGTGGCCTCGATGACCTTGGTGAAGCTGACCTTCTCGCTGGCGACGGTGGCGGCGGCGAACAGCGCGAACAGGCCGAGGCGGCCGTAGCGGCCGGTCTTGGCGGTCAGCGCGAGGCCCAGCTGGGCGCCGAGCGCGTTGGCGCCGGCGTCGCCGAGCATGACCTTCTCGTCGAGGTCCTCGCCGATGAGCGCGCCCGCGGCCGCGACGGGGCCGCTGACGAGGTCGCCGCTGGCGGGCGTCTTGCCCAGACCGGCGAGCTGCCCCAGCGCCATCGTCGCCTTGAGCGCGCGGCCGGGCCGCAGGTCGAGGAGGTTGATGACGTTGGCGGCACCGGCGACCACTCCGGCGCCGACGAGCGTGTCGAACAGCGACAGGCGGCCGTCGCGGCGCCGGTCGGCGTCGATCAGGGCCACGGCGGTCAGACCGGCGGCGCCCACGCCGACGATCTTCACCAGCCCGCTGGTGACCTTCCCGTCCTGGAGGGCGGCGAGGTGGCCCTTGAAGCCCTTGTACTGCTTCTGGTCCTCACGCGCTCCGACGACGTCGTCGTAGAGCCCCACCGCTCCGGCGCCCAGGCCGGCGGTGAGGGCGGCGACGGCGGCGCGCGGGTTCTTCGCGCCGGCGGCGGCGCTGACCGAGGCGCCCACGGCCGCCGCGGGACCCGCGGCGAGGCTGATCGACTTGCCCTTGTGGTTGACGCGTTCGAGGCTGTGCGCCAGCGGCGAGCGGCGCAGCGCCGTCATCGCCCCGCGGGCGACGAGGATGCCGGTACCGGCCAGCACCAGCCGGGACAACATTCCCATGGTTCTCCTGTCGGGGTCGTCGAAGCGGTCGCGAGGCCCCTCTTAGGCGGGAGGCATCGGCACCGTCGACTCGGCTCCGGTACCGGTGCCGTAGTCACCGACGTGGCCGGCCAGGTCGTAGGAGAGCGCGAGCGCGGCCGCCAGCTGCCCCTGCGGGGTGGAGATATTGTCCACGGTGGACATCGAAGCGTTCAGCGCGGGGTCGTTGCGAACCGCGGTCACCACGTTGCCCTGCCCGCCGATGCCCGGACAGGTCAGCACCGCCGTACCGCCGCCGTCGAACTGCGCGGCGGTGGTGACGACCTTGTTGTTGCGCGCCTCGGCGTCGGCGTCGGCGTAAGGCTTGCCGGTGACGATGAGCACGGCGGTGGCGCGGTCGCCCTTGAAGTTCTCCTTGCCGGTGATCATCTGCGCCTCGGTGAAGCCCGCCAGGACCTTCTTCTGCTCGGCGGCGGTCACGTTCGGGGTCGCGGTCATCAGCACGGCCGTCAGCAGCGCCGAGGCGGTCTCGACACCGACGCTGTTGTTGGGCAGGTTGGCCACCGAGGTCGGCAGCAGCTCGGTCGACAGCTCCAGCAGTTCGTCGTTGTTGGCCGGATCGGTGAAGTTGTCGGTGATGCCGAGCTCGCCGGTGATCGTCGCGCCGGTGTAGCCGAGCATCTCCCGGGCTCCGAGGACGTCGTCCTCGGAGGCTCCCGAGACCGTCACGATCAGGATCGACTGGTCGGTGAGCTTGCCCGCCAGCGCCGTCGGCGCGATCTGGCGGGCGAAGTCCTCCTCGGACTCCACCTGGTCGCGAAGCTGGTCGAGGTTCTCGCGGTAGCCGTCGTTCTCCTTGGCCAGCGAGTTCACCCGGTCGTTGAGGAAGTCGACCGCGGGACCGTTCAACGCCGCCGTGCCCAGCACCAGCCCGATGGCCAGGGCGAGGAACACCGCGGTGAGGGATACCAGGTGGTAGCGGAAATTGATCACTAGAACAACCTTTGAAGCGAGAAGATGAGGTCGTCCCACCATTCGGTGACGACCTCCAGGTAGGAGCGCCCGACCGTCGACACCGTCAGCGCCGCCGCCATCGCCGCGACCCCGGCGAGCACCAGCAGCAGCAGGGACGACACCGACACGTTCTGCTTGTAGAGACGCGAGACGCCCTTGGCGTCGACGAGCTTCCCGCCGACCCGCAGGCGCGTCAGGAAGGTCGAGGCCATGCCGCCGCGGCCTTTGTCGAGGAACTCCACGAGGGTGGCGTGGGTGCCGACGGCGACGATCAGCTCGGCGCCCTTCTCGTCGGCGATGAGCATGGCGATGTCCTCGCTGGTGGCCGCCGCCGGGAACGAGATCGACGGGATGCCCAGGTCGTCGAGGCGCGCCTTGCCCGGCGCTCGGCCGTCGGTGAAGGCGTGCACGATCACCTCGGCGCCGCAGCGGAGCACGTCGTCGGAGGCGGAGTCCATGTCCCCGACGATGATGTCGGGGGTGTAGCCGGCCTCGACGAGCGCGTCGGCGCCGCCGTCGACGCCGATCAGGACAGGCTTGAACTCGCGAATGTAGGGCCGAAGAACGTCGAGGTCCTCCTTGTAGTCGTACCCGCGGACCACGATCAGGCAGTGACGCCCGCTGATCGCGGTCTCGATGTCGGGCACGCCCACACCGTCCAGGAGCAGGTCGCGCTCGCGCTTGAGGTACTCCATCGTGTTGGCCGCGAAGGCCTCCAGCTGCACCGACAGGCCCTCGCGGGCATCGACCATGGCGGTCGAGACGGTGTCGGAGTCCTGGCGCGCACCGCTGGCTATCACCTTGTCGCCGACGAAGACGTCCCCGTCGACGATGCGCACGGTGGTGCCCTCGCGCAGCTCCTGGAAGATGTCCTCGCCCACGTCGTCGACGAGCGGGATCCCTGCCTTGACCAAGACCTCCGGCCCCAGGTTCGGGTAACGCCCGGAGATCGACGGCTTGACGTTGATGACGGCGGCGACCTCGGTGGCCACCAGCGCGTCGGCGGCGACCCGGTCAATGTCGAGGTGATCGATCACGGCAATGTCACCGGGACGCAGGCGGCCGGTGAGTCGCTTCGTACGGCGGTCCAGCCGGGCCGGGCCGGCAATCGTGCCGGCTTCGACCGCGCGGGACCGGCGCAGAGTAGGTAGACGCATCGGCCCCATCCTCGCATCAGTCGACCATGAACCGGCAACGCCACGCGCATCACTCACGAATTAGAATGAATTGCCCGCTTTTCCTTCGCGGCGACGGCGAGGAGCTCCTCGGCGTGCGCGACCCCCAGGTGACTGTCGGGGAGTCCGGCGAGCATGCGCGCGAGTTCACGCGCCCGTTCGGTGTCCATCACCGCGTGCACGCCCGACGTGGTCACCGCCCCGGACACGTCCTTGGCGACCACGAGGTGCCGGTCGGCGAACGCGGCCACCTGCGGAAGGTGTGTCACAACGATAACCTGATGCCGGTGCGCGAGCCGGGCGAGCCGACGCCCGATCTCCACCGCGGCCGTTCCCCCGACACCGGCGTCCACCTCGTCGAAGACCAGCGTCGGCGGACCGCCGGCACCGGCGAAGATCACCTCGATGGCCAGCATCACCCGCGACAGCTCACCACCCGACGCGCCCCGCTGCAACGACGCCGGCGGCGAACCGGGGTTGGCCTGGAGCCGCAACTCGACCTCGTCGGCGCCGTCGGGACCCACCCCGCACTCGACACCGTCGACGGGCAACCGGTGCGGACCGCGCGCGGCAGCCCGCGCCGACACCTCGGCGAGGACCTTCGCGTGCGGCATCGCCAGGCCGGTCAACTCGACGCTGACCTCCTCGGCGAACCGGCCCGCGGCCTCCTTGCGGGAGGCGAGCAGCCGCGACGCCAGCGCCGCGACCTCACCGGCGAGCCGGTCGCGCTCGGCCGCCAGCGACTCCATCGCCTCGTCGGAGGTGTCGAGCTCGGACAGGCGCAGCGCGGCGGTCTCCGCCCACGCCAGCACCCCGTCGATGTCCTCGGCGTACTTGCGCGTCAGGCCCTTGAGAATCGAGCGGCGCGCGAAGATGTCCTCCAGCCGCGCCGGGTCGGCGTCCAGCGACGCCAGATAGCTGCCCAGATCGCCCGACACGTCGCCGATCACCGACGCGGCCTCGCTCAGCCGCGCCGCCATCTCGCCGAGCGCCGAGTCGACACCGGACTGGGCCTCCAGGGCCCGCTGCGCCGACGACAGCAGCGTCAGCACGTCCATGGCCTCGTCGACGGCGTCGGAGTCACCCGACAAAGCGCCGTGCGCGGTCACCGCCGCACCCCGCAGCGCCTCGGCGTGCTCCAGCCGCCGCGCCTCCTCGGCCAGCGCGTCGTCCTCACCCGGCTCGGGCGCCACGTCGGCGATCTCGGCCAGGCCCAGTTGCAGCAGCTCCGCCTCACGGCTGCGCTCACTGGCCTCCCGCCGCCGCTTGTCGTACTCGTCGGCCGCCAGACGCCACTGGGCGTAGGCCTCCCGGTAGCCGGCGTAAAGCTTCTCGTGATCGGCGCCCGCGTAACGGTCCAGGGCCGAACGCTGCTCGGCCGGCTGCAGCAGGCGCATCTGGTCGGACTGACCGTGCACCGACAGCACCAGCTCACCCAGCTCAGCCAGCACCCCGATCGGGGCGGACCGGCCGGCGACATGCGCACGGGAGCGGCCCTCGGCCGTGACGGTACGGCTCAGCAGCAGCTCGTCGTCGTCCACTTCGGCCCCGGCGTCGACGGCACGCTGCCGCACCGCCGAGGACGTGCGCGTGTCGCGCCCGTCGAGACGAAGGCGCCCTTCCACGACGGCACGTCCGGCGTCGGTCCGCACGCGACCGGCGTCGGCCCGACCTCCGAACAGCAGACCGAGACCGGCCACCACCATCGTCTTGCCGGCACCGGTCTCGCCGGTGATGACGGTCAGCCCGTCGGCGAGCGGCAGGCTCGCGTCCTCGATGACCCCAAGTCCGGTGATCCGCAACTCTTCCAGCACAGCCCCGACCCTAGTAGCACTGGCGTACGGATGGCCAATCCGGATCGCAACTTCCCACCGATATCTATGTGCGGTTCTGCCGCCAGCCCTCCACGGGCAGGCGCAGTTTCGCCACCAGCCGCTCGGTGAACGACTGCGGAGACAGATGCACCACCCGCACCGGGCGCTCACCGCGGCGGACCCGCACATGCGTGCCCGGCGGGAGATCGAACACCCGCCGCCCGTCGCAGGAGAGCACCGCCAGGGTCGTGTGCGGCTCCACCGTGATCTCCACAGTGGACGACGGCGACACCACCAGCGGACGGCTGAACAGGGTGTGCGCGCTGATCGGCACGAAGAGCAGGGCCTCGACCTCCGGCCACACCACCGGTCCGCCCGCCGACATCGCGTAGGCAGTCGAGCCCGTCGGCGTCGCGCAGACGATCCCGTCGCACCCGTACCGCGACAGCCGGCGCCCGTCGATCTCGACGAGCACCTCCAGCATCCGCGAGGGCATGCCCTTCTCCACGGTCGCCTCGTTGAGCGCCCAGGACTCGGCGATGACCTCGCCATCGAGTGTGGCGGTCACCTCAACGGTGAACCGCTCCTCGACGGTGTAGTCGCCGGCCGCGATCTGCCGCACGGCGATCTCCAGATCACCGCACTCGGCCTCGGCGAGAAAGCCAACGTGCCCGAGGTTGATGCCCAGCAGCGGCGCGCCGGCCGGGCGCGCCAGCTCGGCGGCGCGCAGGAAAGTCCCGTCACCGCCCAAGGCGATGACGATCTCGGCCTCACCGGCCGAGACCGCGCCGGTGACCAGTTCCACGTCGGGAAGCGGCAGATCCACCGCCTCCTCGGCGAGCATCCGCACGGTGAAACCCGCGCCGCGCAGGATCTTGGCCACCGAACGGGCCTGCTCACTGCTGTCGGCCCGCCCTGTGTGGGTGACCAGTAGCGCCGACCGGGGCGAAGGTGTCGTGTCGTTCACCGGACAATCATGCGTTGTCCGATTCGGCGACGACACGACGGACCTCCCCGTCGTCGAGCGGTCCGGCGTCCTTGCGCAGGCGGCAGAAGAACTCGACGTTGCCCGACGGACCCGGCAGCGGACTGGCCGCCACCCCCGCCACGCCCCATCCGAGCCCCGCCGCGGCAGCCACGACACCGCGCACCGCCTCGGCACGAAGCTCCAGGTCACGGACCACTCCGCCCGAGCCGACACGCTCCTTGCCGACCTCGAACTGCGGCTTGATCATCGGGACGACGTCACCGTCGTCGAGGGTGCACGCCGTCAACGCCGGCAGCACCAGCCGCAGTGAGATGAACGACAGATCCGCAACGGTCACCTCGACCCGCCCGCCGATCACTTCGGGCGTCAGATGGCGAACATTCGTCCTGTCGTGGACGTGCACGCGCTCATCGGTCCGCAGCGACCACGCCAACTGCCCGTAGCCGACGTCGACGGCCTCGACGACACGCGCGCCGCGCCGCAGCAGCACGTCGGTGAAACCGCCCGTCGAAGCACCCGCGTCCAGACAGCGCTTCCCCTCGACCGACAGACCCGAGGGCCCGAAGGCGTCGAGGGCACCGATGAGCTTGTGCGCGCCGCGCGACACGTAGTCGTCACCGGTCTCGCCTTCGCGGACGAGTACCGGGTCGGCCGGATCCACCGACGTGGCCGCCTTCCTGGCGACCATCCCGCGCACCTCGACCCGCCCGGCGGCGATCAGCTCGCCGGCCTGCTCGCGCGAACGCGCCAGACCCCGGCGAACCAGCTCGGCGTCGAGTCGGAGCCTGCGCATCACGCGTCGTCGACGGTCGCCAGGATGTCCTGCAACCGCTCGTGCACCGTCTCGAACACTCCCACCCGCTCGGCGCACGGCAGGGCTTCGAGCCCGTCGAGCACCGCGAGGGCCTCGTCCACCACCGAGACGTCACCGTCCACCGGGGACGACGAAGCGGGCGACGCCGCACGGCCCTCAAGGGACCGCGCGAACGCCGCCGGATTGGGAATACCGCTCACTTCTCGCCCTCGGAGGACGCCGCCTTCTTGGCCGGCGCCGACTTCTTCGCGGACGTGGAGGTCTTCTTGGCGGCGGTGGTCTTCTTCGCCGCACCCGCCGTCTTCTTCGCGGCGGTCTTCTTGGCCGCCGGAGCGGCCTTCTTCGCCGCGGTCGGCTTCGTCGACGTCGACGTGGCCGCCGCCTTCTTCGCCGGGGCTGCCTTCTTGGCCGGCGCGGACTTCTTCACCGGCGCGGTCGCCGACGTGGTCGCCACCGTCGCCGCCGCGGCGGCGCGCTCGGCCGCCGACGCGCGGCCCTCGGCCTCACGCAGCTTCGTCTCCAGGTCGGCCACCCGGTCGTTGAGCTCGCCGACCTCCTCGGACGTCGCCAGACCGACGCGCCCGAGATTGCGGTCGAGTTCGTAGCGCACCAGCTTGGTCAGGGCGTCCCGGTTGGCCGAACTGGCCGACATCAGGTCCTCGGCCATCGTCTGCAGCTGGTCGACGGTCGCACCGCTCTGCTTCGCGAGCTTCTTGACCACCTTCGTCGCCCGCTTCCGCGAGGTCTCGGTCAAGCCCAGCGCCAGCTCCAGATAAGCCCGCCACGCGTCCTGCATTTCGGCCTCCACACATCCCGGTGTCGGTTTACTTGATTCACTGCGTTCCGGTCACGCTACCCCGGAAGCGATGGCCGCCCATGAGGTACCGTGCCCAACGGTGCAATCCGAGGACCCGGAGGAATGACGAATGGCGACCAAAGAGGAGTGCCGCCAGGCGCTCGACGACCTCGCGGTGAAGCTCGCCGAAAACGCGGAGTCGCTGCGCGGCAAGGTCGACCTCGACCGCCGTCTCGCCTGTGACATCACCGATCTGGACGTCAGTTTCCACGGGCGCCTCAACGGGGGAAAGCTCACCGGACTCGAAGAGGGCGACGATCCCGAGGCCAAGATCCGCCTCATCGTCGGCAGCGACGACCTCCTCTCTCTCGTCGCCGGCGACCTCGACTTCGGCCGCGCCTTCACCTCCGGCCGCGTCAAGATCAAGGCGAACCTCTTCGACCTGCTCAAGCTGAAGTCCCTGCTGTAGCGGTTTCGCCGGCCCGCTCGACGACTCCGCACCCGCACAGCGGGTGCGGGGCCCAGCCACTGCGCCGCACCTCTCCGGGAGCGTTGACGTCCAAGGTCCCCTCGACCGCCGAGGGCCGCCCACCGTCGACATGGGACAGCACCTGCGCCACGATCACGCCGGCGGCGATCAATCTCACCGGCGTCTCCAGGTACTCGGCGGCCGGACGCGTCGTCTGGGTGTGCGCCACGACCGTCCCCCACGCCGGATCCCGGTCCCGTCGCCACAGGTCGACGCAGTTGAGGCACGCCGTGCGGGAGGGCACCACCAGCGGCCCCACGCACACCGTCCCATCCCGCCGGGTCACCGCCAGATGCGGCAGATCCCTTCGGGCGCAGGCGAAGGCGAGCAGGGCCGCCGGCTGGGGGACGTCCAGGAGCACCGCGAAACTCGGCCGCGCCCGGCGCGCTCCGGCGCCGGACCACACCTTGCCCACGCCGGCCGAGCGCAACTGCTCGACGACCAGCTCGGCGAGCGGTCCGGCCCCGTCGATGAGGACCTTCGCCGCCGCGCGCGCCGCCAGCATCCCCGCCGGAGTGCCCGGCGCGGCCTTCCGCCTCAGCGCGATCGCGGCGGCCTCGCCGATAAGGCCCTCGCGCACCTCCACCGGCGTCTCACCGCGCGGAAGCGGTGGCAGCAGGGCCGCGCTGTCGACGATGACACCGGCCTCACGCAGTACCCGCAGCAGTTCGGCGGCCACGCCGTCATCGTGGCCGGCCCGGCGGGCGGCACGCAGAAAGGCGCGCTCGTCATGTCGGCCGTCCAGGAGGTCCAGCAGCCCGATGAGGCGCGGATCCCCGAGGTCGACGATGACGGCGCGCCGCTGATCGACGCCGAACTGAACGTGGGTCTCTTCCCGCCGGAACCATCGCAGGCCCGGCACCAAACGCAGTGTGCTCATAACGGACATAATGACAAGGGTGCGCAAGCCCTTCGCCGTCAGCCGATGCGAAGCTCCCGCAGAGCCTCACCGGCAGCGGCGCCGTCGGCCTCGACACGCTCCCACGACGGAACACCCCACGCCAGCTCCGCCAGTGCCCGCAGGGCGTCCAGCGGCTCGCCGGATCCGCTCAACCGCAGGGCATCGGCCTCGGCCGAGGCCTCCCAGCCCGCGCAGGCCACCACGGAGCCGGAAAGCCACTCCGGAGCCGCGTGAGCCACCCGAACGTCGGCCAGGGACCACCCCAGGTAGGCCGGACGGGAGTTCTCCGGGATCCGCAGCACGTCGGCGGGCCCCACGATCCCGCTCAGCACCAGCAGGCTCGGCAGTTCGGCCGCCACCGCGCCCTCGATGTCGGTGTCCCAGCGGTCACCGACCACCAGGGCCGACAGGTCGGGGGCGACCTGGGCGCCCTGCCGGAACATCGCCGGGCCGGGCTTGCCGGCCACGATGTCCGGCCCACGGCCCACGGCGGTCGACACCGCGCCGATCAAAGCGCCGTTGCCGGGCAGCGGGCCGCGCTTCGACGGCAGCGTCAGGTCCGGGTTCGTCGCGACCCACAACGCGCCACCGCGAACGGCGACCGTCGCCTCGGCCAGCTCACGCCAGCTCACATCGGCCGCGTAGCCCTGGACGACGGCCGCAGGAGACCCGTCGCCGCTGTCCACCGGCTTCAAACCGACGGCGCGCACCTCGTCGGCGAGGCTGTCGGTGCCGATGACCAGGACCGTCGAGCCCTCCGGGACACGCTCCGCCAGCACCCGCGCGGCCGTCCGCGAGGAGCTGAGCACCTCGTCGGGTTCGGCGTCCACGCCCATCCCGGTCAGCGCGCCCGCGACGGTCTCCGGGCTCCGGGAGGCGTTGTTCGTCACGAACACGACCCGCCCGCCCTCGCCGCGATGCGCGGCGAGGGTCTCGATCACCCCTTCGATGGGGTGATCGAGCAGGTAGACCACACCGTCGAGATCGAGCAGCAGCAGGCCGAACTCACGGCTCAACGGCTCAGGGCCGCCGCGCAGGACGGCCTGCCGCCGCGTCATCGCGTCTCGTCCGGGTTCGCCGGGCGCTCACCGCCGGAGAACGGCGGGTTCACCACGCCGGGACGGGATTCCTTGTCGCCGGACTCGGCGGACTCGTCCTCGTCGTCCTGGTCTTCGTCTTCGTCTTCGTCTTCGTCTTCGTCTTCGTCTTCGTCTTCGTCGCGATCATCGGACTCGTCGTCGTCATCACGGTCGTCTGACTCGTCGCCCTGGTCGGACTCGTCCTCGTCGGACTCGTCGCGGCGCTCGTCGTCCTTGCGCTCGTCGTCCTCGTCGCCCTGGTCCTCGTTGGAGGACGTGCCGGCGTCGCCGACCGGCGCGGGGACCTGGGACTTCTCGGAGGAGGCCGCCAGCTCGGCGAGGATCTCCTCCTCGTCCTCGATCTCGGGCAGCACGACGCCCTCGAGTTCGAGCAGGCGCTCGGTCGCCTCGGTCTCACCGTCGGGGTCG
This sequence comes from Phytomonospora sp. NPDC050363, assembly GCF_040655735.1. NCBI lineage: Bacteria > Bacillati > Actinomycetota > Actinomycetes > Micromonosporales > Micromonosporaceae > Phytomonospora > Phytomonospora sp. NPDC050363. Next base: position 502,932 of record NZ_JBFAKK010000006.1, read on the forward strand.
ACCTCGAGCGTCTTGGTGAACCACTCGATGGCCTCCTCCCGGCGCTCGGTGGCCTTCAGCGCGTCGGCGTAGGCGTACCGCAGTCGCGCCAGCCAGCCCTCGCCGGTGTTGGCGGACAGTTCGGGGATCTGGAGCATCCCCACGGCCGCGGCGTCCTGGCCGAGGTCGCGGCGGGCACCCGCGGCGACGATCAGCAGTTCGATGCGGACCTCTTCGTTGAGCGCCGACTGGTCGGCCTCGCGCCACGCGTCCACAGCCCGCTCCGGGCGGCCCAGGGCACGCTCGCAGTCGGCGATGATGGCGACGTAGTCCTGCGTCCCGTTGAGTCGCTGGGCGGTGCGCAGTTCGGAGATCGCGATCTGCCACTCGCCGGCGAGGTAGGCCGTCAGGCCCGCGCCCTCGCGAACGACGCCGATGCGCGACGCCAGCCGGCGCGCGACCGCGGCGTGCTCGAGTGCGAGCTTCGGGTCCTCTTCGAGGACCCGGCCGGCCATGACCAGGTGACGTCCGACCCGCTCGGCCAGACCCTTCGGCAGGGACTTGAGGCCCTCGCGGACCTCGCGGTCGAGTTCGCGGTAGTCGACGTCGTCCGGCAGCGTCGGCTCGTTGAGCTCGGTGCCGCCCGCCAGCACCGGCGGGTTCTCGCCGGCACGGTTGCGGTCGTCGCCCTCAGGAGGGCCGGAACGGCGGTCACCGCGGTCGTCGCGGTCGCGAGGCGGCCTGCGGTCGTCCCCACGGTCGCGGAAGTCGCGGCCGCCACCCGGGCGGTCGTCACGACGCTGATATCCACCGCCGGAACCGCCACCCGGGCGGTCATCGCGACGCTGATATCCACCGCCGGAACCGCCACCCGGGCGGTCATCGCGAAC